>NZ_AHHC01000069.1:0-115938 GCF_000242655.1 Pseudomonas sp. PAMC 25886
GTTGTCATGCTCGTAGGACGTGGGCGCATCGTCACCGGGAAACAGCGCAATCAACCGACCGGCTTCATCGTATTGATACGCCGTCACCGCGCCGAGCGGATCCTGCTCGACTGTCAGCCGGCCTTTGTCATCGTAGGATTTGAAGTGCTCCGCGCCGTCCGGATCAATCCGTTGCACCAGCCGTGCGCGCTGGTCGTGGACGTAGACTTCCTGGCTGCCATCGGCGTTGTGGACGGTGACGCTGCCGTTGTCGTCCCAGGTATACCGCGTGTCCATCTGGGAAAAGCTGGCCCAATGCCGGACGCATCGCGCCGCCTTGCCGGACCGTTCCCACTCCCAGAAGAAACTCGCCCCACCGGCCAGTTGTCGTTCCAGAATCACCTGCTGATCGTCGTACCGATAACGCTCGCTTTCGCCGACAGCATTGGTCGCCTCGATCAACCGCCAGGCATCGTCGTACCTGTAGGAAACAACGTTCTGCTCGGTAATCCAGTCCAGCTCCCGCTGTACCTGATAGTCGACCGCAACGATGTGCCCGCGGTCATAACGCAGCAGCAATCCCTGGCCGACGCCGTTATCAATCCGCTGAATCCGTCCGGAATAATCGCGTGAAATGCGCAGCCGGTTGTCGTACGCGTCGCTGATCGACGTCAGCACACCGTCACGGAAATGGTAGAAAAGGGATGCCTGAGCCAGTACCAACTCATCAGGCAAAGCGCCCAGATAAATCGCTGCTTCCGCCAGGCTATTGGTGATGGCTGGCCGCGTAGCGGAGGGCAGGGGAAACGTAGTGCTGCGGTTTTCATGATCGGTCCAGACCACCGTTTCACCGCTAACCGCCAACCGCTGAGCCAGCGAATGACTCCAGCCAAACCCCAACCCGCAATCCACTTCCACCGCACTGCTGCGATACAACCGCGTCCAGGCAAAGGGCAGCACGCCCTCCAACGAGCCGTCGGTGAGGGTCAGCAGCTCCTCACCGGTAACCATCGATACCGGGCAGCCGTTGGTTGCGGTCTTGTCTGCGGGAGCGGCTGCATCGCCACCGGGGTTCTTGGCAGAGGCGGGCACATCATCGACATGCGCTTTCTCCCGAACCACGGTGTTCTGACGCGGCCCCCAGCGCATCTGCACACCACCCTTTTTCAACCCATCAACAGCGCCCCGAACCGCCGCTGTCTTGTACCGTCCCACTGCCCCCATAAAGCTCTGAAGAACACTGAATATGCCCTTCACAAACCGAATGGCCGCCTCAACAATCCGGGCGCCATACCTGAGCGCACGCGAACTCAAATAGGCGATACCCGCCGCCGGCAAAACAACCGTCAGCAAAGCCGCCACCAACAAATCGATCAGCAACGACACCACAAACCCGGCCACCGCCTCGGCGGTACTGCCGGCAACCTCGCTAGGCGGTAACGCCGACAGCCAAATCATCGCCGTGCGCAGCATCAGGTACAGCGCCGCCTCATCACTGGCCAGCAACATCGCCTGTTCCATCACCTTTGGCGCAGTGCGGGCCAGCTCCATCAGTTCGCTGGCTTTGGCTCCCAGGCTTTCAAACAGCTTGCCCGGATCCTTGAAGATCTCCTGCACCTGCTTGATGGCGTCCCACACGCCAGTAATTGCTGCCCAACTTCCCGCCAGCACGCCAGTGCCAATCGCGCTTGAAGTGGACCTTTCCCAATGCGGTCTGAAACCGTCCCATTGCTTGCGAAGCCAGCTTTCCAGGTCAGCGGTCAAGCCGTCGTAAGACGAAAGCAGCGCCTCGACCTGCTCCTGCGAAACCCCACCCTGCACCCGCACCCGGTAGCGTTTGCCGGCCACACAGGGGTGAGAGCCTTTCCCCTGTTCATCGAGCATGACGACGGTAGAGCTGCCGTCATCCAGCCCAATCACCTCAACCGGAATACCTCCCAGCGGCACGTCATACACCGACTCGAACTTGCTCTCGATCTCCAGTACGCCGCCGACCTCACAGCGCACCACCGTCGAGAAATTGTCATCGGTCATGCTCACCGATTTGCTCGAATCTCCCACCCGAATGATTCGATCCATCCCCAGCAACGACGGCAAATCTGCCCCATGGCTGACCTTGTCCAGCGCCTGCGAATACCAGGCGCCCACCTGCTGGCGATACACCGCCAGGCTCTGATGAAAGCCATCCAGTTCGTGTTCGATATGGGCAATGTGGGACGAAGAAGCAGTCATCCGTGACGTCTCTGCAAAGGGGAGGCGTCGGAGTCTGCAACAGCAAAATAGGGGCTGGACGAGTGGTCCGGAAAATCAGATTGGGCTTACGAGGAGGGAGATTTTTTCCGTGCCGAGCTGGTGCCCGGCACTACGTAGAACAGCGATTCAGCTCATTGACCACAGCGATCCCCTCGGCCTTGCGCCGAGAGGAACCCGTATCGATCAATCGTACAGCCAAGGTTTCAGCTCTTGCAGGTTCTTCACCACGATCTGCTGGGCTTCGGGTTTAGGGTCCAGATTCTTCGGATCGATCTGATAACGCTGCAAAACATATTTCACCAACGCCTGACGACTGGGGATTACCAACTGTCCGTCGACCATGCCGAAGTCGGTCTCGATGATCGCCCGCTGGGTGGGTGATAATCGTTGGTCCGGGGCAATCACCAGGTCCACGGCGGTCTCCCATACCGTGTCCTCGCTGATCAGGTTTTCTGACTTATCCAGTAACTCCGGCTCACCCCTCAGCCGGCTGAGTACGAAGTCGCGGTACTTGCGATTCTTCTCGCAGTAGGCCCGCACATGCCAGCGCATGCCGGTGTACACCAGGGTATGAGGCGCAATCAGGCGAATCTCCGGCTCCGGGTTGGCCAGGGAAACGTACTCGGTTTCCAGGCGCAGCCCTTCGCGGCAGGCCTTGAGCAGCGGGCGCAAAATCTGTGGCCGAATGCTGCGGTCAGGCACCTCCAGCACCTTGGTATGGGCATAGGCCAACGCCAGCCCTTCAATATGCGGCGCTCGTTCATTGTTCTGGTACAGCAGGTGCAAATAGGCGCTGGCGCTGTCGTCGATAAACCTCGGCTTGAACAGTTTGCTCGGGACATAGCCCTTGAGCTGCTTGTCATATGTCAAGTTTCGGGGCGCATGCTCGTTGATGTACGTGTTGATGTCCTTCGAGGCCTGCTGCCGGCTGATGCCGAAGCTCTGGATCAAGTGCCCCGTGGTCAGGCGCCCTTCCCACCAGGCGACGGTCTCGATCAGGCGATAGCGAAGTGCCAGGTCCCAGCGTACTTGCTCAATGGATTGCTTGCGTTTCATGACCCCTCCCATGTGTGCCATTACTTTACCTGTATCTGTCCACAGTATGGACCTGTAATCAAAGGCTACATATCGTGTGGCTGTCTTCGAGATTGCTCGAAGCTAAAAAAAGGAAAAAGGACATGGGTATGTCGGAGTTGATTTCGACAGGTGCGTTGGTGTTGATCGGTGTGATTCTGCTGGTGCTGTTGATGCAGTATCTGCGGCTGCGGGAGATCTGGAAGTTTGTGATGGGCTGTCGCACCGCGACACGCTGGGCGAAGATCCGGGAGATGGAGAATCGTGAGTTGAAGCGGGCGTTGCGGGCGGAAAGGGCGCGGGTGGCAGAGTTGACGATGGTCTCTACTCCGACGGAGTAAGTGGCCCTTGAGTAAGGGGCATGCCTTAGTCGGATGGCTAATCGCCACCTCTTCAAGTAGCATCCCTCGGCGAAATTCGCGTGCACCTGCGCTGCTCAGTGTTTTTACAAGGCGCTGGACCGGGTTTTCGCACCTCGACGCTTGGATGGATTCTGAAAACAGCGTGATGACGGAAGAAGGAGTTTCTCGTGTATCCCTACCCTTTGACTTATTCCTCCGTTGCCCTGTTCTCCAGCCGGCAAGGCGGTAATCCTGTGATCACATCATTGATCATTAGCGGGTTACTACCGCGAGATTCGACATTCTTTCAATGAAACGATGAGAGCTCTGATGAGTATTGATTTGGAATCCCCGAAGCACATTTATTCGAGCGTGGCTCGTGAAGTCGATGAGATTTTAAAAAAACTCGGAGCCTCGTCGACAGATGAACAAGTGTCCAAGGCGCAGAGCCAAACTCGTGAAGTGCTGGGGCAATTTCAGGCAGAAATCAATGAACACATTGCTGCGCTGGAAGGGAGCGCCGAGTGGGACAAGTTCACCATCGCTTTCTATGGTGAAACCAACGCCGGAAAGTCCACGATCATTGAAACGCTGCGGATAATGCTTAACGAACGCAGCAAAGTTGAAACCCAGGAGCAATATAAAGCCCTGCAGGTGAAGGCCGGTTTGACTGAGGAAAACTTCGCAGCCTTACTGAAGTCGAGCCAGGACGGTGAACTGTTGCTGGCTGATCTGGAGTCCAAACTCGCTGAACTGGTGCGCTTTCACGATGATCGCCGTGGCGTGCTTGTGGATGAAGTCTCTCGCCTGCAGCAGCAGGTGGCAGACAAGAAAGCAAGCGCTTCATTTTGGCAGAAACTGCTGAACATGTTTCGCAAGCTGCCGGAAGAGCATCAACAGGCGCGCAGCGCATTGGCCCTTGATGCTGCAGAAGCTGAAGGTATCGCCGCGGTTGAGCACCTCAAGAATCAGCAACGCGCAGCCCAGCAACAAAAAGGTGAGGCCGAGCTTGAGCGCACGCGCCTTGAGCAGCAACTGAGCCAGCTGGATGCCTTCGCCGACGGTGGGATCATCGGCAATGGCAGTTCTGATTTCACCCTCGATACCCAGGATTACGAGTTTCGCTCCGGGGAGCAACAATTCGTCTTGCTTGATGTGCCAGGTATTGAAGGCAAGGAAGCGAAGGTCATCGACAGTATTTGGTCGGCGGTGCGCAAGGCTCACGCGGTTTTTTATGTAACAGGCAAAGCCGCCGCGCCACAGAAGGGCGAGGGTGCCAACAAGGGAACCCTGGAAAAAATCAAAGAGCACTTGGGGGCACAAACTGAAGTCTGGACGTTGTTCAATAAGCGTGTGACTAACCCGATGATGCTAAGAGGCGATTTGGTAAGTGCAGACGAATTGGCCAGCCTGGATGACCTGAACAGTAAAATGCGCGAGCAACTGGGTGATAACTACCAAAAGGTTATTCCCCTGAGCGCACAGCCTGCCTTCCTGGCCGTTGCCGATTGCCTGCCGCCCGGTTCTCCCCATGCCAAGAACAAGGCCAAGTTTCTCGCTAACTTCACGATGGATGAAATGCTGCATAAAACCAATATCCAGCAGTTCCATCAGGTCCTGACGGGTGACCTGGTCAGCGATTACAAACACAAGATCCGGCGCTCAAACTTCAATAAGGCCAATCAGGTGGTCATGAATGCCAAGGACGAGTTCGACACGCTGCGCCTTCAATCATTCATGCCCCTGCGGGACCGTTTGAAAGAGGATGTGAAGGGGTCTTGCGACCAGTTGGACATCAGCCTAAAAGGCTTGAAAACCCGCCTGGAAACTCAGGGTGAGCAAGCGATCAACACGTTTAAAAATACGGTTCGGCGTCATATTTACGAACGTATTGAGCGTGACATCAGCAATGACAGCTTCAAGGCTGCGTTCGAAACCCTGATACAGGAAGGCCAAGCCACTCTGGAAGCGCAGTTGCCGAAGAAAATGGAGGCTGAGCTGCAACGCTTCCAGGCGGATATCGCCGACGTCATCGAGCGCTTCCAACAGTATGCCAGTGAGTTGCTGGAAGCTTACGCAAAGGTGCGAGTCGGCCGGATGGACACCAAGTTTGACTTGAAGATCGACATCGACAATGGCCTCAAGGTAAAGAACTTGCTGATCACGCTGGGCAGCGGAGCGCTGTTGTTCTGGAATCCGGCAGGCTGGGTGATCCTGGCATTGGGTATCGCCGGGGTGCTGTTCGGCGCGGGCAAGGCAGTCATCGGCTTTTTCAGCAGCGATTACAAAATGGCTCAGCAGCGTAAGTCGGTTGACGAGAACCTCGACAAGATCACTGCGCAACTGCGCCAGTCCATGCGCGATAGCCTGGCCGATGCCTTTCCTGAACTGGAAAAGAAAGTCGAAGGCCTCAAGGACGCCCTGGCCGAGCCGGTGCGCCAAGTCAGCGAAATCAACAATACGCTGGTCAAGTCCATCGCTGAGCTGAACAAACTGTCCACCAAAATCGAATTAGCAGGTGCCAAATAATGGAAAAGACACTAGGTGCATTCAAGGCGCAGCAGACCCGGGCGCTGGCAATCCTCGAGAAACTCCAGGCCTTCCTCCAGCAGGGCGAAAGCGTTGGAGTACAGATTGATCAGAACCTCAAGGCCAAGTTGCAGACTGCTATCGAGGGCGTTGCCGGCGATAAACTGAAAATCGCCCTGGTGGGTGGTTTTTCCGAAGGCAAGACGTCCATTGCCGCGGCCTGGATGGAGAAGCTGGATAAGTCCAGCATGAATATCAGCCATCAGGAGTCGTCCAACGAAGTCAAAGTCTATGACGTCAGTTCAGAATTTGTGTTGATCGATACCCCAGGTTTATTCGGTTTCAAAGAGCAGTTCAACGCTGAAACCGACTCTATCGAAAAGTACAAAGACATCACCAAAAAGTACGTCAGCGAAGCGCACCTGGTGCTGTACGTGATGAACTCCACCAACCCGATCAAGGAAAGCCACAAGGAAGACCTGACGTGGTTGTTCCGAACCTTGAACCTGTTGCCGCGTACGGTTTTTGTACTCAGCCGGTTTGATGAAGTGGTGGATGTGGAGGATGAAGCGGAGTACCAGAGCAACCTCAAGATCAAGCAACGCAATGTCACCGAGCGGCTACGCGACTTGATCAGCCTCACCTCAAGCGAGGCCGATGCCCTGGCAATCATTGCGGTGGCCGCCAACCCCTTTGACCGAGGCACCGAGTACTGGCTGGACAACCTGGATGAGTTCAAGGTTCTTTCCCACATTGGCACACTGCAAGACGCAACGTTGCGCAAGATCAAGGACAACGGCGGTGCGATCGCAATCGTAGAAGAGGCCAAGAACAGCGTTATTCGGGACGTACTCGACAAGCAACTGCCCGTCGCGGTCCAGAACGATGAAAAGATCGGTGAGGAGGTGGATAAGCTGATCACCATGAGCCTGCGCCTGGAAAAACAATTGACCGCTACCGACGCGCAGATTGGTGACGTGCGCGGTAACCTGCGTCAGTTTGTGGGTGAGTATTTCGCCGACCTGATCCTGCAGGCCAAGGGCCTCAGTCAGGAAACGTTCACTGACTTTTTCGAGCGTGAAGTCGGCAGTGAAGGCGTCATGGTGACCACTCGCCTGCAAAACGAATTTGAGCGTCAACTTCGGGCCGTGACGCTTGAAGTCAGCAAGATGAAAGTGGGCTTTGACGCCGAGGTCAATCACTTCAACAGTGCGGTCAAAGTCTTTGGCAAGCAAGGTTTAGACTACGTACTCAAAAGTAACCTGATCAATAATGGCACCATCCTCGCCACCCGGGACGGTCTCGTCAGTGCCGCCAAAATCGTCGGCCTGGACTTGGGCAAAATGCTCAAATTCAAACCTTGGGGCGCCGTCAACCTTGCCAAAGGCCTCAACGGTGCACTGGCGGTGGTTGGCCTTGCGATGGAAGCCTGGGATACCTGGGAACAAGCCAAGCGTGAACGGGCCTTTCGCGAAGCACTCGACCAGATGGTGAAGAACTTCGAGACCCAGCGCAGTGAGTTACTGGCCCTGATCAACAGCCCGAAATTCACCGAAACCTTCTTTGCAGACTTTGTCGAGCTGACAGCAACGGTAGAGGGCGTAAAGCGCGACGTGGCTCAACGTAAAGAACAGCGTCAGCGGTTTCACGCATGGCGAGCGATGGGAGAGGTGATCGAAGCGGAGTTTACGGTCGTGGGTTGAGACATCACGCTCATGTGATACCCGGCGGCCTGCCTTATGGCGGGCCGTCATCAGCCGGCAGACAAAAACCTGATACACCCTCGCGACTTTCTTCAAACGCAACCAGGCCTGCATGCACCCGCTGCAGGGCCTCGATCTGACAGACCAACTGTTGCTTCTTCTCTGCAATGGCCCGATTAGCCCGCTGCCAGGGCAGCTCATCACCCTGGTACCCGCGCAAAATCACCTGCAATTCCTTGAGCTTGAAACCCAACTGCTGGGCACACTTGATAAAACTCAGCAGCTCGACGCTCTGCGGGGAATAAATGCGATAACGGCCTTCCCGTTGCGGCGGCGGCAACAGACCGATCGCCTCATAGTGACGAATCGCCTTGATCGTGGTGCCCGACAACTGCGCGGCTTTGCCGATGTACATGAAAAGTCCTTTTCCCAAAGAGTGCGCCGGCCTGTTTCAGCCATTGTTCCCGCTGCGCTGGCGTGGAGCCCAGCACCGGTCCGAACTGCAACGTCTTGATCGGCTGGATGCCACAAAACGCCAGCGTCGTCTTGCGCATCTGATGCAGCGCAGGCATGCGGTAGAACCACCTGTAATACCACGGCGGCGTGTCGAGGGTCACCAGCAAATGCGCGGTTCGGCCCTTCAGGAGTTTCTCGGGGAAGGCCTTGCCCTTGCGGTATTTGAAGGCGAAACCGGACAGGAAAATCCGGTCGATAAAACCCTTCATCAATGCCGGAATGCCACCCCACCAGATGGGGAAAACAAACGTCAGGTGATTGGCCCACAGGATGTCGGATTGGGCGTTGAGCAGGTCGGGCTCCAGAGGTTGGACCTGGCTGTAGCCGTTGTGCAGGATGGGGTCGAACGTCAGGTCGCCCAGGCACAGAACGCGCACTTCGTGGCCGGCAGTTTTGGCACGGGTGATGTAGGTGTCGGTGAGGGCAGAGCAGAAGCTGGTGCTCGAAGGATGGCCGAGGATGACCAGGATGCGTTGGCTCATGGTGGTGGAGTCCTGAAAGTAAGTGCTTCAGGGTGAGGTGTGACCTTAAGGGGAGAGTCAAGAAGTGGCAGTGATTGGGAATGGCCAGGAAGACTCATCCCTTTCATTTGCAGGACGTTTCCTAGAGAATTCCAAGCGCTTGCGCCAGCAAAATCCCGCGACTAGTCTGCGTTCCGTCACTGCATATTCGGTGATCGGGTTTAGTCGCCCGGACGACGCTAGGCGCACAGCGCCATCTCAAAGCCAGGTATTTATCGCCTGCACTTTATGGTGGCTGTGCGCAGGGCACCTTCGGGTGCGCCGGTGCCTAGCGGCCGGTCGACTAACCTGCGTACAGCTGCCACCTTCTGATCGTTTAGTCGCGAGAAGTTAGTGGTTCAACTCACTGCTAGGAGTTCTACCATGGTCAAAGTTACCCCCGATCCACCCGCCTTCCACAAAGCCTTACTCCGCGACACTGATGCCTCGCGCCGAGTGATTGATCGCTACCTCAAAGCGCCGGATGCGCAGCCTTCACCCAACCCGTTTACCGTTGATGACGAACTGAGTTTCGAAGATGCTCTGGCTCATGCTGCCGAGCTGTTGCATTGCGCCGTAGCGACCGCCCAGGCGTCGACCGAGCCGCTGAATGGTTCGCAGCGGGCGGTGATGCATTTGGTGGAAATGTCGAAGGTGGTGGTGGATCGAGCGCTGGACTGTTTGCAGCCGAGGTGAGGTGACTTCGCGCCCCGAGTTTCTTCCAGGCATTAAAAAGCCGGCTTGTGGCCGGCTTCTCGGGGACTGGTTCAGCTTATTTTTGGTAAACCTCACCAGCCTTCAAATCGTTCACCCAGGCTTGCGCCCAGGTGATAGGGGCATCAGCGGGAACTCCTCCGCATCGCCAGGCAGGGCGGACCGGCTTCACGCCAACCCCCTGCCAAATGTGCGGCGCATGATACCCACATTCGCCTCAATTTCCCAGCTTCGGATCCGATTTAGAGCCTTCGTAGCCCAATAAATGCTCATCCAGCGGCACTGGCGGGCGGCGGTTGTTCAGTGTCGCCCACCAGAACACCCAGCCCAGAATTTCAAAGTTCTGCTCATGCCGCTGTTCGTAGGTCAAAAACTCGTCCGGATGTTCGGCGCTGTTGTGGCTGCGCATCCGCAGGCCGCCACCGGGGCGGTTGTAGAGGTATTTGATGCGCAACATTCCGTCGTGTTCTACCGCATAAATCTCGCCGTCGATAATCTGTTTGCGGCCGCAGTCGATGGCGAGGGTACTTCCGTCCTGGATGATGTCGATCATGCTGTTGCCGACCATGTAGGCACCGAGTGCCCGCTCCGGGTTTACGCCGATGGTTTCAAGGGTGTGCAGGGAGAGGCGGATGTTTTCGGTTGAGGTGAAGGTGGGGTGGAGGGGAATCTCCACGTCGATTTTTGCCGGCGTTGAGACCGGCTGGGCGATGTAGTTGCCGGTCTGTTCACGGGCGATACGGTGTGTGTGGTCTGCATCGGATCCTTCCAGCAGGAAGTTGGCGGGTGGATGTTTGGGGCCTTCGCCTGTACGCAGCCAGCGGCTGGTGACGCACAGCAGTTCTGCGAACTCGTTGAGACGGCCCATGGGGACGCCGCGCTTGAACCAGTTGTTTACGTGTTGAGGCGTAACATCGCGGTTCTTGGCGAAGTCGGAAGCGGAAAGATGGACTTCCCTTAATAGCGCTCTTAAGCGATCACCTGATGTATTCATAAACGCAGAGTTTACTGGCCGTAAAACCAGATCAAATAAACCATGCGTTGAGTTGCCGTATGTAGGTGTTTCCTTATTGAAGGCTTGTTCTGTTAGTTAACTAATCTAGTTAAACATGGTATGTAAAAGTGTTTATTAAAATAGCCGGGTGTTTATATTTTTCCCACAAAAAAAGCCCCGAATAATCGGGGCTTTTTTAGAGCGAGTAGCGGTATCAGCCTTTGTAGGCAGCGACCGACTTCAGGATCTCGGCACGGGCGGCGTCTGCGTTGCCCCAACCATCGATCTTCACCCATTTGCCTTTTTCGAGGTCTTTGTAGTTCTCGAAGAAGTGTTTGATCTGTTCCAGCAGCAGTGGCGGCAGGTCGGTGTATTCCTTCACGTCGACGTACAGCTGGGACAGCTTGTCGTGGGGTACTGCGATAACTTTGGCATCGCCGCCGCCGTCGTCAGTCATGTTCAGGATGCCGACCGGACGTGCGCGGATAACCGAGCCTGGGGTGACCGGGTAAGGGGTCACGACCAGCACGTCGAGGGGGTCACCGTCGTCAGCCAGGGTGTTGGGGATGAAACCGTAGTTGGCCGGGTAGAACATCGGGGTGGCCATGAAACGGTCAACGAACAGGCAGTCGCTGTCTTTGTCGATTTCGTATTTGATCGGCGCGTGGTTGGCCGGAATCTCGATGGCGACGTAGATGTCGTTCGGCAGGTCTTTGCCAGCCGGAATCTTGCTGTAGCTCATTGGGCGTTGCCCCCGTAGTTGGCCATGAAACATGGCCGGATTGGCCTAAAAGTGGCGGCGATTATAGGCATATTCTGACGCCGATGCCATGCGTCAGACGTCGTAGGGCGCTTGGCGTTCCGTCTGATACCGCACGTCGCCGGCCTGCAGCTGGTGCAGGCGCGCCAGCGGGTCCTGGCGGTAGAAGTGGCTCAGTTGCTCGTACACCTGTGGATAAGTGCTGGCCAGTAAATCCGGGGCACTGAAGAAATATTCGCTGGTGACGGCAAAGAACTCGGCCGGGTTTTCCGCGGCGTACGGGTCGATGGCCGTTTCGGCGTCGGGGTTGTGGTCAAGTTGGCGGTTGAGGTCGTCGAAGGCGCTTTGCATGACGCTGGCCCATTCCTGCACGCGCATGTCGTGGTGCAGCGGCGGCAGGCCGTTGGCGTCGCCGTTGAGCATGTCCAGCTTGTGGGCCAGTTCGTGGATCACCAGGTTGTAGCCTTCCCAGTTGCCGCTGGCCAGCACGCCGGGCCACGCAAGGATCACGGGGCCCTGTTGCCAGGCTTCGCCGCTGTGTTCACCGTCCCATTCGTGTTCCACGCCGCTGGCGTCGCGATGGCGCTGGGGGCTGAGGAAGTCGTCGGGGTAGAGCACGATCTCGTGAAAACCCTGGTACCAGTCGAGGTCGCCAAGGTTCATCAATGGCAGCTGCGCCTGGGCGGCGAGCAGCAGGCGTTGTTCCTGGTGCAGTTCGACGCCGGGCAGGGCCGTGAGGTGTTTTTCGACGAGGAACAGCACGCAGGCTTCCCGCAGCCACTGGTCTTCTTCTGCGGTGATGCCGTCGAGAAAGGTCAGGTGGTGGCGCACCCGCTGCCAGGTTTCATCGGCAATCGGGTGCTTGGCCAGCAGGCGCCGGCGACGCCAGGCGCTGAGGGACCACATCGCCGGTTACTGCGGCTTGGCTTCGGTGGAGCTGCGGCCGAAGCGGCTGCGGAATACACCGATGATCATCGGTACCAGCGACAGCAGGATGATGAACACCACCAGCAGCGACAGGTTTTTCTTGATGAACGGTACGTTGCCGAAGAAGTAGCCCAGGGTTACGAGGCCGCCGACCCACAGGATGGTGCCGAATACGCTGAACCCGAAGAAGCGCGGGTACGGCATCTTGGCGATGCCGGCGACGAACGGTGCGAAGGTCCGCAGGATCGGCAGGAAGCGCGCCAGGGTCACGGTTTTGCCGCCGTGCTTGTCGTAGAAGTCGTGGGTTTTCTGCAGGTAGTCGCGGCGGAAGATTTTCGAGTTGGGGTTGCTGAACAAGCGCTCCCCGGCCGTTCGTCCGATCACGTAGTTGGTGCTGTCACCCAGGATGGCCGCGAGCATCAGCAAGCCGCCCAACAATATCGGGTCCATGCCGCCGCCTGCTGCGATAGCGCCAGCAATAAACAGCAAGGAGTCACCCGGCAGGAAGGGCATGACCACCAGGCCGGTTTCGCAAAAGATAACCAGGAACAGAATGGCGTAGATCCACACTCCGTAGTTTCTCACCAGCATGTCGAGGTACACGTCGAGATGCAGGATAAGGTCGAGCGGGTTGAAATCCATGGAGGGCACCTGTGTGAATGGCCTGGCTCAGCGGGCCTGTGCGGAGGCTTCGGGTAATAAGGGCTACAAGGTTGTGGCTTATTTCTTACGACCCTGAAAGGTCCGCATTATACGGATAGAGTCGTGAAAAGCGTGTTGGTTTTGTAGCGGGGAATGTCGCGACATCGATCGTATTGTAGACACAGCGTCCGTGTGGGAGGGGCCTCCCACAACAGATGCATGAGCTTTGGTTAATAGATGTCAGTCATCGCTGATGGGCAGCACGTAGTTTTTGAACTCGGTGTCTTCCCTGAAACCAATGGATTCGTAGGTTTTCTGCGCCACCTCGTTGTCGCTGCTGGTGGAAACACGCAGGCGCACGGCGTGAGTTTCCTTGGCCATCTTCTTCGCAGTGCGCATCAGGTTGTCGGCCACCAACTGCCGGCGTGCGTCTTCGGCCACATAGATGTCGTTGAGGATCCACACGCGCTTGAGGGAGAGCGACGAAAAACTGGGATACAACTGGCAAAAACCGAGCAGTTTTTTGTCGTCATCGTCGGCCAGCGCCAGGTAGATCACCGACTCCTTGCGGCGCAGGCGTTTTTCCAGGAAGGCGCGGCTTGAATCGGGGAAGGGCAGCGCGCCGTAGAACTCGCGGTATTTGACGAAAAGCGGGGTCAACAGGTCCAGGTGTTCCAGGGTCGCTTGAGTTATCCGCATGCCAGGCCTCAACTTCCAAATGGGGTATGACCACACAAGCGGCCGTGTCTCGATGCTGCCTAAAGCGGAGAAAAAGCGCAATCGTGCAGGGATCAGTCCTTAGGTGCGCTGAGCAGGAAGTTGCCCTTCATCAGGTCAGGATCATCCGATTCGAGCGTCTGCAACTGCGCTTCATCCTTGAGATTGACCCCCGACAACTGCCGGCGACAGGCCTCACGCATCAGGTAAAGCAAGCGATGAGCCGCCATGCCGTAGCTCAAACCTTCCAGGCGCACGTTGGAGATGCAGTTGCGGTACGCATCGGTGAGGCCCACCTTGGGGTTGTAGGTGAAATACAGCCCCAGGCTGTCCGGCGAACTGAGTCCCGGTCGCTCGCCGATCAGGATCACCACCATTTTCGCCCCCAGCAACTGGCCGACTTCGTCCGCGACGGCGACGCGGCCCTGTTCCACTAGAATGACCGGTGACAGCGACCAGCCTTCAGCGTGGGTTTGTTCCTCCATGCGTGTAAGAAACGGCAACGTATGTTTATGCACCGCCAGGGCTGACAAGCCGTCGGCCACCACCACCGCCAGGTCGACGCCGCCCGGGTTGGCTTCGGCGTAGTCCCGCAATGCCTGGGCCGACTCATCGCTCAGGCGCCGCCCGAGGTCCGGGCGTTGCAGGTAGCTGTGACGGTCGATGGCAGCGCTGTGCAGCAACAGGCTGTCGCGGCCGCGTTCGGCCAGTTGGCTGCGGAGTCCCGCATGGTCAAACGGCAGGTGCACCGCGTCCCGCGCCTGGGCGTGGGCGAACTGGAAGTCCAACTGCGCGCCGGTAGGAATACTGGTGCCGGTGCGGCCCAAGGCAATCCGCGCCGGAGTCAGGCGCCGCAGTTCCAGCCACGGGTTGTCTACATTATGTTCCGGGGTGTCGATGTGCACAGGCGGTTCCTTCTTCATCCCAGTTGCGCCAAGGCGTGGCGAAATGCTGGCGGCAGGCTGTTGCCGAAGTGCACCTTGCCGTCGGCTTGCGTGAAGATGCCCATTTTCGCCAACCACTGTTCAAACTCCGGCGCCGGCTTTAATCCCAATGTTTGCCGGGCGTACAGTGCGTCGTGAAATGAAGTGGTCTGGTAGTTGAGCATGATGTCGTCGGAGCCCGGGATGCCCATGATGAAGTTGATCCCGGCCACGCCCAGCAGGGTCAGCAGGGTGTCCATGTCGTCCTGGTCGGCTTCGGCGTGGTTGGTGTAGCAGATGTCGCAGCCCATCGGCACGCCCAGCAACTTGCCGCAGAAGTGGTCTTCGAGGCCGGCGCGGATGATCTGCTTGCCGTTGTACAGGTACTCGGGGCCGATAAAACCGACCACGGTGTTCACCAGAAACGGTTTGAAATGTCGGGCCACCGCATAGGCGCGGGTTTCGCAGGTTTGCTGGTCGACGCCAAAGTGCGCGTTGGCCGACAAGGCGCTGCCCTGGCCGGTTTCGAAATACATCAGGTTTTGCCCGAGGGTACCGCGATTCAGGCTCAGGCCCGCGTCGTAGCCTTCCTGCAGCACGCTGAGGCTGATGCCGAAACTGGCGTTGGCCGCTTCGGTGCCGGCGATCGACTGGAACACCAGGTCCAGCGGCACGCCACGGTTGATGGCCTCGATGGAAGTGGTGACGTGGGTCAACACGCAGGCCTGGGTCGGGATTTCGTAGCGCTGGATGATAGCGTCGAGCATTTCCAGCATGGCGCAGATCGAAGCGATGCTGTCGGTGGCCGGGTTGATGCCGATCATCGCGTCGCCGTTGCCGTAGAGCAGGCCGTCGAGAATGCTCGCGGCGATGCCCGCCGGTTCATCGGTGGGGTGGTTGGGTTGCAGGCGGGTGGACAGGCGCCCGCGCAGGCCCAGGGTGCCGCGAAACTGTGTGACGACCCGGATCTTTTGCGAGACCAGGATCAAGTCCTGCACGCGCATGATCTTCGACACGGCAGCCACCATTTCCGGTGTCAGCCCGGGCGCCAGGGCGCGCAGGCTGTGTTCATCGGCAGCGTCGCTGAGCAGCCAATCGCGTAAACCACCGACGGTCAGGTGGCTGACCACGGAAAATGCCGGTTTATCGTGGGTATCGATAATCAGCCGGGTGACTTCGTCGCTTTCGTACGGGATCAACACTTCTTCAAGAAAGTGTTTCAACGGAATATTCGCCAGGGCCATTTGCGCGGCGACCCGCTCACCGTCGTTCTGTGCCGCAACGCCCGCCAGGAAATCCCCGGAGCGCGCCGGGCTGGCCTTGGCCATTACGTCCTTGAGGCTGTCAAAGCGGTAGGTCAGTGCGCCGACCGCGTGGGAAAAGCTTGCCATACAGAGTCTCCTTGTCGGCGCGGGCAGAATGTGAGTAAAGCGCCCGCACCGAGGTTTACGGCGTTTAGTGCAAGGCGGCCTCTGCGGCCTGGATCGCCGCGAACTCTTCTTCCGGCGTGCCTGCTACCAAGTGATGCCGACTGTAGAAAGCAAAGTAAGCAATTAATACTCCATAGATGATCGCGGCGCCAATCACCACGCGCGGATCCACCAGGAAGCCCGCCACAACAGCGATGCAGGCCAGTACCAGTGCGACGCCCGAGGTGAAGATGCCGCCCGGTGTGCGGTACGGGCGATCCATTTTGGGGCGGCGGATGCGCAAGGTGATGTGCGCGGCCATCATCAGCACGTAGGAAATGGTCGCGCCGAACACGGCCACCAGGATCAGCAAATCACCCTGGCCGGTCAGCGACAGGCCAAAGCCGATGATGCCGGGGATGACCAGTGCCAGGACTGGCGCCTTGCTTTTGTTGGTCTGTGACAGCTTGCGCGGCAGGTAGCCGGCGCGGGACAGGGCGAAGATCTGCCGGGAGTAGGCGTAGATGATCGAGAAGAAGCTCGCGATCAGCCCGGCGAGGCCCACCAGGTTGACGAAGTGGCCCATCCACGTGGAGCCGCCGTAGGCCTTGGACAAGGCTTCCACCAGCGGATTGCCCGACGCCATCAGCGCGTAGGCACCGGCACCGCCGGGTGCGATCACCAAAATCAGCAGGGCAAAGCTGGTCAGCACCACAATGGCGCCGATCAGGCCGCGAGGCAGGTCACGCTTGGGGTTTTTGGTTTCTTCGGCGGCCAGCGGCACGCCCTCGACGGCGAGGAAGAACCAGATCGCATAGGGAATCGCCGCCCACACACCCACATAACCAAACGGTAGGAAGGTGCTGGCGCCCTTGGCCTCGGTCACCGGAATATCCAGCAGGTTGGCGACATTGAAGTGCGGCACCATCGCCACCAGGAATACACCCAGGGCAATCGCGGCGACGGCAGTAATCACAAACATCAGCTTCAACGCTTCACCCACGCCGAAAATGTGGATGCCGATAAAGATGATGTAGAACGCCAGGTAGATCATCCAGCCGCCAATGCCGAACAGCGATTCGCAATAGGCGCCGATAAACACCGCAATGGCGGCAGGGGCGATCGCATATTCGATCAGGATTGCGGTGCCGGTGAGGAACCCGCCCCAGGGGCCAAATGCGCTGCGGGCGAACCCGTAGCCGCCGCCGGCGGTAGGAATCATGGAAGAGAGTTCGGCCAGGGAGAAACACATGCACAGGTACATGGTGGCCATCAGCAGTGTGGCGAGGAACATGCCGCCCCAGCCACCCTGGGCCAGGCCGAAGTTCCAGCCGGCGTAGTCGCCGGAGATCACGTAGGCAACCCCGAGACCAACTAATAGCACCCAACCGGCAGCGCCTTTTTTCAGTTCCCGTTGTTGGAAGTATTCGGTGCCGACTTTTTCGAAGTCGACAGAAGACCCGGACGCCGGAGCGCCATTCGGTTCGCTAGGCATAATGGAATCCCTTTCTTATTGTTTTTTCCCGGCTTACTTAAGCCGGATGAGTCGCAAGGTTTCGTGAAGATCAAGTGTGGGAGGGGGCTTGCAGTGGTGAGGGGGCTTGTCCCCCGTCGGGTTCACCACCGATTGACGGGGCTGCTTCGCAGCCCAGCGCGGGGCAAGCCCGCTCACCACAGCAAGCCCGCTCCCACATTTTTATTGCACTTCAAATGTGAGAGCGGGTTGTCAGTTAGAAGAAGCCCAGCGGATTGATGTCGTAGCTCACCAGCAGGTTTTTGGTCTGCTGGTAGTGATCGAGCATCATCTTGTGGGTTTCACGGCCCACGCCGGACTTCTTGTAACCGCCGAACGCGGCGTGCGCCGGGTACAGGTGATAGCAGTTGGTCCACACGCGCCCGGCCTTGATCGCCCGGCCCATGCGATACGCGCGGTTGATGTCGCGGGTCCACAGGCCGGCACCCAGGCCGAACTCGGTGTCGTTGGCGATCGCCAGGGCTTCGGCTTCATCCTTGAAGGTGGTGATGCTCACCACCGGGCCAAAGATTTCTTCCTGGAACACCCGCATCTTGTTGGTGCCCTTGAGCAGCGTCGGCTGGATGTAGTAGCCGGTGGACAGGTCACCCGTCAGTTTCTCGACCTTGCCGCCGGTCAGCAGCTCGGCGCCTTCGCCTTTGGCGATTTCGAGGTAGGACAGGATCTTGTCGAATTGCTGCTCGGACGCCTGGGCGCCGACCATGGTGTCGGTGTCCAGTGGGTCGCCGCGTTTGATCGACTCGACTTTCTTCATGACGACTTTCATGAAGTCGTCGTAGATCGACTCTTCCACCAGCGCGCGGGACGGGCAGGTGCACACTTCGCCCTGGTTGAAGAACGCCAGCACCAGGCCTTCGGCGGCCTTCTCGATGAATTGCGGCTCGGCTTTCATGATGTCGGCGAAGAAGATGTTCGGCGATTTGCCGCCCAACTCAACGGTGGACGGAATGATGTTCTCGGCGGCCGCATGCATGATGTGCGAGCCCACTGGCGTGGAGCCGGTGAAAGCGATCTTGGCGATGCGCTTGCTGGTGGCCAGGGCTTCGCCGGCTTCTTTGCCGTAGCCGTGCACCACGTTCAGCACGCCCGGCGGCAGCAGGTCGCCGATCAGTTCCATCAGCACGTTGATGCCCAGCGGGGTTTGCTCGGCGGGCTTGAGCACCACGCAGTTACCGGCGGCCAGGGCGGGCGCGAGTTTCCAGGCGGCCATCAGCAGCGGGAAGTTCCACGGGATGATCTGGCCGACCACACCCAGTGGTTCGTGGAAGTGGTAAGCGGCGGTGTGTTCGTTGATTTCCGCGCTGCTGCCTTCCTGAGCGCGGATGCAGCCGGCGAAGTAGCGGAAATGGTCAGCGGCCAGCGGGATGTCGGCGTTCAGGGTTTCGCGCACGGCCTTGCCGTTGTCCCAGGTTTCGGTGATGGCCAGCAGTTCGAGGTTCTGTTCGATGCGGTCGGCGATTTTCAGCAGCACCAGCGAGCGGTCCTGGGCCGAGGTCTTGCCCCAGGCGTCAGCGGCGGCGTGGGCGGCGTCCAGGGCCTTGTCGATATCCTTGGCAGTGGAACGCGGGAATTCGGCGATAGCCTTGCCGTTGACCGGCGAGGTGTTGGTGAAATAGTTGCCATCGACCGGCGCGACAAACTCACCGCCGATGTAGTTGCCGTACTTGGCCTTGAACGAAACGATAGCGCCTTCAGTACCGGGGTGTGCGTAACGCATGGTGGGTATCTCCTGGCTTTTTGTGTTTATTGGAGGACGCACGGTTGTGCTTGTTAAAGCGTAGAGCAAAGGTTGGGCCAGTGCCTTGCAGTGCCCGTAAATCAAGGACTTGGGGTTTGTTGCAAGCCGTTGCTGTGGCACGACTGATACAGCCCGAGTGACAGTTTGTGCCACAAACGGTACAGCCTGTGACCGGTGGGTCTGCCCGGGATTGCAATGGTCGGGAGGCTGGAGGATGCTGGGCACTCGCGCGCGGTTTGTAGTTCACGCAGGGAGAATAATAAGAACATGCAAAACGATCATTTCAGTCGCCATGCCCAGCAAGTCCTGACCGTTACCCGTGGCCAGGATCCGTTGCACGGACCCGGCAGCGATCCGTCCATCGCCCGCTCCTGGCTGCGTTGCCTGGAGGACTATCACCTCGACCCCGCGCTGACTATCGCCCCCACGGTGCTCGAACATGGCCGCCTGCTGGAAAGCCGCGAGCGCCTGCAACAAGTGCTGACCATCGCCGGCAGCGAAATGAACAGCCTGCATCAACAACTCTCCGGTGCCGGCCATGCGGTGCTGCTCACCGACGCCCGCGGGGTGATCCTCAACTGCGTCACCGCGCCCAGTGAGCGCAAGATTTTCGAGCGCGCCGGGCTGTGGCTGGGTGCCGACTGGAGCGAGGCCTGCGAAGGCACCAACGGCATCGGCACCTGCCTGGTGGAGCGCCAGTCCCTGACAATTCATCGCGATGAGCACTTCCGTGGCCGGCACACCGGCCTGACCTGCTCGGCCAGCCCGGTGTTCGATCCGCATGGCGAACTGCTGGCGGTGCTGGATGTGTCCTCGGCCCGGGAAGCCGTGTCGCGCCAGAGCCAGTTCCACACCATGGCGCTGGTCAATCTGTCGGCGAAGATGATCGAGAGCTGTTGCTTCCTGCGGCATTTCGAGAACCACTGGTTGCTGCGCTTTCATTTGCAGGCCGAATCCGTGGGCCTGTTCAGCGAAGGGCTGCTGGCATTCGACGGTGAAGGGCGCATCTGTGCGGTGAACCAGAGCGCATTGAACTTGCTCGGGCAAATTCGTGGCGGGCTGTTGGGGCAGCCGGTGGAGGCGTTTTTCGATTGTTCGCTGGATGAGTTGCTCGGGCGTGCCAGCGCGAATGCCAGCGCCAGTTGGCCTCTGCGTACCCGCGATGGTCGTGGGTTGTTCGCGGTGTTGCGCGGCCAGCCACGCAGTGTGCCGGCGCCGGTTCCTCAGCCCATCCCCGAGCGGGCGCGGCTGCCGGGCATTTGCCTGGGGGACGCAGCACTGCAAAACGATTTTCGCAAGGCGTTGCGGGTGTTTGAGCGCGACGTGCCGTTGCTGGTCAATGGCGAAACCGGATCCGGCAAGGAGGCGTTTGCCAAGGCGGTGCACCATGCCAGCCTCAGGGCCGACAAAGCGTTTATTGCGCTGAACTGTGCGGCGATCCCCGAAAGCTTGATCGAGAGCGAGCTCTTCGGCTACCGCGGCGGCAGCTTCACCGGCGCCCGCAAGGAGGGCATGCGCGGCAAGCTGCAGCAGGCGGACGGCGGCACGTTATTCCTGGATGAAATCGGCGATATGCCCTTGGCGTTGCAAACCCGGCTGTTAAGGGTATTGGAAGACCGGCTGGTAGTGCCTATCGGCGGCGAGCCACAGGCGGTGAACGTCAGAATCATCAGCGCCACCCACCGTAATTTGCTGGAGCGGGTACAGGACGGCAGCTTTCGCGAGGACCTGTACTACCGGCTGAACGGTCTGGAAATCGCCCTGCCACCGCTGCGTGAGCGTAGCGACAAGTCGCAGTTACTGGATTTTCTGCTGGCGGAGGAGGCGGGCGATCAGTCGGTCTTGCTGGACAGTCCCGCGCGCCAGGCACTGTTGGCATTTGCCTGGCCGGGCAATGTGCGGCAGTTGCGCACCGTGTTGCGCACGTTGGCGGCGTTGTGTGACGACGGACGTATCGGGCTTGAAGACTTGCCGGCAGTGATTCGCCAGGCGCGCCCGCAGCCCGTAAGGGCGAACGAACTTTCGGAATCGCCTCTGGACGACGCAGAGCGCCTGGCGCTGCTCAATGCCTTGGAGCAACAGCGCTGGCATATGAGCCACACGGCCGAACAATTGGGTGTCAGCCGTAACACCCTGTATAGAAAGCTGCGCAAACACGGGATTGCCCGTTAGCTAAAGGGTGCGATTTGTTCCTCCCTACGCTAACCTGCCTCGATGTTTTACGAGGTCGACTATGCACATTCATATTCTCGGTATTTGCGGCACGTTCATGGGCTCAATGGCGGTGTTGGCCAAAGAGCTGGGCCATCATGTTACTGGCTCCGATGCCAACGTTTACCCGCCCATGAGCACGCAACTGCAGGCCCAGGGCATTGAGCTGACCCAAGGTTACGACCCGGCACAATTCGACCCGGTCCCGGACTTGGTGGTGATCGGCAATGCCATGGTGCGCGGCAACCCGGCGGTCGAATATGTACTGAATAAAGGTTTGCCGTACGTGTCTGGCCCGCAATGGCTGGCCGACCATGTGCTGCAAGGCCGCTGGGTGCTCGCCGTTGCCGGTACACACGGCAAGACCACCACCAGCAGCATGCTGGCCTGGGTGCTGGAGCATGCGGGCATGAGCCCTGGTTTCCTGATCGGTGGTGTGCCGCAGAACTTCTCGGTGTCGGCGCGCCTCGGCGATACACCATTTTTTGTCATCGAAGCCGATGAATACGACAGCGCGTTTTTCGACAAGCGCTCCAAGTTCGTCCACTACCGCCCGCGCACGGCGATCCTGAACAACCTGGAGTTCGATCACGCTGACATCTTCCCCGATCTTCCGGCTATCGAGCGGCAATTCCACCACTTGGTGCGCACGATTCCGAGCGAAGGCCTGGTGATTCACCCGACTACCGAGCCGGCCTTGCAGCGAGTCATCGAGATGGGCTGCTGGACCCCGGTACAAACCACCGGCGCGGGCGGGCAGTGGCAGGTCAAGCTGCTGAGCGAAGACGGCTCCAAATTTGAAGTCCTGTTCGAAGGTGTCGCCCAAGGCGTCGTCGAGTGGGACATGACTGGCCAGCACAACGTCGCCAACGCCCTGGTCACCCTGGCGGCCGCACGGCATGTCGGCGTGGTGCCGTCCATGGGCATTGCCGCCTTGAGCGCGTTCAAGAGCGTCAAGCGCCGCATGGAAAAAGTCGCCGACGTGAACGGGATTACCATCTACGACGACTTTGCCCACCACCCGACGGCCATCGCCACCACCCTGGATGGCTTGCGCAAGCGCGTGGGTGATGCCCAGGTGATCGCGATTATCGAACCGCGCTCCAACTCCATGAAGCTGGGCGCCCACCGTGACGGTTTGCCGGAAAGCGTCAACGATGCCGACCAGGTGGTCTGGTATGCACCGGCCAACCTCGGCTGGGACCTGCCCGCCATCGCTGCGCTGTGCACCGTGCCGTCGATTTGCTGCGACTCGCTGGAAGGCATCATCGAGCACGTGAAACACCAGGCCAAGCCCGGCACCCACGTGGTGATCATGAGCAACGGCGGCTTCGGCGGCCTGCACGGCAAACTCGCCGAGGCGCTGAAATGAGCGGCCCGGAACGCGTCACCCTGGCGATGACCGGTGCGTCCGGCGCGCCCTATGGCTTGCGCCTGCTGGACTGCCTGGTGCGCGAGGACCGCGAGGTGCACTTCCTGATCTCCAAGGCGGCGCAACTGGTGCTGGCCACCGAGACCGATGTCGCGTTGCCGCCCAAGGTGCAGATGATGCAGGCCTTCCTCACCGAGTACACCGGTGCGGCGGCAGGGCAGATCAAGGTCTATGGCAAGGAAGACTGGATGTCGCCGGTGGCTTCGGGCTCCGGTGCACCGGCCGCGATGGTGGTGGTGCCGTGTTCCACCGGCACCCTGTCGGCGATTGCCACGGGCGCCTGTAATAACCTGATCGAGCGTGCGGCGGACGTGACCTTGAAGGAGCGTCGCCAGTTGATCCTGGTGCCGCGCGAGGCGCCGTATTCGAGTATTCACCTGGAGCACATGCTCAAGCTGTCGAACATGGGCGTGACCATCCTGCCGGCGTCGCCGGGCTTTTATCACCAGCCGCAAACCATCGATGACCTGGTGGACTTTGTGGTGGCGCGGATTCTCAACCTGCTGAATATCCCTCAAGACATGCTGCCGCGCTGGGGCGAACACCATTTGAGCAGTGATGAATAAACTCTTGATGGTGTGGCTGGCGCTGCAACTGACCGGGTGTGCCACGGCGCGCACGCTGGACGCCGCGCAGCCCGGCGCCCCGGTGGTGTATGCCGGGACGCGGCTGGATCTGTACGCGATTCAGGGCGGATGCTGTGCGATGGACCGTTTTGGGGCCGAAGCGCCGAGTTATCCCCATGTCGACCTGCCGGCCAGCGCCTTGCTCGACACGCTGCTGTTGCCGCTGTCGGTGCTGACGGTGTTGGGGGTTGGGTTTAACGCGACGGGGGGGCTGTAGGAGCTGAAAGGGTCGGCGCCTGTGACGGCCTCATCGCAGGCAAGCCAGCTCCCACATGAGACTGTGTTCGCCATGTCGGCGCAGTTGATGTGGGAGCCGGGCTTGCCCGCGATGAGGCCAGCCGGGCTACCAGCAAAACTACTTGCCGAGCTTGCGCAGCTCGTCCGACTCCACAACCCGCACCCCATCCTGCTCTTCCAGCGCGAGTCGCCACATCGCCCGCGCCAGTTCGCATACTTCAATGCCGTGATACTTGCCCGGAATCAACCGTGACAAGGGCCCGGCCAGTTGCTCGGCCAAACGTGGCTCCAACCGCTCGCCCAGCAACAGCGAAGGCCGGACGATGGTCAACTGCGGCCAACCCTGAGCCTTCAACGCCTGTTCCATCTCGCCCTTGACCCGGTTGTAGAAAATCGAGGATTTCGGATCGGCGCCAATCGCGCTGATCACTATCAGGTGTCGCGCGCCCATTTCCCGAGCGCGCTTGGCGAAGGCCACGACCATGTCCAGGTCGACCGCGCGGAAGGCTTCTTCAGAGCCGGCCTGCTTGATGGTGGTGCCCAGGCAGCAGAAGGCGATGTCCACCTGGCCGCTCAGTTGCGGCAGGAATACGGCCGGGTCGCCCACCGGGTTTTCCAGGTGTGGATGCTCGGCCAGTGGCTTGCGGCTGGGTGCCAGCACGCGGGTCACGGTGGGCTCGTTGAGCAGGCGGTCCAGCAGGTGCTCCCCGGTCAGGCCGGAGGCTCCGGCGAGCAAGATATGCTGAGGTGTCAGGTACATGATGTTTCCCCCTTGGTACAGATTCAGCTTAGTTGCTCTTGGCTTCCTTGCTATTCATTGAGACGCTTTCCAGCGCCTTTCGTGCCTGCTGTTTGCGTAATAATTGCCAATGGGCAATCACGCCTTTGGGGGCCCAGATCTGCGGTTCAGAGGCTTCGAAGTTATCCGCCTGTTCGCGCTCGGCCACGTGGGTTTGCGCCAGCTTGAAGGCTTGCTGCAAATCATCGGTCTGGTTGAAGGCCTGGGCGAAGAGGGCGTCGCCGAAGTAGGTGAAATCGGCCTCTTCGGAGCAGCCGAACGACACGCGGTCGGCGCGTGAGGCGGTCATGATCAGGGTGTGTTCGTCCTTGAGGGCCGGGATGAACCCCCCGGAGTAGCAGGCTGAAATCACCACGATCTTGTCGCGGTTTTTCAGCGGCGCCATTACTGCGGCCAGCTCATCGGCGGGCAGGTCGGCCAGTTCCATGCGCGGCTGGTCGAGCACCAGTTCGTGTTCGTGGGTGCCATGGCTGGTCAGGTAGATGAACACCAGGTCTTGCGGGCCGCTGCGTTCGGCAAGAGTCTGGACCGCTCGGCGCAGGCTTTCGCGGGTGGCCATGGGACGGTCGGCGATGTGGTCGCGGTGGTTCACCAGGCGGATCTGGCCATAGGCCCCGAATCGCGTGGCGAGCATGTTGCTGACGTAGTCGGCCTCACGCAGGAATACGCTTTGTTTGCCGTCACCGGCCACCACCAGGGTGTATAGCTCCACTCCCGATTTGGAGGCGGGCACTGCGGCGAGGGCTGCATCCAGTAGGCGGCCCTGGGCAAACAGGCCGATCTCCAGCGGGTCAGGCAACAATTTGCCATCGGCATCGCGCACGCGCATGCCGTTGACCCAGGTGCCGGCCTGCACGGTGCCATCGGTGAGCACCAGGGTGCCGCGGCCTTGATAGCTGTCGCTGTCGAAGCCGCCAATATAGAAGCTGCCGTCGGTAAGGTTCAGGCGACCGGGGCCGGTGAAGCGCCAGTCGACGAATTGGCCCACGTAATGGCTGCCGTCCACGCCGATCAGTTCGCCCTTGCCGCTGAGGGCGCCTTCCTTGAATTCGCCGATCCACACGTCGCCGTCGGCGTTTTCATAACGGCCCTTGCCGTTGAGCTGGTTCTGTTTGAAGTGGCCGATGTACATGTCTCCATCGGCGCTGTTGAAGGTGCCATTGCCCTCCAGCTGGCCATCGACGAAGTGACCGCTGAACTGGTTGCCGCTGTCGTCGTTGCGCTGGCCTTCGCCGTTGGGCTTGCCGTGGGCGAACTGGCCCTGGTACTGGCTGCCGTCGGCCAGCTCGAGGCGGCCGAGACCGGAATACTGGTCGTCCTTGAATTCGCCGCGATAGGTCATCTGCCCTTCTTTGAGGGTGCCTTCGCCGTTGCGCTTGCCTTGCTTGAACCCGCCGACGTAACTGTTGCCCGACGTGGTCAGGCTGCCCTGGCCGTCGAAGAGGCCTTGCTGGAACTGGCCCTTGTAGACCTCGCCGTTGCTGCCATGCCATTCGCCCTGGCCGTGCCACTGGCCTTTATCGAACTGGCCGGCGTACCAACTGCCATTGGGGTAATCCACCCGGCCCTGGCCTTGCAACAAGCCATTGACCACATCGCCACGGTAACGACCGCCATCGGGCAGCCGCGCATCGGGCGGCAACAGCGATTCGCCGTCGCCGCACGCGGTGAGCAACAGGACAAGAGCAAGGGGAGCGAGTGGGCGCATAGCGGGATCCGGATAATTGAGCGCCGAGTATGCCGCAGCTGCGAGATCTATACATAAATTTACATGAATTGTGGTGAGCGGGCGGGCTCACCACAGCCGGGTTCAGACGAAGCAGAGTGACAGCGACTCCGCAATGTAGGCAGGTTTTTCCTGGCCATCGATTTCCAGGGTGCAGGTGGCTTTAAGCAACCATTGCCCGGGCTTTTTCTCGGTGGCATCGGTCAGGGTCACGGCCAGGCGTACCCGGGAGTCGACCTTCACCGGCTGGATGAAACGCACGCTGTCCAGGCCATAGTTGACCGCCATCTTCAGGCCCTCGGGCATGATCAGGATGTCTTCGATCAGCTTGGGTATCAGCGACAGCGACAGGAAACCGTGGGCGATGGTGCCGCCGAACGGCGTCTGGGCGGCTTTCACCGGGTCGACGTGGATGAACTGAAAATCGCCGGTGGCCTCCGCGAACAGGTTGATGCGCTCCTGGTCGATGGTGAGCCATGCAGAACGTCCCAGTTCCTTGCCGACATAATCCTTGAGTTGCGCTACGGGTACTGAGGGCATTGCGACTCTCCTTAGGTTCATCATTTTTGTATTTTTTGGACAGGTCCAGAGAACCAATGTAGATCATCATGGGCACTTGGCCCGGTCAACCCACCATGCTTTTGGCGAATGCCGTTCCATAGAGGCGGCGTGCTTATAATGCCGACACGCTTTAAGGGGGGGAGAGAACGGATGCTGTTACGCGGTCTGACATGGCTGGTGCTGTTTCAATTGCTCGGCACGGCGATCAATCATTTGTTTGTCCCGGTGTTGCCCGGGCCGATTATTGGCCTGCTGCTGATGCTGGCCTTCCTGATATGGCGCGGCGAAGTCGGTGAGCCCCTGAGCCTGGCGGCTGGCAGTCTGCTGCGTTACTTGCCCTTGCTGCTGGTGCCGCCCGCGGTGGGTGTGATGGTGTATGCCAAGGACATCGCCGCGGACTTCTGGGCCATTGTCGGCGCGTTGGTATTGTCGCTGGTGGTCGCCATGGGCTTTGTCGGCGTGCTGATGCAAAAACTGGTCAAGCGCCAGGCGCAGCGGGAGGAGGGCCAATGACCGTGGATTGGCAGGGTGCCTGGGCCGCCGTGATTCATCACCCCTTGTTCGGCATCGGCATCACCCTCGGTGCCTATCAGTTGGTGCTGGCCGGTTTTGAGAAAACCCGCTGGATCTTCCTGCAGCCGGTGCTGGTGTCGATGCTGCTGGTGATCGGCGTGTTGCTGGGGTGTGGCCTGACGTACGCCGAGTACCGCAAGAGCACCGAGATCATGAGCATCCTGCTCGGCCCGGCGACGGTGGCCCTGGCGGTGCCGCTTTACCTGAATCTGCGACGGATTCGCCAATTGTTCTGGCCGATTTTTACTACGCTGGTGATAGGTGGCGTATTGGCTACCGGCCTGTGCGTGCTGTTGGGCTGGTGGTTTGGCGCCGAACACATGATGCTGATGACCATGGCGCCCAAGTCCGTGACTTCGCCGATTGCGATGCTGGTGGCCGAGCAGATTGGTGGCGTAGCGGCACTGGCGGCGGTGTTTGTGCTGATCACCGGGGTGATCGGCGCGATGATCGGGCCGGCGTATTTGTCGCGCCTGGGCGTGCACAGCCCCGAGGCGCGCGGTATGGCCCTTGGCATGACCGCCCACGCCGTGGGAACGTCGGTGGCCTTGCAGGAAAGTGAAGAGACCGGCGCCTTTGCGGCGCTGGCCATGAGTTTGATGGGCGTGGCCACGGCGGTGTTCCTGCCCTTGGCCGTGTCGCTGGTTAGTTAAGTCGGGTTTAAGGAAACCTTTATGAGTCTGGCGCTTTTCCCGCTCAATACCGTGCTGTTCCCCGGGTGCACCCTCGACCTGCAACTGTTCGAGGCGCGTTACCTGGACATGATCAGCCGCTGCATGAAAAAGGGCGAAAGCTTTGGCGTGGTGTGCATCCTCGACGGCAAGGAAGTCGGGCTGGCGCCGGATGGCTACGCGTTGATTGGCTGCGAAGCGCTGATTCGTGATTTCAAGCAGCAAGACAACGGCCTGCTGGGGATTCGCGTCGAGGGCGGCCGGCGTTTCCGCGTGCGTGACGCCGGCGTGCAGAAGGATCAACTGCTGGTGGCCGAGGTGCAGTGGCTTCACGAGCACCCCGAACAACCGCTGGAGGAGGAAGACGCCGACTTGCTCGCGCTGCTCCACGCCCTGGCCGAGCACCCGATGGTCGCGTCCCTGGACATGGGCACCCACGCCGATGGCCAGCAAGCCTTGGGCAATCAGCTGGCGTACCTGCTGCCTTTCACCGAGGCCGACAAGATCGACCTGCTGCAGCTCGACGACCCGCAGCAACGGCTGGATGCGATTCAGCTGTTGCTGGATGAGTTGCAGGGCGAGTTGTTTGCTCAGTAGGCATACCTGAGAAGTGCGTGGGACGTGCCGGTAAACGCAATGAAGCCCAGCACCGCCCCACATACCGGCAAGATCAACCACCAGACTTTTGGCGGCATCGGCGGCAACAGGCTGCGGTGCTGGCTGAAGTGCAGGCTGAAGGCGCAGACCGTCATCGCCAGCAAGGTGCCCGCCAGGATGTCCGTGGGCCAATGGGCGCCCAGGTACACCCGGGACACGGCGATGGTGGCGGCCGGGATGCAACCCAGCACCAGCCAGGTCAGGCGCAGGCGGGTCGGTTGACCGCGACCGGCCAGCACCGCCAACGCCAGGAAGAACGCAAACGAGCCGGACGCATGGCCGCTGGGCATGCTGAAGCTGGTGAGTGGGTCGGTCAGCACTTCCGGGCGCATCCGCGCAAAAAACAGCTTGGTGCCGGTATTGATCAACGCGGCGCCCAGCAGCGTGGCGCCGACAAAGATTGCCTGGCGCCATTGCCGCGCCACTACCAGCAGGCCGGTCAGCACCGCGCTGGCGACGAACATCTTCTTGAACTCACCCAGCTGGGTCACCATCACCATCGCCCGGTCGATCGCCGGGCCGCGGTGTTCCTGCACCAGGGCCATCAAGCCTTGGTCAAAGTCGTTCAGGTAGTGATAGCCGATAAACAATGCGATCAGCAGCGTGCCGCCGATGCAGCCGATCCACAGGGTGGCGCGCCGGTGGCCGCGCAGGCTGCTGTTGAGGCTCACGCCGATCAATACGGCGAGGCACGCGGCGACAATTCCGGCCTCCGGCCAGAATCCTTCGGGCAGCGGCAGGCGGAATGCGGCGCCGGTGGCCCAACCCGGCAGCAGATACGCCACCGACCAGCCAGCGGCGGCCAACAGGCTGACGGCGGCGAAGCGCGGGAAGGGCATGTCGCACATGCCGGCGACCATCGGCAACATTGGCCGCAGCGGGCCAATGAAGCGTCCTACCAGCAGGCTGGCGATGCCGTACTTCTGGAAGTAAGTCTCGGCGCCGCTCATCCATTCAGGGTGATGCCGCAGGCCCGGAAGGCGCCGGATGTTCTGGTGGAAATGGCGACCAAGGAAGTAGGAAACAACATCGCCCAATATGCCGCCGAGGAAGCCCAGCAACAGGGTTTCCCCCAGGGACAGTGCGCCGCTGCCGGCCAGTGCGGCGATGGCGAAGAGCAACACCGTGCCCGGTACGATGAGGCCGGCAATGGCCAGGCACTCCACGCACGCCACGATAAACACCGCCACGGCCAGCCATTGTGGGTTCAGGGTCAGCCAGCCGGTAATGCCATCGAGCCATGGGCCCATACAATCAACTCCCTTTTGTAGATCGTCCTTGTAGGCGTCCGGCTTGCCGGCGATGGCGTCCTTGAGTCCGCTATCGCCGGCAAGCCGGGCTCCTACAGGTTTATGTATGTTTTCAAATCAAAAAATAGTCGCGGCCTTCGACCTGGCCCCGGCGCAGCGGGTTCCGTGTGCAATACGGCGCATAGCCGGCATCGACGAAGCGGTACATCAGGTGTTCATCGCGACCGCCGGGAATGCCCAGGCGGGTGGTCTGAATCACTTGGCCGGGCGCCAGGCCCACGTCTTCGACATAGAGCAACTCCTGGTCAAAACGCTTGGCGTCCCACATCGGTACTTTCAAACCCAGGGCCTTGCACAGCAAGGTCTGGCCGGCACACAGCTTTTGCGAAGGGCGCGGCCTGCCGCTGGCATCCGGGTTGTTCGACAGCATCTGTGCGAGGCTCGCCGGGCCGGACACTTCATCGACCCAGGGATAGGCCGATTTGATCAGCACCGCATTGCCCGGTCCGTGGGCGCTGAAGTTCAGCGAATCACCGCCGCGGGCGTAGTACATATAGATGTGGCCGCCATCCAGAAACAAAGCCTTACGCTTTTCTGTGTAGCCCAGGGACGCGTGGCTGCCTTTTTCGGCGAGGTAATAGGCTTCGGTTTCAATAATTCGCACCGACAGCCACAAATCGCCGACGCGATGGCGAATGACTTTTCCCAGCAATTCCCGCGCGAGCAGTTGCGCGTCACGGTCGAAAAAGCCGTCGGGCAGGGCGTTGGCGGGGATCATTGGGGTAAAACTGGACATGGCGATCAAAGGTAATGCGGCTAAATGTGACAGGATGATAACAACTCCAGCCTTAATTCCCGCTGAACGTCGGTTTTTTACAGTTCATTTCGACCATCCGCCCCTCACCGCTGTCCGTAGGACGGCGTCACAGCTATAATCTGCCGCTTTCCTCTTTGCCAAGACCCCACCAGACCATGACTGAGTCCGTTCTTGACTACATGACCCGCCTGGGTCGCGCTGCCCGTCAGGCCTCGCGGTTGATCGCCCGTGCGAGCACCGCGCAGAAGAACCGTGCCTTGCTGGCGGCCGCCGACGCTCTGGATGCTTCGCGCTCCGAGCTGTCCGCTGCCAATGAACTGGATTTGGCCAACGGCCGGGCCAATGGCCTGGAGCCAGCCTTGCTGGATCGCCTGGCGCTGACGCCGGCACGTATCGACGACATGATCGAAGGTTTGCGTCAGGTGGCCAAGCTGCCTGACCCCATCGGTGAAATCCGCGACATGCGCTACCTGCCGTCCGGCATTCAGGTCGGCAAGATGCGCGTGCCCCTGGGCGTGATCGGCATCATCTATGAGTCGCGCCCGAACGTGACCATCGACGCCGCGAGCCTGTGCCTCAAGTCCGGCAACGCCACCATCCTGCGGGGCGGTTCCGAGGCGATCAATTCCAACCGCGCCATTGCCGCGTGCATTCAGCAGGGCCTGGCCGTGGCCGAATTGCCGGCCGAAGTGGTGCAAGTGGTCGAAACCACCGATCGCGCCGCCGTTGGCGCGCTGATCACCATGCCTGAATTTGTTGATGTGATCGTGCCGCGCGGTGGCAAGAGCCTGATCGAGCGCGTGAGCCGCGATGCCAAGGTGCCGGTTATCAAGCACCTGGATGGCGTCTGCCACGTGTTCATCGACGTCGCCGCCGACCTCGACAAGGCGATCCGCATTGCCGACAACGCCAAGACTCATCGCTACGCCCCGTGCAACACCATGGAAACCCTGCTGGTGCACGCCGGCATTGCCGAGCGCGTACTACCGCCGCTGGCTGCCATCTACCGCGACAAGGGCGTCGAACTGCGTGGTTGCGAGCGTACCCGGGCGATCCTCGGCAGCGACGTGATCGAAGCCACCGAGCAGGACTGGTACACCGAATACACGGCGCCGATCCTGTCGATCCGCATCGTTGACGACCTGGACCAGGCCATCGACCACATCAATCAATACGGCTCCAAGCACACCGACGCTATTGTCACCGAGCATTTCAGCGATGCCCGGCGTTTCCTCAACGAAGTGGATTCCGCTTCGGTGATGGTCAACGCCTCGACACGTTTTGCCGACGGCTTCGAATATGGCCTGGGGGCGGAGATCGGTATCTCCACCGACAAGCTCCACGCACGCGGCCCGGTTGGCCTGGAAGGGCTGACCAGCGAGAAGTACGTGGTGTTCGGTGACGGTCATGTGCGCACTTGATGGGTAAACGCATCGGGCTGCTCGGTGGCACCTTCGACCCCGTGCACATTGGCCATTTGCGCAGTGCGCTGGAAGTCGCGGACGCCCTCGGGCTGGATGAGTTGCGTCTGGCACCGAATGCCCGGCCGCCCCATCGCGACACGCCGCAGGTGTCTGCGCAGCAGCGCCTGGAGATGGTCCGCCTCGCTGTGGCCGGCATTGCACCGCTGGTGGTGGACGACCGCGAACTCAAACGCGACAAACCGTCCTACACTGTCGACACCCTGGAACTGATGCGGGCCGAGTTGGCCGCGGATGACCAGTTATTTCTACTTTTGGGCTGGGACGCGTTTTGCGGCCTGCCCACTTGGCACCGCTGGGAAGAGTTGCTCCAGCATTGCCACATCCTGGTGCTGCAACGCCCGGATGCCGACGCAGAATCGCCGGATGCCTTGCGCAACCTGCTGGCAGCGCGGTCGGTAAGTGACCCATTGGCCCTGACCGGGCCGAGCGGGAATATTGCATTCGTCTGGCAAACCCCGCTTGCGGTGTCTGCCACCCAGATCCGTCAACTGCTGGCCAGCGGGAAGTCGGTACGTTTCCTGGTGCCTGACGCGGTCCTGGCCTACATCGATGCGCACGGACTTTACCGTGCGTCGAACTGAAAAGGCGCGCTTGAACGCACGAACAGTCGTGCAGCGAGCGCCCGAACATACGAGCAAAACGAGTTTTATATGACGAACAAAGACGTAAGCAAAGTTAAGCGCAAAGGCACGTTCAAGAGCGCTCCTCTGCCAGTAGAAGCCCACACCGGCCCTGAGCTGGCCGGCGAAGAGCTGGTCAAGGTGGCCGTGGCTGCCCTGGAAGACGTGAAGGCCCAGGACATCCAGGTCCTGGACGTGCGCGACAAGCAGAGCATCACCGACTTCATGATCATCGCCACCGGTACCTCCAACCGCCAGATCGGCGCGATGCTGGACAAGGTTCGCGAAGCGGTCAAAGCCCAGGGCGTCAAGCCGTTGGGTGAAGAAGGCAAGGGCGACAGCGACTGGGTACTGCTGGACATGGACGACGTGATCGTTCACATGATGACCAGCAACGCCCGCCAGTTCTACGACCTGGAGCGTCTGTGGAAAGGCGCCGAGCAGAGCCGTGCCGCCGATGGCAAGCACCACAGCCCTGAAGTTGGCCACGCGCACTTCGACAAGCTCAACAAAGACCAGGAATAAGGAACGGCTGTGCGCCTGCGTCTGATCGCTGTCGGTTCACGCATGCCCAAGTGGGTGGAAGAAGGCTGGCATGAATATGCCAAGCGCCTGCCATCCGAATTGGCGCTGGAACTGGTGGAAATACCGCTCAATACCCGGGGCAAGAATGCCGACGTGGCCCGCTTTATCCGTCAGGAAGGCGAAGCCATGTTGGCCAAGGTCGGCCCCAACGAGCGGATCGTGACCCTCGAAGTGCACGGCAAGCCCTGGAGCACCGAGCAGTTGGCGGTGGAACTGGATCGCTGGCGCCTGGATTCGCGCACGGTCAACTTCATGGTGGGTGGCCCCGAAGGGCTGGCGCCGGAAGTGTGCGCGCGGGCGGACCAGCGCTGGTCGCTGTCGCCCCTGACACTGCCGCATCCGTTGGTAAGAATCCTGATCGGTGAACAGCTGTATCGCGCCTGGACAGTTCTGTCCGGGCACCCTTACCACAAATAATCTGCGCCCTGCCTGATGACCCAGCCGATCCGCATCAAGGACCACGAGAAAGACGCACGTCTTGTACGCGCGCGGGTGGTGTTCGGCGCGATTTTGGTGGTGGTACTGCTGGGGGTGTTGATTGCCCGCCTGTATTTCCTGCAGGTGATCCAGTACGACTATCACTCCACGCTGTCGGAGAACAACCGGGTGCACGTGCAGCCGATTCCACCGACCCGTGGGCTGATTTTCGACCGCAATGGCGTGGTGGTAGCGGATAACCGGCCCAGTTTCAGCCTGAGCATGACCCGCGAGCGCTCCGGCGACTGGCAGCAAATCCTCGATGTGATCGTCGAGGTGCTGCAACTGACGCCGGAAGACCGGGTGATCTTCGAAAAACGCATGAAGCAGGGGCGCCGACCGTTTGAGCCGGTGCCGATCCTGTTCGAGCTGACCGAAGAGCAGATCGCCCGGATCGCGGTGAACCAGTTCCGGCTGCCGGGTGTGGAAGTGGTGGCGCAGTTGGTGCGGCACTACCCGCAAGGCGCGCACTTCGCGCATTCGGTCGGCTACATGGGCCGGATCAACGAGAAAGAGCTGAAGACCCTCGACCCGGTCAACTACAGCGGCACCCACCATATCGGCAAGACCGGCATCGAGCGTTTCTACGAGCCGGAATTGCACGGCCAGGTGGGTTACGAGGAAGTCGAGACCAACGCCCGTGGCCGGGTGCTGCGGGTGCTCAAGCGCACCGACCCGGTTCCCGGCAAGGACATCGTGCTGAGCCTGGACATCAAGTTGCAGGAAGCGGCGGAGATGGCCTTGGGCGGTCGCCGGGGTGCCGTGGTAGCGCTGGACCCGAGCACTGGCGAAGTGCTGGCAATGGTCAGCCAGCCCAGCTTTGATCCGAACCTGTTTGTCACCGGGATCAGCTTCAAGGCCTACGCCGAGCTGCGTGATTCCATCGACCGGCCGCTGTTCAACCGCGTGCTGCGCGGCCTGTATCCGCCGGGCTCGACCATCAAGCCGGCGGTGGCGATTGCCGGCCTCGACTCGGGTGTGGTGACCGCATCGAGCCGTGTGTTCGACCCTGGCTACTACATGCTGCCCAACTACGACCACAAATACCGTAACTGGAACCGCACCGGCGACGGCTATGTGGACCTGGACACGGCGATCATGCGTTCCAACGACACCTACTTCTATGACCTGGCCCACAAGCTGGGGATTGATCGGCTTTCGGCCTACATGGGCAAGTTCGGCCTCGGTCAGAAAGTCTCCCTGGACATGTTCGAAGAATCCCCCGGCCTGATGCCATCCCGCGAGTGGAAGCGTGCGACTCGTCGCCAGGCGTGGTTCCCGGGCGAAACCCTGATCCTGGGGATCGGCCAGGGCTATATGCAGGCCACGCCGCTGCAACTGGCCCAGGCCACCGCGCTGGTGGCCAACAAAGGGGTGTGGAACCGTCCGCACCTGGCCAAGACCATCGAGGGCGAGCGCCCGCTGGATGAAAACCCGATTCCGGACATTGTGCTGCGCGACCCGTCCGACTGGACCAAGGTCAACCACGGCATGCAGCAAGTGATGCACGGCGCCCGGGGCACCGCGCGTAAAGCGGCGGTGGGCGCGCAGTACCGGATTGCCGGCAAGAGCGGTACGGCCCAGGTGGTCGCGATCAAGCAGGGCGAGAAATACGACCGCTCCAAAGTCCAGGAACGCCACCGCGACCACGCCTTGTTCGTCGGCTTTGCCCCGGCCGACAACCCGAAAATCGTCGTGGCGGTGATGGTCGAGAACGGCGAGTCCGGTTCCGGCGTCGCCGCGCCCGTGGTGCGCCAGGTGATGGACGCCTGGCTGTTGGCCGACGACGGCCGGCTCAAGCCCGAATATGGCGGCCCCCCTTCAAGCACCGAGGTTACGGCCAGTGAAGAGTAATTTTGATCGCATCCTCTCCAGCGAGGATGTGATGCGTCGACGCGCCACCTTGCTGCAGCGCATGCACATTGATGGCCCGTTGCTGATCCTGCTGCTGACCCTGGCGGCCGGCAGCCTGTTCGTCCTGTATTCGGCCAGTGGCAAGAACTGGGACCTGCTGATCAAGCAAGCGTCCTCGTTTGGCCTGGGCCTGTTGTCGATGGTGGTGATCGCCCAGCTCGAGCCGCGCTTCATGGCGCGCTGGGTACCGCTGGGTTATGTCGCCGGCGTGTTGCTGCTGGTGGTGGTGGATGTCATGGGCCACAACGCCATGGGCGCGACCCGCTGGATTAACATCCCGGGGGTGATTCGCTTCCAGCCGTCGGAATTCATGAAGATTTTGATGCCGGCGACCATTGCCTGGTACCTGTCAAAACGCACATTGCCGCCCCAACTCAAGCACGTGGGCATCAGCCTGATATTGATTGGCGTGCCGTTTATCCTGATCGTGCGCCAGCCCGACCTCGGCACGTCGCTGTTGATCCTCGCGGGCGGTGCGTTCGTGCTGTTCATGGGTGGGCTGCGCTGGCGCTGGATCCTCAGCGTGCTGGCCGCCGCCGTGCCGGTGGCCGTGGCCATGTGGTTCTTTTTCATGCACGACTATCAGAAGCAGCGAATCCTTACCTTCCTCGATCCGGAGAGCGACCCGCTGGGCACCGGCTGGAACATCATCCAGTCCAAGGCGGCCATTGGTTCCGGCGGCGTATTCGGCAAGGGCTGGCTGCTGGGCACCCAGTCGCACCTGGACTTTTTGCCGGAAAGCCACACCGACTTTATTATCGCGGTGATGGGGGAGGAGTTCGGCCTGGTGGGCATCTGCGCACTGTTGCTGATTTACTTGCTGCTGATCGGTCGTGGCCTGGTGATTACCGCCCAGGCGCAGACGCTGTTCGGCAAATTGCTCGCCGGCAGCCTCACCATGACGTTTTTTGTTTACGTTTTCGTCAACATCGGTATGGTCAGTGGCCTGTTGCCGGTGGTTGGGGTGCCGTTGCCGTTCATTAGCTACGGCGGAACTTCGCTGGTGACATTGATGTCAGCGTTTGGGGTTTTGATGTCGATCCATACCCATCGTAAGTGGATCGCACAGGTTTGAATAAGGTGAAGATGTCAATGCAAGTAATGCGCGGCTGGGCGGCTCGGCACGTGTCCTGGATGGGCCTGCTGGGCCTGCTGGGAGCCGCTGTGCAGGAAGCGCAGGCCGGCGACTATGACGGTTCGCCCCAGGTCGCCGAGTTTGTCGGTGAGATGACCCGTGACTATGGTTTCGCCGGTGAACAACTGATGGGCGTGTTTCGTGAAGCCCAGCGCAAGCAGGCGATCCTCGACGCCATCTCCCGGCCCGCCGAACGCGTTAAACAGTGGAAGGAATATCGCCCGATGTTCCTGACCGACGCCCGCGTGGCACGTGGCGTGGACTTCTGGCGCCAGCACGAAGCCGTGCTGGCCCGTGCCGAGCAGGAGTACGGCGTACCGGCTCAAGTGATCGTGGCAATCATCGGCATCGAAACCTTCTACGGCCGCAACACCGGCAGCTACCGGGTGATCGACGCGCTGTCGACCCTGGGCTTCGATTACCCGCCGCGCGCCGAATTCTTCCGCAAGGAGCTGCGCGAGTTCCTGTTGCTGGCCCGTGAAGAACAGGTCGACCCGCTGACCCTCAAGGGCTCCTATGCCGGGGCGATGGGTTTGCCGCAGTTCATGCCGAGCAGCTTTCGCGCGTACGCCGTGGACTTCGACGGTGACGGCCATATCAATATCTGGAGCAACCCCGATGACGCCATCGGCAGTGTTGCCAGCTACTTCAAGCGTCATGGTTGGGTAGCCGGCGAGCCGGTGGTGATCCGCGCCGAGGTGACGGGTGACCGCGCCGACGAAGGCCTGACCCAGGGTATCGAGCCGGCCAGGACGGTCGGGGAGTTGCGGGCGCTGGGGTGGTCGAGTCAGAATGCGCCACGCGATGATATGCCGGTGACGGCGTTCCGCCTCGAAGGCGAGAACGGCCCGGAATATTGGATGGGCCTGAAGAATTTCTACGCAATCACGCGTTATAACCGCAGTGTGATGTACGCCATGGCCGTGCATCAGCTGTCAGACATGCTGGTCCAAGCACGGGGCGTCAAGTAATGCCGGTATCACCGATGTACAAACCCCTGAAGCTGGTGGCATACGCCGCATTGTCGTTGTTGGTGGTCAGTTGCTCCACCAGTCGTGCACCGGTGCAAAAATCCGGTGGCACCGCCATCCGCTCCCAGCCGGGGCTGGACATCAACCGCGCCCACAAAGACGGCGCGCCGTGGTGGGATGTGGATGTTTCGAAAATCCCGGACGCCACGCCGACCCTGCACACCGGCCCTTACAAGGCCAACCCCTATACCGTGCTGGGCAAAAACTACTTCCCGCTGCAAGACTCCAAGACCTACGTGCAATCCGGCACGGCGTCCTGGTACGGGACCAAGTTCCATGGCCAGAACACCGCCAACGGCGAAGTGTATGACCTGTACGGCATGAGCGCGGCCCACAAGACCCTGCCGCTGCCCAGCTACGTACGCGTGACCAACCTGGACAACAACCGCACGGTGATCCTGCGGGTCAATGACCGTGGGCCGTTCTATTCGGACCGGATCATCGACTTGTCCTACGCCGCCGCGAAGAAACTCGGGTACGCCGAGATCGGCACGGCGCGGGTGAAGGTGGAAGGTATCGACCCGGCCCAGTACTGGGCCCAGCGTGGCAAGCCGGCGCCGTTGATGCTCAATGAGCCGCAGACCCCACAACCGCAAGTGACCGCATCCGCCGGCAAGATCGAGCAGTGGACACCGCCACCGGCGCAGCACGCCCCCGACACTGTCGTGGTACCGCATGCCGCACCGGGGGCGTCCACCGTGGGCGGGCAGTACCTGCAAGTGGGCGCTTTCGCCAACCCGGACGCGGCAGAACTGTTAAGGTCCAAGCTCAGCGGGATGGTCAGCGCGCCGGTCTTCATCAGCTCTATTGTGCGTAACCAGCAGACCCTGCACCGTGTGCGCATGGGACCGATCGGTTCGCCGAGTGAAGTGGCGCAAGTACAGAACAGTGTGCGCATGGCCAACCTGGGGCAACCCAGCGTGGTCACCGCCGAATAAGCAAGACAAAGGATTGATGGTTCAGGCTCGCATGCGGGTTTGAGCTCTGGTTGTTGGCTCGTTGAACAATAAAAAACCCAGGGGCAAGGGGTGGGCGTACAACCGAACACGCGACAGTCTGGCGACGGGCTGTCTGAATAGTTTTGCCCGCGAGGGCAAGTTTCCATAAGCAATTTCGAGAGACGGATGAACATCACCACCTTAGCCAAACGCACGTGCCTGCTTCTTTCGCTGATCATCACCCCTGCCGCCTGGGCGGTGGAAATGGTGCCGGCTTCACCGCAACTGGCCGCCAAGGCCTGGGTGCTCATGGATGCCGCCAGCGGTAACGTGCTGGTGGAGAACAACGGTGACCAGCGCCTGCCCCCAGCCAGCCTCACCAAGCTGATGACTGCCTACATCGCGACCCTGGAAATCCGTCGCGGCCAGATCGGTGAAAACGATCCGGTCACCGTCAGCGAAAACGCCTGGCGCACCGGCGGTTCGCGGATGTTCATCAAGGTGGGCTCGCAGGTAACGGTCAGCGACCTGCTGCACGGCATCATCATCCAGTCCGGCAACGACGCCAGCGTGGCGCTGTCCGAGCACATCGCCGGCAGCGAAGACGCGTTCGCCGACATGATGAACAAAACCGTGGCCGACCTGGGCATGACCAACAGCCACTTCATGAATCCGACCGGCCTGCCGAACCCGGAGCACTACTCGTCGGCTCACGATATGGCGATCCTGGCCCGCGCGATCATTCGTGTCGACCCGGTGCACTACGCGATCTACTCCCAGAAAGAGTTCTTCTGGAACAACATCAAGCAGCCTAACCGCAACCTGTTGCTGTGGCGTGACAAGACCGTCGATGGTCTGAAAACCGGCCACACCGAAGAAGCCGGCTACTGCATGGTGTCGTCTGCTGTCCGTGACGGCCAACGTCTGATTGCCGTGGTGTTCGGTACCAACAGCGAGCAGGCCCGTGCGGCCGAGACGCAGAAGCTGCTGACCTATGGCTTCCGTTTCTTCGAAACCCAGACCTTCTACCAGAAAGGCACCGAACTGGCTCAAGCCCCTGTGTGGAAAGGCGCGACCCATCAAGTCAAGGCTGGCCTGGCTGAAGACCTGACCCTGACCATGCCAAAAGGCCAGCTCAAGAAGCTCGCTGCCAGCATGACCATGAACCCGCAATTGGTCGCACCGATCGCCAAGGGCGATGTCATCGGTAAGGTCGAAGTGAAACTGGACGACAAAGTGATCCACAGCGCCGACCTGATCGCTCTGGACGCCGTCGACGAAGGTGGTATCTTCCGACGCGTGTGGGATAGCATCCGTCTATTCTTCTACAGCTTGTTCAACTGATAGTGTGCACCTGCATGACCTCGCGCTGATCCGGCGCGGGGTTATGCCCGTCGCCACGGCTTACGCTTACGAGGCCGTTACGCCATGACCGATACCGAAGTAAAGGCGCCAAAGATCGAATTCCCGAACGTGGACTATCCCGTCAAGGTGATCAGCGATACGGGTGTGGGCAACAAAGACAAGATCATCGAGATCGTCAAGAAACACGCAACGATCAACCATGACCGTGTGGATGAGCGTCAAAGCACCAACGGCAAGTACACCACTATTCAGTTGCACATCGTGGCGACTGACCAGGACCAGCTCTACAACATCAATAGCGAACTGCGGGCTACCGGCTTCGTGCACATGGTGTTGTGATGTCACAGACCCTGGGCTTTCGCGAGCTCGGCCAAATGGCATACGAACCGGTGTGGCACGCCATGCAGCGGTTCACCAACGAGCGTGGCACCGAAGCCCCGGACGAGATCTGGCTGGTGGAACACCCGCCGGTGTTCACCCAGGGCCAGGCCGGCAAGGCCGAGCATTTGCTGCTGCCGGGAGAAATCCCGGTGGTGCAGGTCGACCGCGGCGGGCAGGTGACTTACCATGGCCCAGGCCAATTGGTGGCTTATCTGTTGCTGGACGTGCGCAGGCTGGGTTTTGGCGTGCGTGAGCTGGTCAGTCGCATGGAGTCATGCCTGATCGAGCTGCTGGGCAGCTACGGCGTGACCGCAGCCGCCAAGCCGGATGCACCGGGGGTATACGTAGATGGCGCGAAAATCGCCTCCCTGGGCCTGCGGATTCGCCACGGTTGTTCCTTTCATGGCCTGGCCCTGAACGTGGACATGGACCTGGCGCCGTTTCGACGGATCAATCCCTGTGGCTACGCCGGTTTGGCGATGACCCAGTTGAGCGATCACGCAACACCACTAGAATTTGCCGAGGTAAGTGCCCGGCTGCGCGCGCAGCTCGTCAAACACCTCGACTATGCTGAGCAGACGACCCTAACGGGCGGAATCGACTGATTATGACTACTGATGCAGTGCAAACCATGATCCCGACGCTGGATATCACCGAGCGTCCGGCCCCGCGTGCCAAGGTGGAAGCCGGCGTCAAGCTGCGCGGCGCCGAGAAGGTTGCACGCATCCCGGTGAAGATCATTCCGACCACCGAACTGCCGAAGAAACCTGACTGGATTCGCGTGCGCATCCCGGTTTCGCCGGAAGTCGACCGCATCAAGTCCCTGCTGCGCAAACACAAACTGCACAGCGTGTGCGAGGAAGCGTCCTGCCCGAACCTGGGCGAGTGCTTCTCCGGCGGCACCGCCACCTTCATGATCATGGGTGACATCTGCACCCGTCGTTGCCCGTTCTGCGACGTTGGCCACGGCCGGCCGAAGCCACTGGACGTCAACGAGCCGGAAAGCCTGGCCATTGCCATCGCCGACCTGAAACTCAAGTACGTGGTGATCACCTCGGTTGACCGAGACGACCTGCGCGACGGCGGTGCCCAGCACTTTGCCGATTGCATCCGCGAGATCCGCAAGCTGTCGCCTAACGTGATGCTCGAAACCCTGGTCCCGGACTACCGTGGCCGCATGGACGTAGCACTGGAAATCACCGCTGCCGAGCCGCCGGATGTGTTCAACCACAACCTGGAAACCGTACCGCGCCTGTACAAGGCCGCGCGTCCGGGTTCGGACTACCAGTGGTCGCTGACCCTGCTGCAGAAATTCAAGCAGATGATGCCGCACATTCCGACCAAATCCGGCCTGATGCTGGGCCTGGGCGAAACCGACGAAGAAGTGATCGAAGTCATGAAGCGCATGCGCGAACACGACATCGACATGCTGACTCTCGGCCAGTACCTGCAGCCGTCCCGCAGCCACTTGCCGGTACAGCGCTTCGTGCACCCCGACGTGTTCGCCTGGTTTGCCGAAGAAGGCTACAAGATGGGCTTCAAGAACGTCGCTTCCGGCCCGCTGGTACGTTCCTCGTACCACGCCGACGAGCAGGCGAAACTGGTCAAGGCCAGTCTGGTGTCCTGATACCGACTGTGGGGGCGGGGTTTCCCGCTCCCACTGCTACACCCTCTTTTTCCGCATCCAGCGGCTGATTCCTCCTCTTCTGTTTGCAACCATTGCTGTTTAGAGTGCCTTGGGCAATCCACACGAGGAGAACCATGGATGACGACTCAATTGACCACTTGTGCGGTACCTGCGCTGCGCGCCGAAGGCGTGATCGGGCTGATTGCCCCTGCCGGGCCGGCCGAGCTGGATATCGACAAGGCCACGCAATGGATGCGTGCCCGGGGCTACACACTGCGGGTTTTCCCGGGTGTGGGGCAGCGTGATGGCTACCTGGCCGGCAGTGATGACGTACGCCTGAATGACCTGCACGCCGCATTCGCCGACCCGGCCATCGATGCGATTTTTTGCCTGCGGGGTGGCTACGGCACGCCGCGCCTGCTGGACCGCCTGGACTTTGACCTGCTGCGGGCCAACCCCAAGCCGTTTGTAGGCTACAGCGATATCACCGCGTTGCACCTGGCGATCAATCGTTATGCCGGTTTCGTCACCTTTCACGGGCCGATGTTCAACGCCGACCTGTTGGGTGAAAAGCAACAGCCGACCGAATCTTCACTGTTCAGCATGCTGCGTGGCCAGGTGAAGGCGGGCAGCCAGCTGACCCACCCGGTGGCCTATCCATTGACCACCGTCGAGCCAGGCATCGCCTGCGGGCGGCTGCTGGGCGGCAATCTGTCGATGATCGCAGCGGTGATGGGCACGGCGTTCGAGATTGATGCCGAGGGCATCATTCTGTTTATCGAAGACATCAACGAGCCGCTGTACCGAATCGACCGGTTGCTCACCCATTTGCGCCTCGCGGGCAAGCTGGCTCAGGTAGCGGGTGTGGTGGTGGGGGATGTGGCGGGCGTTGATAGTGCTGCACTTGAACGACTGCTTAAGGAGACCTTCGAGCCACTGTGCATTCCTGTGCTGGCCGGCTGGCGCAGCGGGCATTGCAACCCGAACCTCACGTTGCCGATGGGCGCGAGGGTGCGGCTGGATGCGGGGGAGAAGCGGTTGGTGCTGGAGCAGGATGTGGTGTTTAAGGCCTGAGCCTTCTGTTGCTTCTGAAGGCCTCATCGCAGGCAAGCCAGCTCCCACCTTTGATCGCGTTGTTAGTGATATACGCGGTCAATGTGGGAGCTGGCTTGCCTGCGATGGCGGTAGCGGCCGTACAGTAATCTAGCGGCTCTGCAACGACTCCAGCAGCTTCACCGTCGGATACCCATCCGCCGGCCAGCCCAGGGACTGCTGCGCAGCACGAATCGCCTTGCGGGTATTGGCTCCGATGATGCCGTCCGGGTTGCCTGCGTCGTAACCATTGGCGCTGAGCACCGTCTGCAAGTCAATCCGCTGTGAACGCGTCAATGGCAGCTCGTCTTTCGGCCAGCTTCCACGAATCACGCCTCCGCCCCCGAACCTTTCCGACAACAAGCCCACCGCCAGCGCGTAGGACGATGAGTTGTTGTACTTGAGGATCGCGCGGAAGTTGTCCAGCACCAGGAACGCCGGGCCACGATAGCCGGCCGGCAGCAGCAGGGCTGCGGAAAGCTGGTTTACGTTGGCCGGGACGCTGGCGCCAGGTGGCACCTGGATCCCCAGTGTCAACCACTCGCCAACGGTTTTGCGCACGCTGCCATCGGCCAGGGCGTAATCAAAATTCAACGGCAGCTGCTGCACCTCAAAGCCCCACGGCTGGCCTTTCTGCCAGCCGGAGCTTTGCAGGTAGTGCGCGGTGGAGGCGAGGGCGTCGGCCGGGCTGTTCCAGATATCGCGGCGACCGTCACCGTCGAAGTCCACCGCGTGGGTGTTATAGGTGGTCGGGATGAACTGGGTCTGACCCATGGCCCCGGCCCAGGAACCTTTCATCTGGTCGGCGGCGATATCACCGTGCTGGATGATTTGCAGCGCCGCCAGCAGTTGTGCCTGGGCGAATGCCGGGCGACGGCCCTCATAGGCCAGGGTCGCCAGGGAGCGGATCACCGAGTTGTTGCCTTGGAACTGGCCGAAGTTACTCTCCATGCCCCACACCGAGACCAGTGCCTGGCGGTCGACGCCATAACGGTCCTCTATGCGTTGCAGAATGTCGGCGTATTTCACCAGCAGCGCCTGGCCATTACGCACGCGCAGCGGCGACAGGGCGCCGTCGAGGTATTCCCAGACCGGGCGGGAGAACTCAGGCTGGCTGCGGTCGGCGCGGATCACCGCCATGTCGGGTACGACATTGGCAAACGCAGTGTCGAACACCTGTGGCGTGATACCGGCCTTCAAGGCTTCCACACGAAAGCCCGCCTGCCATTCGGCAAAGGTCTGGGTTGGCTGGATATCAAGATTGTCCACCGCCAATGGCGCAACGACGGCAGGCGCAGCTACCGGTGCAGTCTGGAGCGGGGGCAGGGGTTGGGCATCGGCGGCGGTAGGTTTTTCTGCGCAGGCGACTAACAGAATGAGGCTGGAGGCAGCGATCAGTTGGCGAAGGTGCCAACGACGGGAAAGACTAGAGGGCATGCACAGGTCCAGGGAATACGAATCAGGTACAGACCTTATCATGCCAGAGGGGCGCTTGCCTTCAGGCAGCCAGAAAGTAAGAAGCCTCCCAGCTATTAGACTGGAAGGCTTCGCGGCGGTAGCTGCCTTTGCCCTTGCCGGCGCGTTCCTGGCGACTGCGGAACAACGGCTGGGCGATGATGGATTTGGCCTTGTTGGGGCCATGCTTGGATGGCTTTTTGCTCATGATGGGTACTCTCTGGCGGGTTGATGATGCGGTGCGAATCATCGGCCGAAGTTTGGGTTCTGTCCAGCCCAGCGACGCGTAGGACTATTCAGCAGGCAACGCCAGGCGCTGTCCTGACATCAAAAGTGACAAACGACTCAAGCTCATCCATGGCGATCCGGCGGCCTGGCCTTTGATCTGCGCGTCAATGCGCTGGGCTTCCAGCAGCAATTGCGCCCAGCGTTGCGCCGAGTGTCGTTGCAGGGCTTTGCTGATCAGCGGTTTGCGCTTGTCCCACACTGGTGGTCGCGCCTGGCTGAAGGCCTTGTCCAGCGGGATGCCCTGGCTGTATTGCAGGGCAATATTGGCCAGCAGGCGTAGTTCGCGCGCCAGGGCCCAGAGAATCACCGGTGGCTCGACACCTTCACCGCGCAACCCTTCGAGCATGCGCAGTGCGTGGGCGGGTTCGCCGTTCAGGATCGCGTCCACCAGGCCAAACACGTCAAAGCGTGCGCTGTCAGCCACCGCGCCTTGTACGGTTTCGACGGTGATCTGGCCGCCTTCGGCCATCAGCTTGAGCTTTTCGATTTCCTGGGCCGCGGCCAACAGGTTGCCTTCCACTCGCGCTGCGATCAGCTCTACCGCGTCATGACTGGCGGTCAGCCCGGATTGGGATAGCCGCTGGCGAATCCACTGTGGCAATTGCCCGCTGTCCACTGGCCAGATCTGCATGAACTGGGTCTGAGCCCCTTCAACCAGCGCCTTGCCCCACTTGGTTTTCTGCGCGCTGCCATCGAGCTTGGGCAAGCTGATGAGCAACAGTGTGTCTTCAGCCGGGCGCGCACAGTATTCCATCAGTGCCGCCGCGCCCTTGTCACCCGGCTTGCCCGAAGGCAGCCGCAGTTCCAGCAGGCGTTTTTCGGCAAACAGCGACATGCTCGCCCCGGCTTGCAGCAGCGTACCCCAGTCGAAACTGGCGTCGGCGCTGAATACCTGGCGTTCATCGAAGCCCTGTTGACGGGCGGCCGTGCGGATCGCGTCCGTAGCCTCCTGGCACAGCAGCGGGTCATCACCGCTGACGATGTAGACGGGCGCGAGGCTGCCTTGCAGGTGCTTGGCGAGTTGGGCGGGGGCAAGTTTCATAGGCAGGGCGAACGGGGCGCCAGGGGCGCCCCGTCTGGCTTACTCAGCTGGGACTTCGACAGGCGATTGTTTCGGCTGGCTGTTTTCATACTCTTGCGCTGCTTTCAGCGCATCGGCATCTGCCTTGGCCTTGTTATCTGCCGTCTGCTGCAGTTGATCCAGTTTTTCAGGGGTGATCAGCTGCAGGCGCAGAAGCATGCGCTGCACCAGCTCACGACGCATTTCCTTGCGCACCTGGATGGTTTCGGAGTCCGAACCCACCAGGTTGTTGCCGTCGTGGCTCACGACTTTCTGTACTTGGATCTTGTCGCCCATCAACGGCAGGTGGTCGTGGCCCTGGATTTCGAAGAAGAGCGTGGTGCTCAGCTCGATGTCCGACGCACGCCCGGCACTGGCATAGCTGAGGTTGCGCTGCTCTTCTTTCTCATCCAGCAGGTTCAGTTTGTAAGCCGCGCCTGAATAGACTTTGACACCACTGCTTTCCAGGACCTGGCGCAGCTGTTGCACGGTCTCGCCGTAGGAGTTACGGGCGGTGACGTCCAGTTCCTTGATCGCCAGTTCGGTGTGGCCGGTGCCGCGCAGCTGGAAGCCGCAAGCGCTCAGTAGCACGGCAAGGCCCATAACCAGCAGATTGCGTTTGATCATTTTGATGCTCCCCTTGAAACCATGTGGGCCTTATCGAGGCCCTGGAGGTTTTGTTCGGCGCCAGGGTAATGCCCTGGCGCCCGATCCGATTAGCTAGCGACGATATTGACCAGTTTACCGGGCACTACGATCACTTTGCGGATCGTCAGGCCTTCGGTGAACCGCAGCACGTTCTCGTTGGTACGGGCGGCGGCTTCGACGTCTTCACGGCTGGCGCTGGCCGGCATGTCGATCTGGCCGCGCAGCTTGCCATTGACCTGAATCACCAGTTGCAGCGTGTCCTGTACCAGGGCGCTGTCATCCTGTACCGGCCAGCCGGCATCGATGACTGCACCGCTGTGGCCCAAACGGCTCCACAGTTCGTGGCTGATGTGCGGCGTGATCGGAGCCAGCAGCAGGGTGACCGTTTCCAGGCCTTCCTGTACCAGTGCGCGGTCCTGTTCGGTGGCCTGCGGCGCTTTTTCCAGCACGTTCATCAGCGTCATCACTTGGGCAATGGCGGTGTTGAATTTGTGATTCTGGCCCACGTCCTGGCTGGCCTGGCGGATGGCCAGGTGGGTGCTGCGGCGAATGGCTTTTTGCTCATCGCTCAAGGTTGCCACGTCCAGTTTGCCCGGCAAGCCCTGGCTGACATGGGCGTGCGCCAGGCGCCAGACGCGCTTGAGGAAACGGTGCGAACCTTCGACGCCGGAGTCGGACCATTCCGCGCTCATGTCAGGCGGCGAGGCGAACATCATGAACAGGCGGCAGGTATCTGCGCCGAACTGGTCGATCATCGACTGTGGGTCGACGCCGTTGTTCTTCGACTTGGCCATCTTCTCGGTGCCGCCGATTTCCACCGGCAGGCCGTCGGAGATCAACTTGGCGCTGATCACCTTGGCCTTGCTGTCACGCACCAACTCGACGTCCGCCGGATTGAACCAGGTGTAGGCGCCATTGGCTTCGCGACGGTAGTAAGTCTCGGCAATCACCATGCCTTGGGTCAGCAGGTTCTTGAACGGCTCGTCGGAGCTCACCAGGCCTTCGTCACGCATCAGCTTGTGGAAGAAGCGCGCGTACAGCAGGTGAAGGATGGCGTGTTCGATACCGCCGATGTATTGGTCCACCGGCAACCAGTGGTCGGCCGCGGATTTTTCCACCAGGCCGCCTTCATAGTGCGGCGAGGCGTAGCGGGCGTAGTACCACGAGGACTCCACGAACGTGTCCATGGTGTCGGTTTCACGCTTGGCCGGTGCGCCGCAGTTCGGGCAGGTGCATTCGTAGAATTCAGGCATGCGCGCCAAGGGCGAACCAGCGCCGTCCGGCACTACATCTTCCGGCAGTACGACGGGCAGTTGGTCTTCCGGCACCGGCACGTCACCGCAGGTTTCGCAGTGGATGATCGGGATCGGGCAGCCCCAGTAGCGCTGGCGGCTGATGCCCCAGTCACGCAGGCGGAACTGGGTGCGCGAGGCACCGAGGTTTTTCTTGATCAGGGCAACTTCGATAGCGTCGAACGCGCCTTCGAAATCCAGGCCGTCGAACTCGCCGGAATTGATCAGGGTGCCGTGTTCGTTGTACGCGTCCTGCCACGGAGCCGGGTTGGTGTCGCCCGAGCTGGTGCGCACGACGGACTTGATCGGCAGGTTGTATTTCACGGCGAATTCGAAGTCGCGCTCGTCATGCGCCGGCACAGCCATTACTGCGCCATCGCCGTAGTGCATCAGCACATAGTTGGCGACCCACACCGGCAGCTTCTCGCCGGTGAGCGGGTGCTCGACGAACAGCGAGGTCGGCAGGCCTTTTTTCTCTTGGGTGGCGACGTCGGCTTCGGCGACGCTGCCGCCTTTGCATTCGGCGATGAACGCCTGCAGCTCAGGGTTGTTCTGTGCGGCCTGGGTGGCCAGCGGGTGTTCGGCGGCCACGGCGACGTAGGTCGCGCCCATCAGGGTGTCCGGACGGGTGGTGAAGACTTTCAGTACGCCTTCTGCGCCGATGGAGTCGACGTTGTAGGGGAACTGCACTTCCATGCCACGGGACTTGCCGATCCAGTTGCGCTGCATGGTCTTGACCTGCTCGGGCCAGCCCGGCAAATCGTCGAGGCTCGACAAGAGTTCATCCGCGTAGGCGGTGATCTTGAAGTAGTACATCGGGATTTCGCGCTTTTCGATCAGCGCGCCGGAACGCCAGCCGCGGCCGTCGATCACTTGTTCGTTGGCCAGCACGGTCTGGTCCACCGGGTCCCAGTTGACGGTGCCGCTCTTTTTGTAGATCACGCCTTTCTCGAACAGGCGAGTGAACAGCCATTGTTCCCAGCGGTAGTAATCAGGCTTGCAGGTGGTCACCTCGCGGGACCAGTCCACCGCCAGGCCCAGGCTGCGCAGCTGGGTCTTCATGTAGGCGATGTTTTCGTAGGTCCACTTGGCGGGCGCTACGTTGTTCTTCATCGCGGCGTTTTCCGCCGGCATGCCGAAGGCGTCCCAACCCATGGGTTGCAGGACGTTCTTGCCCAGCATGCGCTGGTAGCGGGAGATTACGTCGCCGATGGTGTAGTTGCGCACATGCCCCATGTGTAGCTTGCCGCTGGGGTAAGGGAACATCGATAGGCAATAGAAAGTCTCCTTGCCTGGCTGTTCACTGACTTCAAAGGACTTTTGCTCATCCCAGAACGACTGGGCGGCATTTTCTATTTCACGGGGCTGATATTGTTCGTGCATGGCTACTTTTGAACTGAATAGGGGTGGCCTAATCCTCTTCGGTGCAACGTTCAGGTTGATCGACACCAAAAAGCGGCGCGTCCGTGCCCAAACCCTGCGGGAAGTGGAGTTACAGGAAGCGCCGTAGCATACATGACCCCACTCTATCGAGGGAAACCCTGATTGCGCCGCCAAGGCCGTTGGTCGCGGCGTCAGGCAGGCAGGGCCAGCAGGACTACGCTGTTTATTGGGGAGTGAGTCTTATCTTCAATGAGGTGAGGGATGGTTGATTCGCAGCGAACTTTAACGAAACCGCAGGTGTACGAAGGACTGATCGACCGTTTGGGTCGAGCACTGGATGCAGCAAAAACCTCTGGCCGATTGTGTGATGAACGGCCTCTGGAGTTGGAACTGCGTGGCTTGAGCCAGGCAGAGCTGGAAGTGATCAGGGCGTATCTGGCGTTAAATGAGCATCGCGCGCCCCATGGCATGGCCTCCCCGCCAGCCCAGGAGTTTTCGCAGTCGGCCAAGGTGGTATGGCTCAAGGATTTATCGGCCGGTCGCAGCCCGGAAAAACTCCGGTCCGTGCGTTTCAAGTGAAGCACCGCGTTATCTGTAGCCTTCTCAGCGTGTGTTCTTGTAAAGATTGTCGCTAAACCCCGTTACACCTTAGGCTTCGGGCATCTTTGGAGATGCCCGATGCCTATTCGATATTTCATTAAACAATTGCTGTTGCCGCCCGGCATTCTGTTGCTGTTGCTGGCCCTTGCCTGGTGGTTTCGTCGCAGCCGTCCGCGCCTCGCGGCGGTGTGCTTTGCGCTGGGGTTCGGCGGGATGTGGTTGATGAGCCTGCCGGTGGTGGTGGAGTGGGGGGCAAAAGCACTTTCGACCGAACCGCCGTTGCCGCGTGACGAATGGGCGACCTTGGCGCAGCGGGCTGATGCCATCGTGGTATTGGGTTCCGGGCGTGAGCGCGGGGATCTGGCATGGGGCACTGATCAGCCGACCGGTATCGGCCTTGAGCGTCAGCGCTATGCCGCGCGACTGGCAAAAGCTTCAGGCTTGCCGGTGCTGACCACCGGTGGCTTGCACTACGGCACGCCGCCCAGCGAGGCGGAACTGATGGCGGTGTCGATGCAGGATGACTTCGGCGTGAGCGTGCGCTGGAAGGAAGAACGCAGCCGCACCACGTGGGAAAACGCACAGATGAGCGCCGAGATTCTGTTGCCGCAGGGCATCAAGCGGGTGGTGGTGGTCACTCACGCTGCGCACATGCCGCGCTCGCGCTGGAGCTTCGAAAAGGCCGGGTTCACGGTAGTGCCGGCGCCGGTGGGCTTTATGGGGATGGACAATGCCCGGCCACTGGGTGGCTGGATGCCGGAATTCAAGGCGATATGGCAAAGCGGACAGTTGCTGAATGAAGCGGTGGGGCAGGTGGGTTATCGGTTGTTTTACCGATAACCCACAGGCGCCATTCCTACACGGTCCTGGACATCCGCCCGGCCAGCAAGGCCCAGCCGAACAGGCCAAGGCACAGGATGATCAACGGCCACGACCGCCATTGCAGGTACGGCGTGAGGTTGTGCATCGGCACCACCTCGCCGTAGAGAATCCCGCGTTCAAACTGCGGGATCTGCGCGGTGATCTGCCCGTACGGGTTGATCAGGCCGGTGACGCCATTGTTGGTGGCGCGGATCATCCAGCGGCCGGCTTCCAGGGCGCGCATCTGGGCCATCTGCAAATGCTGCAGCGGGCCGATGGAGCGGCCGAACCAGGTGTCATTGCTGATGGTCAGCAACAAATCGCTGCGGGCCGACAGGCCGGCGGCGAATTCCGGGTACACCACTTCATAGCAAATGAACGGCGCAATCTGATAGCCCTTGGCCTGCAACAGTGCCTGGTCGGCCGGGCCGCGGGCAAAGTCCGACATTGGCAGGTCAAAGAACGCGATCAAACCGCGCAACATGTCCTGCAACGGTACGTACTCGCCAAACGGCACCAGCTTTTGCTTCAGGTAGGTGCCGTCGCCTTCACCCACCACAGTGATGCCATTGAAGAAGCGCTTGTGGTGGTGCACTTCCTGGCGGATCGGCACGCCGGTGATCAGCGCGGTGTGCCGGTCAGCGGCGAACTTGCCCATCATGCCCAGGTAGCCTTCGACGGACTCCTTGAGTACGGGCACGGCGGTTTCCGGCCACACCAGCAGGTCGACGGGCTTGGAGGTAAAACTCATGTCGCGGTATAGCGCGAGCTGCGCATTGAGCTGCTCGGGGTCCCATTTCATGCTTTGTTCGACGTTGCCCTGGACGGCGGCCACGGTCAGCGGCGCGCCAGCCGGGGTGGTCCAGGCGTGATGCTTGAGTGCCAGGCCGATGGCCCATGGCGCCACCAACAGCAGCAAGCCGGCACCGATGAACAGGTTCCGCTTGCCTGCCAGCAAACGTGGCAGGTTGAAGATCAAGGCGGCAGTCAGCGCCAGGGCAAAGGAAATCAGCCACATGCCACCCAGTGGCGCGAGGCCGGTGAGGGGGCCGTCGAGCTGGCTGTAACCGGAATAAAGCCATGGAAAGCCCGTGAGGAACCAGCCGCGAAACGCTTCCTGGCCCACCCACAAGGCCGCGAAGGCCAGGGCATCGGCCAATGGCGCTTCGTTGCGGCGCAGCCAGCGCGCCCAGAGCCAGGCGGGCAGGGCAAAGAACCAGGCAATTGCCGCGGTAAACGCCAGCATCAGCATGCCCGCCAGCAGCACCGAAGCGCCGCCGAAATGGTGGATGCTGTAATAGATCCAGCTGGTGCCGGCGCCAAACAGGCCGAAGCCGAAACACCAGCCGCGCCACAAGGCCTGGCGCGGTGTCAGCTCACGCAGTCCCGCATAAAAGAAACCGACCGCCACCAGCGCAAACGGCCAGAGATCGAACGGCGCCAGCGCCAGGGTGGTGATGGCACCGGCCACCACGGCCAGCAGGTTACCGGGCCAGCCGGGTGCAATCATACGGCGCATGTCAGTCCTTAGCGGGCAATAGGTGTCAGGCGGATCAGATGGATCCTACGGCTATCAGCATTCAGGATGCGGAAGCGATAGGCACCGATCTCGGTGGTCTCGTTACGTTTTGGCAGATGCCCGAACGCACTCATCACCAGGCCGCCGACGGTGTCGAATTCGTCGTCGGAGAACTCGCTGTCAAAGAACTCGTTGAAGTTCTCGATCGGCGTCAGGGCCTTGACCAGGAAGTCACCGCTGGGCAGCGGCTTGATATAGCTGTCTTCTTCGACATCGTGTTCGTCCTCGATGTCGCCGACGATCTGTTCCAGCACGTCTTCGATGGTCACCAGGCCGGCCACGCCGCCGTATTCGTCAATCACGATGGCCATGTGATTGTGGTTCGCACGAAATTCGCGCAGCAGCACATTCAGGCGCTTGGATTCGGGGACGAAGGTAGCAGGACGCAACAGGTCCTTGATGTTGAAGCTGTCGCCGTTCTCCTTGAGGATCAGCGGCAGCAGGTCCTTGGCCAGCAGGACGCCCATGACGTCGTCATGGCTTTCGCCAATCACCGGGTAGCGCGAGTGCGCGGAGTCGATGACGGCCGGGAGGAACTCCCGAGGGGTCTGGGTCGCCTTGATGCTGACCATCTGCGAGCGCGGAACCATGATGTCCCGTACTTGCAGGTCAGCCACCTGGATGGCGCCTTCGACGATGGCCAGCGCTTCGCTGTCCAGCAACTTGTTCTGATGTGCCTCGCGCAGCAGCTCCAACAGCTCCTGGCGGTTTTTCGGCTCGTGGGCAAAGGCCTGGGTGAGTTTCCCCAGCCATGACTTTTGCCCGTTGCTCGATCGGTCTTCGCTCATAGCGATTACTCTAAATCCTTTATTGTTTCAGTTAGGTGTAGTTGCAATTTCGTCGTCTGCATACGGGTCACGATGACCCAGTTCTGCAAGCAACGTTCGTTCCAGTGCTTCCATTTCTTCGGCTTCGTCATCGTCTATATGGTCGTAACCCAAGAGATGCAAGCAGCCGTGGATGACCAGATGGGCCCAATGGGCTTCAAGTTCCTTGCCTTGTTCCTTTGCTTCACGCTCGACCACTTCGACGCAGATAACAAGATCCCCCAGCAACGGGATATCCAGCAGCTCATCGGGTACGTCGGCGGGAAACGACAGCACGTTGGTCGCGTAGTCTTTTTGTCGCCAGGTGTGATTCAGTTCACGGCCTTCGGGCTCGTCCACCAGGCGAATGGTCAGTTCCGAGTCGGCGGTGCGCTGGCGCAGGGCCAGGGTGCACCATTGGCGGAACTGTTCTTCGCTGGGGGCGGGCGCTTCAGTGGCCAGTTGCAGGTCAAGCTCAAGCATCGCGGCGAGTGTCCTTGGCCGGTTGGTCGTCGCGGTGGTCGAAGCGCTCGTAGGCTTCGACAATGCGCTGCACCAGCGGGTGACGTACCACGTCTTTGGGCATGAAGTGGGTGAAGCTGATCCCCGGCACGTCCTTGAGCACCTCGATCACCTGGGCCAGGCCCGATTTGGTGCCTTTGGGCAGGTCGACCTGGGTGACGTCGCCGGTGATCACGGCGGTGGAGCCGAAACCGATCCGGGTCAGGAACATTTTCATCTGCTCGACGGTGGTGTTCTGGCTTTCGTCGAGGATGATGAAGCTGTTGTTCAGCGTACGACCGCGCATGTAGGCCAGCGGGGCGATTTCGATCACCTGGCGCTCGATCAGCTTGGCCACGTATTCGAAGCCGAGCATCTCGTAGAGCGCGTCGTAGAGCGGGCGCAGGTACGGGTCGATCTTCTGGGCCAGGTCGCCGGGCAGAAAGCCCAGTTTCTCGCCGGCTTCCACCGCCGGGCGCACCAGCAGGATGCGTCGCACCTGCTCGCGCTCCAGAGCGTCGACTGCGCAAGCCACGGCCAGGTAGGTCTTGCCGGTACCGGCCGGACCGATGCCGAAGTTGATGTCGTTGCCCAGAATCTCTTTGACGTAGCGCTGCTGATTCAAGCCGCGAGGGCGAATCATGCCTTTCTTGGTGCGCAGGGCCACGCTGGCTTCGGCCACCGGGTTATTGGCCAGGTCTTGCACCGCGGATTCCTGCAGGTACAGGTGCACCGTTTCCGGCGACAGCTCGCTACCTTTGGTTTCCCGGTAGAGGCGGCGCAGAAGGTTTTCTGCCGAGGTGGTGTGTTGGGGTTCACCAATAAGCTCGAATTGATTGCCGCGGTTGCGGATCTCGATGCTCAGGCGTTGTTCGATCAGGCGCAGGTGCTCGTCGAACTGTCCGCACAGATTGGCGAAACGGCGAGCCTCAAAGGGCTCGAGGAGAAAACGATGTGGTTCTATGGGTGCGTTCAAGGTCGCTTTTAGCCGCCCTGGGGCAATTAAGATGAAATCAAGGATAACGCCAGCAGGCTGCGTGCGAAAGCACTTATATATCCCGGACCCGCTCTCAAGAACAAAGGCGATCCAGTGTGGGAGCTGGCTTGCCTGCGATGAGGCCGGCACGTCCAAAAGAGAGGCTGCCTGTTATATCGCTATCGCAGGCAAGCCAGCTCCCACATTTGATCTTCATTTGCCTTGAAGGCCGGGCCCTCAGTTAACCAGCGAGCCGCGCAGCGAGTGCGGTTGTGCCGCGTCGATGTGCACGTCGGCGAACTGCCCGATCAGCGTCGGATTATCGCAACGGAAGTTGACGATCCGGTTGTTCTCGGTCCGGCCCTGCAATTCGCCAGGGTCCTTTTTCGAGTAGTCGGTGACCAGGATGCGCTGGGTCGAACCCACCATCTGTCGGCTGATCTCGAAACCCTGCTGGTTGAGGCGGTGTTGCAGGGCGTTCAAACGCTCCTTCTTCAACGCTTCCGGGGTTTCGTCGAGCAGGTCGGCCGCCGGGGTGCCCGGGCGCTGGCTGTAGACGAAAGAGTAGGAGAAGTCGAAACCGACGTCTTCAATCAGCTTCATGGTCTGCTGGAAATCTTTCTCGGTTTCGCCGGGGAAGCCGACGATAAAGTCCGAACTGATGCAAATCCCCGGCACTGCTGCACGCAATTTGCGCAGTTTGGATTTGTATTCCAGGGCGGTGTGGTTGCGCTTCATCGCCGACAGAATGCGGTCCGAACCCGATTGCACCGGCAGATGCAGGTGTTTGACCAGCTCCGGCACTTCGGCGTGGGCCTGGATCAGGCTGTCGGAGAACTCCAACGGGTGCGAGGTGGTGTAGCGGATCCGCTCGATCCCGTCGACGGCAGCCACCACGCGGATCAGCTCCGCGAGGTCAGCCAGGCGCCCGTCGTGGGTCTGGCCGCGATAACCGTTGACGTTCTGCCCCAGCAGGGTCACTTCGCGCACGCCGTTCTCGGCCAGGTGAATAATCTCCGCCAGCACGTCGTCGAACGGGCGGCTGACTTCTTCGCCGCGAGTGTATGGCACCACGCAGAAGGTGCAGTACTTGCTGCAACCTTCCATCACCGATACATACGCGCTCGGGCCGTCGATGCGCGGCTCGGGCAGGTGGTCGAACTTTTCGATTTCCGGGAACGAGACGTCGACTTGCGGCAGCTTGGTGATGCGGGCGGCGTCGATCATTTCCGGCAGGCGGTGCAGGGTTTGCGGGCCGAAGACCACGTCGACATACGGTGCGCGGTCGCGGATGGCGGCGCCTTCCTGGCTGGCCACGCAACCGCCGACGGCGATCACCATGTCCGGGTTGGCCAGTTTCAGCTCGCGCCAGCGGCCCAGTTGCGAGTAGACCCGGTCCTGGGCCCGCTCGCGGATCGAGCACGTATTGAGCAGGATCACGTCGGCATCTTCGGCGCGGGCGGTGACTTCCAGGGCCTGATGTTCACCCAGCAGATCGACCATGCGCGAGCTGTCGTACTCGTTCATCTGGCAACCGTGGGTTTCGATGTAAAGCTTCTTGGCCATGGGGGATCGTCAACTGGTGGTAAAGAACCGCGCATTATAGGGGGCATGCCGATAGGTTCCTAGCACTGTGCATCGGACGCCATGCTATAGTTCGCGCCCTCTTTTATATCCCCCGATGTGTTACCCGCCCACCATGACCAAACGTGAAGCTCCAATCTACAAGGTGATTTTCCTTAACCAGGGCCAGGTGTTCGAAATGTACGCCAAGCAGATCTATCAAAGTGATCTGTGGGGCTTCCTGGAAGTGGAAGAGTTCGTCTTTGGCGAGCGCACACAGCTGGTCGTCGACCCGGGCGAGGAAAAACTCAAGGCTCAGTTCGAAGGCGTGGTGCGCAGTTTTGTGCCGATGCATTCGATTGTGCGCATCGATGAAGTCGAGCGCCTGGGGACGCCGAAAATCAGCGAGGCCCGGGGCATGAGCAACGTCATGCCGTTTCCGATGCCGATGCCAGAGAAGTAAGACCGTGAATGTTCCCATGCCAGGCATGGGAGCAATTCCTCAGCGTGAAGGATCCGGCAGTGGCGAGAATGGCGAGCTGCCATCTGCACTCTGCAGTTCCTGCAGGTAGTTGCGGAAAATCTGCCCCAGTACCTGGGTCGCCACTTCCAGTTCATCGCGCTGCATGTGCTCGGCCACTTCGTCGGCCGTGTCCAGCGCATCTTCGGCACCGTTGACCGCCGCCATTTTCAGCACGATATACGCCTGAACGTTATTGGCCGGTACGCCTTCGCCATGGAAAAACATGGTGCCGAGCTGGAATTGTGCCTGGGCGTGGCCCTGCAACGAGGCTTTCTCGAAGTAGTTCAAGGCTTTGTTGAGGTCGCGTGCGGGGTTTTTACTGTCGTAGAAGTACTCGCCCAACTCGTATTGCGCCTGCGCATCCCCACCATCGGCCTGTTTCTGGCACGCGCTCAGGGCTTCGGCCTGGCTTTCTGGCTGGGTATTGAGGGTGCAACGACCCATCGCTGGGATTAACAACGAGTTGCCGCCTGCCTGGGCAAACGCCAGCAGCGGCTGAAGGAGCAACAGGCAGCCCAGAACCAGGGTGCGGCCGGTGCGTTTCATGGGAATCGACTTACCTCTGACGGGGCGCGGGACCCACGGGGGGATCCAATAAGCGCGCATTATGAAATAAGCAGGCACCTGCTTACAAAGTCTTTACTCGTTTTTCTGCTGCGTGGGCAAGTTATCTGCCGGATTGCAGGTAAATTCTCGAAAAAAGACGGAAATATCTGTAAGCAAAGTAGCAAATCTGACGCCGCCAGGGGCGACGTCAGATTTTCGAGGCGCTTATTTCAAGGCGGCGAAGGCGCGTTCAGCGGCGTCGAGGGTCAGTTTCAGCTCGGCATCACCATGGGCAATCGAGGTGAAACCGGCTTCAAAGGCGCTCGGTGCCAGGTACACGCCACCTTCCAGCATGAGGTGGAAGAAGCGCTTGAACAGATCGGCATCGCTGCCCATCACGTCGTCGAAGGTGACGATGTCGTCGGCGCCGCTGAAGTACAGGCCGAACATGCCGCCTGCCTGGGTGGTCACGAACGGAATGCCAGCCGCGTCGGCACGCTGTTGCAGGCCGTCCAGCAGGCGGGTGGTGTAGTCGGTCAGCTCGGCGTGGAAACCCGGGCGGCTGATCAGGCGCAAGGTGGTCAGGCCGGCGGCCATGGCCAGCGGGTTACCCGAGAGCGTGCCCGCCTGGTACACCGGGCCCAGTGGCGCGATGTGTTGCATGATTTCTCGCTTGCCGCCGAAGCAGCCCACCGGCATGCCGCCACCGATGATCTTGCCGAAGGTGCTCAGGTCCGGCGTCACGCCGTAGTGCGCCTGGGCGCCGCCGAGGGCAACGCGGAAACCGGTCATCACTTCGTCAAAAATCAGCACCACGCCGTGCTTGTCGCACTGTTCGCGCAGGCCTTCCAGAAAGCCCGGTGCCGGCGGTACGCAGTTCATGTTGCCGGCCACTGGCTCGACGATGATGCAGGCTACTTCCTGGCCGACTTCGCTGAGCATCTGCTCGACGGCGGCGATGTCGTTGAACGGCAGGGTCAGGGTGTGTTTGGCAAACGCGGCCGGCACCCCGGCGGAGCTCGGCACGCCCTGGGTCAGTGCGCCGGAACCGGCCTTGACCAACAGGCTGTCGGAGTGGCCGTGGTAGCAGCCTTCGAACTTGATGATGCTGTCGCGGCCGGTGAAACCACGGGCCAGGCGAATCGCACTCATGGTGGCTTCGGTGCCGGAGCTGACCATCCGCACCATCTCCATGGACGGCACGATGGAGCAGACCAGGTCTGCCATCTCGGTTTCCATGGCGGTGGGTGCGCCATAGGACAGGCCGTGTTGCAGTTGCTGGCGTACTGCATCCAGCACGTCCGGGTGGCTGTGGCCGAGGATCATCGGGCCCCACGAACCCACGTAGTCGACGTAGCGCTTGTCATCTTCGTCGGTGACGTAGGCGCCTTCGGCATGCTTGAAGAACAACGGGGTGCCGCCAACGCTCTTGAACGCTCGCACGGGGGAGTTCACACCGCCGGGGATGTGTTTCTGGGCATTGGCAAACAGGGTTTCGGAACGGGACATGATCGTGTTCTCTGAATTCAAGATTTTAGAAGATCGTTAAAGGCGCGGGCGCGGCGGGTGACTTCCTGGGTGCTGTCGGCACCAAACAGGCCGTGCACCACCGCCAGCAGGTCGGCACCGTGGGCCACCAGTGGTTCGGCGTTTTCCAGGGTGATGCCGCCGATCACGCAGATCGGCAGGTGCAACCGCGCGCGGGCCTGGGCCAGCAGTTCAACGGTGGCTGCCGGGGCGCCGGGCTTGGTGTTGGAGCTGAAGAAGCGGCCGAAGGCGACGTAACTGGCGCCCTCTTTGGCGGCCTGCTCGGCCAGCTCGATCTGGCTGTGGCAGGTGGAACCGATGATCGCCTTGGAGCCCAGCAGTGCACGAGCCGGGGTCAACGGGCCGTCGGTCTGGCCCAGGTGTACGCCGACGCCGAGGCGCGCGGCCAGTTCGGCGTCATCGTTGATGATCAGTTGTGTCTTGTAGCGCGAGCACAGCTCACGCAGCTTTTCGGCCTCCCGCAGGCGGCGCGCTTCGTCGCTGCTTTTATCGCGGTATTGCAACAGGGTCACGCCACCGTCCAACGCCGCTTCGACGTAGGCCAGGAACTTGCCGGCCAACAGTTGGCTGTCGGTAATGGCATAAAGGCCACGTAGTTTCATCGGACAGGCCTCTTGGTGTTACGAGCAGAAATCCAACGGCAGACGACGAGGCACGAATTGCCCCTGGCCGAGTTGTTCAGCGTCACGCAGGGTGCGCCAAGTGTAGTTGAGGGCTGATTGCACCGCGCTCACCAAGCCTTCGCCCTGTGCCAGCCGACCGGCCAGCGCGCTGGCCAGGGTGCAGCCGGAACCGTGATAACTGCCGGGCAGGCGCTGGCAGGTAAAGGTCTGGTGCGTGCCGTCGCGGCTGTAGAGGCGGTTGTGCACTTCGTGCTCGTCGCCATGGCCGCCGGTGATCAGCAGGTGCTTGATGAACGGCAGCAGCCTGGCGGCGCATTCGTCCGCCGTGCCTTCGGGCAGTTCAGCGAGGATGCGCGCTTCGGGCAGGTTTGGCGTGGCGATCAGCGACAGCGGCAACAGCCGTTCGCGCATGGCATAGCCGACTTCGTCCTTGCCCAGGCTGCCGCCGCCACCGGCGCGCAGCACCGGGTCGCAGACCACCGGCAAATGCGGGTGCGCCTGGAGCAGTTCGACCACAGTGTCGACCATCTCCAGGGAACCGAGCATGCCCAGCTTCACCGCCGCGACGTCGGAGTCGCCGAGCACGGCGTTGGCCTGGGCCAGCACCCACTCGCGGTCCAGCACGCGGAAATCGCTGACGTTGACGGTGTTCTGCACGGTCAACGCGGTGACGGCCGGGGCCGCATGACAACCCTGGGCGAGCAGGGCTTCGATATCTGCCTGCAAGCCGGCGCCACCACTGGGATCATGGCCGGAGAGACAGAGGACAACGGGGCGAGAGCTGTAGATATTCATGGTGCGCGAGCTTACCACCAAACGCTTTTTGGGTGGCTGTCGGGCGATGGTTGAATTTTTAGCGGAGGAGTCGGACGAAATGGCTGTTTGCTATCACGCGAAAATACAGGTCAAATACTCTGTAATGCCCGTTCTAGAGCCTTTCAAAAAATTATTTCAATGGTGTCTTTTGGCCTGTAATGGCTATGCTAGAGTGGATCCAAACCAATAACTGTATCGCCGGTATACGTCTGCTCAAAAGGAATGGAGGCTTTTGACATAACCGGACAGGTCACGCTGGGGCTCTATGCGCTATTTGCTGATGTTACTGTTGAGCGGGCTGCCGATGCTGGCCGGCGCAGTCGAGTTCAACGAGACCACCACGCGGTTGCCCCTGGGCCAAGTGATGCAAGTGCTTGAAGACCCAAGTGGCGCCCTGACCATTGGTGATATCAGCTCGCCGGTCCTCGCCAGTCGCTTCAAGACCCATGACAAAGCCACCCTGAATGCCGGCTATTCGCGCTCGGTGTTCTGGCTAAAGCTCGACCTGCATTACCGCCCGACAATTCTGGATGTCTCGCGCCACTGGCTGCTGGAACTGGCGTATCCGCCGCTCAACCAACTGGAGCTCTACGAGCCCGACAGCGTCGGCAACTATCGACTGGTTTCGCGCACCGGCAGCAGCTTGCCGTTTTCCAGCCGTGAAATTCGCCAGAGTAACTACCTGTTCAAGCTCGACTTCGCGCCGGACCAACGGGAAACCCTGTACCTGCGCCTGCAAAGCCAAGGCTCGATCCAGGCACCGCTGACCCTCTGGTCCACCACCGCGTACCTCGAAGAACAGCCGCTGCGCCTGTACGTGCTGGGCGTGATCTACGGCGTGCTGCTCGGCATGCTGGTCTACAACCTGTTCATCTACCTGAGCGTGCGCGACACCAGCTACCTCTATTACATCCTCTACATTGCTTCGTTCGGCCTGTATCAACTGTCGGTCAATGGCGTGGCCGTGCAGTACTTCTGGCCTGATAACCCGTGGTGGGCGAATGCGGCGGTGCCGTTCCTGATCGGTTCGGCGGCGCTGTTCGGCAGCCTGTTTGCCCGCAGCTTCCTGCACACCGCGCTTTACAGTCGCTGGATCAATCGGCTGTTACTGGCGCTGGCGGTCAGCGGTGCGGCGGTGATGGTGCTGGCGCTGTTCACCAGTTATGCATTGGCCCTGCGCCTGGCCACCGGTTTGGCGCTGGTGTTCACCGTGACTATCTTCGTCGCGGCCATCAAGGCCTGGTACTGCGGCCAGAGGATGGCGCGTTACTTCATCATTGCCTGGACCGCGTTCCTGCTGGGCGGGGTGGTCAATACGATGATGGTGCTGGGCTACCTGCCCAATGTGTTCCTCACGATGTACGCCAGCCAGATCGGCTCGGCACTCGAAGTAGCCTTGCTGTCCCTGGCACTGGCCGACCGCATCAACTCGATGCGTGAGCAGCAGGCGCAAATCCTGTTTGATGCCAGCCAGAAACTCGAAGTGCTCAACACCCAACTGGCCCACAGCAACCAGCTCAAGGATGAATTCCTCGCCACCTTGACCCACGAACTGCGCACGCCGATGAACGGCGTGATCGGCTCCCTGGAGTTGATGCAGACCGAGCCGCTGCAAGGCGACCTCGCCCAGTATCACCAAACTGCCGCCGGCTCGGCCCGCGAGATGATGCGCATGGTCAACGGCATCCTGACCCTCACCGAACTGCAGGCCGGGCGCCTCAGCCCGCAACCCGAGGTGTTCAGCCTGCGTGGCGTGCTCGACACCTTGCGCCAGCAGTTCGCGACCAGCGCCCAGAGTAAGGGCCTGGAGTTTTCGATCGACCTGGCGGATGAGCTGCCGGACCGCATCAACGCTGATCCCGGCAAGTTGGCGCAATGCCTGGATTGCCTGCTGGACAACGCCTTCAAGTTCACCCACGAAGGTTCGGTGCGGGTGCGGGTAGTCGGCGTGCCCCAGGCTGACGGGACGTTGCGCCTGACCTTTATCGTGACCGACACCGGCATCGGGTTCGCTTACCTCGATGAAGCGACCCTTTACCAGCGCTTCTTCCAGCTTGATGGCTCGACCACGCGTCGGTACGGCGGCATGGGCATCGGCCTGGCAATCTGCCGGCAATTGATCGAATTGCTCGGTGGGCGCCTCACCCACAATTCCGAGCCGCGGCGTGGCAGCCGCTTCCAGCTGGAACTGGCTGTCAGCCCGGTGCAACCCGAGCCAGCGCCAGTGCGGCGAGTACCGCAGCCACAACGCAGCCCTCAGGAGTGCGCAGTGTTGCTGGTAGACGACAACAGCGTGGCCCAACTGGTGGTGCGCGGCATGTTGCTCAAGCTCGGTTACCGCGTGAAAACCGTCGACAACGGGCCGGCCGCCCTGGCGCTGTTGCAGAGTGAAACCTTCGATGCAGTGTTGCTGGATGTGCCGGAGGGCGGGTTCTCTCTGTGCTGTCAGATTCGTGCGTTGCCCGGCTGTGGCGAACTGCCAGTGATCGCCTTGAGCACCTCGCAGCATGCGCCAGAACGCGAGGGCTGCCACGGCGTGGGTATCACTGACCGAGTGACCAAACCGGTACGCTTCGAAGCCTTGCAGTTGGTGCTGCAACTGCGGTTGCTGCATCAGGTCGAGGGCGAAAGCGCCGCGAATTAGGCGTGTATGCCACTTTTTTAAGCCGGGTGACGGTGCTTAACTGAAATTCAGGCCTCAATGAACGTGGCCTTTTTTCAGGAGGCCCGTCATGAACCTGCACCCGTTCGCCGAAACCCACGACGTCACCAATCAGCCACCGTCCCTGGACGGCACCAACCTGTACCGTATCGATTTGCCCCTGCAAGACTGGTCCCGGCGTTTTGGCGCCGGCTGGGCCGAGCAGCGCATCGATACCTATGGTGCGCTGGCGGGCGGGCCGCTGATGGAGGCCGGTTTTTTGGCCAACCAGAACAAGCCGGTGTTCAACAGCCACGACCGGTTTGGCCATCGCATCGACCTGGTGGAGTTTCATCCGGCCTACCACGAACTGATGCGCACCGCCGTCGAACATGGCCTGCCGTCGTTGCCGTGGGCTCATCCGCAATCCGGCGCCCACGTGGCCCGCGCCGCGATGACCTACCTGCACAGCCAGGCCGAAGCCGGCACCGGCTGCCCGCTGACCATGACCTTCGCCTGCGTCCCGGCCCTGCGCTTGCAGCCGGACCTGGCTGACACCTGGCTGCCGAAAATCCTCGCCACCGAATACGACCCACGCAACGTCGGCATCGCCCATAAGGCCGGCGCCACCATGGGCATGGCCATGACCGAGAAACAGGGCGGCACCGACGTGCGCGCCAATACCACCCGCGCTTACCCGGTGGGCGCCGGCGGCCCGGGCCAGGCGTATGAACTGGTGGGGCACAAGTGGTTCTGCTCGGCGCCGATGTGCGACGCCTTTCTCACCCTGGCGCAGACTGACAAGGGCCTGACCTGTTTCCTGCTGCCCCGGCACCGCCCGGACGACACCCGCAACGAGTTCTACATCCAGCGCCTGAAAAACAAACTCGGCAATTGCTCCAACGCCTCCAGCGAAGTGGAGTTTCGCGGTGCGCTGGCCTGGATGATCGGCGAGGAAGGGCGCGGCGTACCGACCATTATCGAGATGGTGGCCATGACCCGTTTCGATTGCATGGTCGGCTCCAGCGCCCTGATGCGCCAGGCGCTGACCCAGGCCAGCCATCATTGCGCCCATCGCCTGGTGGGTGGCCGGGTGCTCAGCGAGCAACCGCTGATGCAAAACGTGCTGGCCGACCTGGCCCTGGAAAGCGAGGCGTCCCTGGCCTTGAGCATGCGCATGGGCCGCGCGCTGGACCATCTGGATAACGAGCAAGAGGCCAAATTCGCCCGGTTGGTAACGGCGGTGGGCAAATATTGGATCTGCAAACGTGCCCCGGCGATGATCAACGAAGCCGCCGAGTGCATGGGCGGCGCGGGGTATGTGGAGGACAGCATTTTGCCGCGTCTGTACCGTGAGGCGCCGGTCAACTCGACGTGGGAGGGTTCCGGCAACGTGCAGTGCCTGGATGTGCTGCGGGCCTTGTCGAAAGAGCCGGGCGTGTTGGAGGCATTGTTTGTCGAGCTGGGGGATGGCCATGGTCACCAGCACCTGGCACGGCACATCGAACAGCTGAAGTCGGCGTTTATGGACACCCAGGACATCCAGTACCGTGCCCGGCAACTCACCGAAGACATTGCGGTGGCGTTGCAGGCCAAGCTGTTGCTGGAGGCAGGCAATGCCAGTGTGAGTGATGGCTTTATCGCCAGCCGGCTGGGTGAGTCGTCGGGCCGGGTGTATGGCACCTTGCCGCGTGGTGTGGATGTGGAGGCCATTGTCGCCCGGTCGACACCCCAAGGTTTCTGAAGGAGGTTCCCGTCTGCCAGGGATACAGGCAAGATGAAGGCCTGCAAGTCAGAACACAGGATGCTTACCGTGACCGAAGCTTTTGTTGTCGTTCAAACCGCCGAAGAAGCCGTGGATCGGCTGGCGGCTCTCCATGAGCGTGCTACCGGCGCGCTCAATCAAGCCCTCAAGCGCTACCTCAAAGACCGCGTCGAACCCGATGCCGAACAACGTGCGCTGTTTCGCTACCCGGAACTTCGCCTGACCTACCTGGTGCAGGGCGAAGTCCCTCAGACCACCCGGGCATATGCCAAGGTCCAGTTGCCGGGGACCTACAGCGTCACCGTCACCCATCCGTCAGCCTTCCGCAAATACCTGCTGGAGCAACTGGTGCCGTTGATGCACGACTTCACCGTGACGGTAGAGGTGGGCGTCAGCCAGCAGAACATTCCCTACCCGTACGTGGTGGAGCAGGGCGACGAACTGGCCGGCTCCGGCGTGACCGCCGCCACGCTGGCGCGGGTGTTCCCGAGTACCGACCTGTCCGCTGCCACCGATGGCATTGCCGATGGTCTCTACGATTGGGAAAACACCGACCCACTGCCATTGGCGTTGTTCGACGCCGCCCGCGTCGACTTCTCCCTGCGCCGCCTGGTGCACTACACCGGCAGCGACTGGCGCCATGTGCAGCCGTGGATTTTGCTGACCAACTACCACCGCTACGTTGACCAGTTCATCGTGCACGGCCTGGAACAGCTGCGCAGTGACCCGCGCTTTATCCGCATGGTGCTGCCGGGCAACGTGATCATCGACAAGAGCATGGACCACGGCGAAGCGTCTGCCATTGCTGCGGGCGTGGTCTGGCACCGTTACCAGATGCCGGCCTACCACTTGCAAGCCAGCGATGGCCACGGTGTGACCCTGGTGAACATCGGCGTCGGCCCGTCCAACGCCAAGAACATCACCGATCACCTGGCGGTGTTGCGCCCGCATTGCTGGTTGATGATTGGCCACTGCGGCGGCCTGCGCCAGTCCCAGACCATCGGCGACTACGTGCTGGCTCACGCCTACATGCGCCGCGACGGGATTCTCGACCGGGTAGTGCCGCCGAACATCCCGATCCCGGCCCTGGCCGAAGTGCAGATGGCCTTGCAGCAAGCGGCCGCCAACGTGACCGGCGAGAAGGGCGAAGAGCTGAAAAAACGCCTGCGCACCGGCACCGTGCTGACCTACGACGACCGCAACTGGGAGCTGCGCTGGGCCCAGGAACGGCCGCTGATCAACCTGTCCCGCGCCGTGGCCGTGGACATGGAAAGCGGCACCATCGCCGCCCAGGGCTACCGCCTGCGGGTGCCGTACGGCACGCTGCTGTGTGTGTCGGATAAACCGCTGCACAGTGAGATCAAGCTGCCGGGTTCGGCCAACGCGTTCTATGAGCGTGCGGTCAGCCAGCACTTGAAGATCGGCATCGAGGCGGTGGACCTGTTGCGCACTGAACTCAACTCGCTGCACTCGCGCAAACTGCGCAGCTTCGACGAGCCGCCGTTCCGCTAAACGGTTGGGATGGTTATTTAACGGTCAGGCCACTAGCATTGTCGGTCCTGACCGTTAGATGTTCCTTTGCCATGTCCCGTCCTGCCCGTCCCGTTTCCCGCCGCCCCGGTGTGAAAAGTCCGCAAACTTCGTCAGCCCCGCGTCGTGTCGCCAAGGCGCCACCGGCCGAGCCCAAGTTGATCCTGTTCAATAAACCCTTCGATGTGCTGACCCAGTTCAGCGACGAAGGCGGGCGGGCGACCCTCAAGGACTTCATCGACATCCCCGGCATCTACCCGGCCGGGCGCCTGGACCGTGACAGCGAAGGCCTGTTGCTGCTGACCAACGACGGCCAGTTGCAGGCGCGCATCGCCGACCCCAAGCACAAGCTGGCGAAAACCTACTGGGTGCAGGTGGAAGGCGAGCCGACCGAGGAGCAGTTGCAACGCCTGCGCGACGGCGTGGAACTCAACGACGGCATGACCCTGCCCGCCGAAGCGCGGCAACTGGACGAGCCGCAACTGTGGCCGCGCAACCCGCCGGTGCGGTTTCGCAAAAGCGTGCCGACCCATTGGCTGGAATTGGTGATTCGTGAGGGGCGTAACCGCCAGGTACGACGCATGACGGCGGCGGTGGGCTTGCCGACGTTGCGGCTGGTGCGGGTGCGGATAGGTGACTGGTCGATCGACGGCCTGGATCAAGGCCAATGGAAGGAAGTGCCGGCGCGCTTATAAGGCGCCGGACTCGATCAGGCCGATCACCACGCTCTTGATGATGAACGCGGCAACGCCCAGGCCCAGCACGAAGAACAGGATCATCGAGCCAAAGCGCCCGGCCTTGGATTTCTTCGCCAGGTCCCAGACGATAAAGCCCATGAAAATGATCAGGATGCTGACCAGGCCGGTCATCATCCATTCTTCAAACACGGCGGGATCAATCGAGTTCATCGGGTCGTTTCCGGCGGGGTAGGGCCAGAAGTATACGCCAGCATCGTAGGCTCAACATTGACCTGCGTCGGTCTGTGGGAGCTGGCTTGCCTGCGATTGCATCACCTCGGTGTCTCGGAAAGACCGAGTCGTTTGCATCGCAGGCAAGCCAGCTCCCACATTTGTTCCGCGCTGGTCTTAAGTGCGCAGGTGGGTCAGCGGCAATTCGGTACTGTTGAGCACCTGGTTCAGCACAAAGCTTGAGCGCACGCTGGTGACGCCTTCGATGCGGGTCAGGTGGCCCAGCAGCAGTTTCTGATAGTGATCCATGTCCGGCACCACCACCTTCAGTTGGTAGTCGGCGTCCATCCCGGTCACCAGGCTGCACTCCAGCACTTGCGGCAAGGTGCGGATGGCCGCCTCGAAATTCTCGAAACGCTCCGGGGTGTGTCGGTCCATGCCGATCAGCACGTAGGCTGTCAGGCTCAGGCCGAGCATCTTGCGGTCGAGCAAGGCGACCTGGCGGGCGATGTAGCCGTCGTCCTCCAATTGCTTGACCCGGCGTGAGCACGGCGAAGGCGACAGGCCGATCCGCTCGGCCAACTCCTGGTTGGAGATCCTCGCGTCGCGCTGCAATTCCGCCAAAATACTCAGGTCGTATCGGTCAAGTTTGCTCATGGGGCTGGCCTTTGTCGTAACTATTGCGGCGAATTATCTATCCAGGGTTAAAAATTGCGCAAGCACTGTTTATTGACGCAATCTTCGCAATCATCTGCCTGAGGCCGAGGCGTAGAGTTATCAACAGAATCACTGCCCGGACATACAGTCCACTGCAGCCCGCCAATAAGGCCGGCTGCGGCCGCCAACCCCACAGGGTTGCCCCGGCCCCCGGGCTGCACACTGTCCACAAGACGGCGTGAGGTGAGCCAACGTCAAAAGCGTTGAGCCAGGACGAAGTTCTCAAGGGGCGACCGACGGGTCGCCCCTTTTTATTGCCTGCGAAAATACTTCTCGTGACTGATAACCTGTCGCAGAACCGGGCCCCGGTTTTCCAGTCTTACGTGTAGGCCCTAATCCGCAGTGAGGAATAGCATGAAGCGCATCTGGCGTTTGGCAGGTGTTGGTTTGCTGATGATGAGCGTTGGTGCGCAAGTGATGGCCGACGACCCGCCACGCCAGGAGGGCGGTGGTCAGCATGAAAGAGGCCCGGAAGGGCACCCGGGCAATAACCAGCCGCGGCCGCAGAACAACCAGCCTCGACCGCAAAACAATCAACCGCGTCCTGAAGCTCCCCGCCCCGAGAACAATCAGCCGCGTCCGCAGAATCAGCATTTCGAAAATAATCAGCCTCGACCGCAGAACCAGAATTTCGAGCGCCCGAACGGTGGCGGCCAGTGGCAAGGTCGTCCGCAGGTCAATCAACAGCAACCTGCGCATCAGGCGCCCCAGCCCGCCAATAACCTGCCGATCCAGGGTCGCCCGGATACCGTGCGCCAGACCCAGGAACCGCGCCCCGGCAACTATCAGGACATTCCGCGTCGCAACGACGGCAACCCGCATTGGCAAGCTGGCAACGGCGGCCAGGGCGGCCCGGGCCGGCCCGGTTTTAATGGCGGTAACGGCGGTGGCAACAACTACCATCCCAACGATCACCGCTGGCCAGGCCGCCCCGACGGGCACGGCAATGGCTGGGGCCCAGGCCCGCAATACCGCCCGGGTTACATCGTGGACCGCTTCCCCGACCGCAATTACCGCGTGCCGTATCGCGGCCAGGACTACTTCTTTTCGGGTGGCTACTGGTACCGCCCGCAAGGCCCGCGCTACGTCGTCGTGACGCCGCCTTACGGGATTCGCGTGCAATACCTGCCCGACTACGCGCGGGAAGTGTGGGTGGGCAGCGCGCTGTTCTTCCTCGCCGCCGGTGCCTATTACACCTACGAAGAAAGCAGCCAGCAGTACGTAGTGGTGCAGCCGCCACCGGCCGCGCCAGCGCCGCAACCCGTGCCCCAGGGCAATGGTTATGACGTGGTGGCTTACCCGGCCAACGGCCAGTCACCGGCGCAAGTCCAGCAGGACGGTTACGACTGCTATCGCTGGGCCGTGCAACAAAGTGGTTTTGACCCAAGGACCGTCACCTACGCTCCAGACCCGGCGGTGGTGCAAACCTACCGCCAGGCCCAGGGCAACTGCCTGACCAGTCGCGGGTATCAGGTGCAGTACTAGGCCTTCGCGCCCTTGACCACTTCCTGCGGGTCGGCGTGCACCAGCACTTCGGCCCGCGGGTAGGCGTTGTGAATGGCATCGGCGGCCTGGTCGCTGATGCCATGGGCCACAGACAGACTCAGCTCCCCCGGCAATTCCAGGTGCAACTGCACAAACCAGTGGCTGCCGGAAATCCGTGTGCGCAAGTCATGGGCGCCCAGTACGCCGGGCACGCTGCACGCCAGTTCCAGCATGTGCTGGCTGACGTCCGGCGGCAGTTCCTCGTCCATCAACACCGAAAAACTTTCCCGGGCGATCTGGATCGCGCTCCACAAAATGTAGGCCGCGATGCCCAGGCCGAACCAGGCGTCCACCTGATGGAAACCAAACGCCGCCAGCACCAGCGCCACCAGGATGCTGCCGTTGAGCATCATGTCGGAGCGGTAGTGCAGCGAGTCGGCGCGGATGGCGTTGGAGCCGGTTTCGCGGATCACCCGGTGTTGCAGGACCAACAGCGCCGCTGTCAGCGCCAGGGACAGAATAATCACGCCGATACTCAGCCACGGTGCGCCCACCGGCTCCGGATGCTGCAAGCGCTGGAACGCCTGGAAGGCGATCAACACCGCACTGCCGGCGATAAACAGCGCCTGGGCCATGCCCGACAGGGACTCCGCCTTGCCGTGGCCATAACGGTGGTCGTCATCGGCCGGGCGCAGCGCGTAATGCACGGCCAGCAAGTTGAGCAGCGAGGTGACGCCGTCGAGCAGCGAGTCGGTCAACCCGGCGAGCATGCTCACCGAGCCGCTGAGCCACCAGGCGATGGCCTTGGTCACAATCAGCACACAGGCCACGCCGACGGAAGCGCGGGTGGCCAGGCGCAACAGCCGGGCGTGTTCTGGACTGCTGGTCATGGGGCGGGTCAGTCCTTAAGCGGCGGGTTGCAGGCCCAGGGTGGCGAGTTGTTGCACGCTGCCCTTGAACTGGATCATGCGCGGGTCGTCCAGCGGCAGGTTACGGCCGGTTTCTTTCTGGATGATGGTTTGCAGCTTGGCGTTATCGACCTTGCCGTCGGCGCCGATGGCTTGCTGGAGTTTTTCCGGGGCGACCTGGGCGGTCTTGCCTGGCTCGAAGTAAATCGCGCCGGTGGCGAAGTCGACACCGAAGGCGATCAGGCCCGGGATCACGTAGAACAGCAGACCGACCGCATCGAGCACGGCAATCGCCGGGTCGATCTTGCCGTCGATCTGGCCACGGCGGTCGGGGTAGAAAATCGAGCCGCAAGCCGTCAGCTGGCTCAGCAGGGTGACGGCCAGAACACCGCCGATGACACGGGAAGCAACACGCATGGAACTCTCCTTGAACATAATGAAAGTGACTATAAGCCAGTCTACAAGGCGACGATGATCAAAGGTGGGAGCAGGCAAGCCAGCTCCCACCTTTGACCGCATTCCAGTCAGGACAGGGCCGTGTCGTTGAGACCACCACCGACACCCGGCAGTTCGCCGTTATACTCGCCGCTCTGCTTTGGAGCCAGTATGAATTCGTTGCCAATCGATGATGTTTTACCCGCCCTGCGTGACGCCCTGGCGACGCGCCATGAAGCTGTGCTCGAAGCACCGCCCGGCGCCGGTAAAACCACACGGGTGCCGTTGGCGCTGTTGAATGAACCCTGGCTGGCCGGGCAAACCATCCTGATGCTTGAACCCCGGCGCCTGGCTGCCCGCGCTGCCGCCGAGCGCCTGGCCAGCGAGCTGGGTGAAAAGGTCGGCGAAACCGTCGGCTACCGCATCCGGCTGGACAGTAAAGTCGGCCCCAACACCCGGATCGAAGTGGTCACCGAAGGCATCCTCACCCGCCGTTTGCAGGATGATCCGGCGCTGGACGGCGTAGGTTTGCTGATCTTCGACGAATTCCACGAACGCAGCCTGGACGCCGACCTGGCGCTGGCCCTGAGCCTGAATGGCCGGGACCTGTTTCGCGACGAGCAGCCGCTGAAAATCCTGCTGATGTCCGCCACCCTCGAAGGCGAGCGCCTCGCCGGCCTGCTGGACGATGCGCCGATCCTGCGCAGCGAAGGGCGCATGTACCCGGTGCAGATGCGCTGGGGCCGGCCATTCCAGCCCGGCGAATTTATCGAGCCACGGTTGGTGCAGACCCTCCTGGAAGCCCTGCATGACGAGACCGGCAGCGTGCTGGTTTTCCTGCCGGGGCAGGCCGAGATTCGTCGGGTCCATCAGCAATTGGCTGACGCGCTGGGCGATAACACCGAGGTGCTGCTGTGCCCGCTGCACGGCGAACTGGACCTGGCTGCCCAGCGCGCCGCTATCGACCCGGCGCCCGCCGGCAAGCGCAAAGTGGTGCTGGCCACCAACATTGCCGAGACCAGCCTGACCATCAACGGCGTGCGCGTGGTGATCGATGCCGGGCTGGCGCGGGTCCCGCGATTCGACCCGGGCAGCGGCATGACCCGCCTCGACACCCAGCGCATCTCCCGCGCCAGCGCCACCCAGCGTGCCGGCCGGGCAGGGCGACTGGAGCCGGGCGTGTGTTACCGGTTGTGGTCCGAGGACCAGCATGAAGGGCTGGCGGCGTATTCCAGTGCGGAAATTCTCTCGGCCGATCTTTCCGGCCTGGCCCTGCAACTGGGCCGCTGGGGCGTGGCGCCGACTCAGTTGGTGTGGCTCGACGTGCCGCCCACTGCAGCTTATGCACAGGCTCAGGATTTGCTCGAACGATTGGGCGCGCTGAGCGACGCCAAGCTGACCGCCCACGGCCAGAAAATGGCCGGGTTGCCGGCGCATCCGCGCATCGCCCATCTGCTGTTGCGTGGGCAGGATTTGGGCTTGGCGCACATGGCGTGTGACGTGGCAGCGCTGTTGGGTGAGCGCGATATCTTGCGCGGCGCCGGTGCGGACTTGCACAGCCGGCTGGCGTTGTTGTCCGGAGAAGAAAAGGCCCGTGGCACCCAAGGTGGCGTGCAGCGCGCCCGGCAACTGGCCCGGCAATACCGTGGTTATTTAAGAGGCAAGGCCGAGCAGCCTGTGTCTGATCCCGATCACCCGCGCTGGCTGGGCGCCTTGCTGGCGCTGGCCTACCCGGACCGCGTCGCCCAGCAACGGCGTGCCGGCGGGGCTGAATACCGCCTGGCCAACGGCCGTGCTGCACTGTTCGCCGAAGCCGACAGCCTGATGAAACAACCCTGGCTGGTGATCGCCGACTTGGGCAGCCGCCAGGGCCAGCGCGAAGAACGGATTTACCTCGCGGCAGATTTTGACCCGGTGCTGTTTGACTCGGTGCTGGCCGAGCAGGTGCGCAATATCGACCAACTCGACTGGGACGAACGCGAAGGCGTGCTGCGCGCCGAACGCCAGCGCAAGGTCGGCGAGCTGGTGCTCAGCCGCGAGCCGCTGACCGGCCTGGACGAGTCTGCCCGCAGCCAGGCGCTGGTCAACCTGGTGCGACGCAAAGGCCTGGAACTGCTGCCCTGGACCCCGGAGCTGCGCCAATGGCAGGCGCGGGTGATGCTGCTGCGTCATCTGGACACCGGCAAGGCCAGCGAATGGCCGGATGTCAGCGACAGCGCCTTGCTTGCCAGCCTGGAACATTGGTTGATGCCGTACCTGGGCAAGGTGTCGCGCCTGAGCCATTTTTCCAATCTGGATATTTCCAGCTTCCTGCATAACCTGCTGCCGTGGCCGTTGCCTGCGCGGTTGGACGAATTGGCGCCGCACCATCTGAAGGTGCCGTCGGGCTCGTCGGTGCGTCTGGACTACAGCGAGCAGCCGCCGATTCTGGCGGTGCGCCTGCAGGAATTGTTCGGGTTGGCAGACACGCCGCGGATTGCCGGCGGACGGCAGGTGGTCAAGCTGCACCTGTTGTCGCCGGCAAGGCGCCCGGTGCAGGTAACGCAGGATCTGGCCAATTTCTGGCGCAGTACGTACGCCGAGGTGAAGAAGGATTTGAAGGGGCGGTATCCGAAGCATTACTGGCCAGATGATCCGTTGATTGCTGAACCTACGGCTCGGATCAAACCAAGAAAGTAAGCGCGCCGAAGATCAACTGTGGGAGCTGGCTTGCCTGCGATGGCATCACCTCGGTCTGTCGGATAGACCGAGGTGCCTGCATCGCGGGCAAGCCCGGCTCCCACACAAGCCAGCTCCCCTACTGTTTTGCCGCGTGGCTTACTGCGCGGCGGGCAACAGGAATCGCGCAATCACCGGCAAATGAGTGGAGATGCGCACCGTATCGCTCTGTCGCACCTTGGCCTCGACCTTCTTGATCCGCGAGCTGTAGAACAGATAATCCAGCGTACGATCCGGGCCCTCTACAGTCGGGTCGTTCGGGAAATACGTCAGCCACTGGTTCCGATCAATCCCGCTGGATTCACTGTTGCTCGGAATCATCGGGTACTTTTCCCACAGCAGATGCAGTTCACTGTCCGGCGAATATTGCCCGCGTTTGCCGGCGTCCAGGCGCAGGAATTGTCCCAGCGGCAACAGGTTGAAATCCCCGCCCATCAGCCATGGCGTGCCACGGCTTTCGAATTTATCCACCAGCTTGACGGTTGCCTGCACCTGTTCCTGCACCGCGTTGTGCCCGGGGGCCGTGCCGTCCAGGCGAGTATTGAGTACGGCCAACTGGCCGCCATCGCTCAGCGGCAGGTAGGTCAGCAATAACGCGGGTTTGGGCTGGAATTGACGGCTGATCAGGTTGGCGTGGGCTACCGGAAGTTGCAGGCGCTCGGCGTGTTCGATCTGGTAGCGGCTCATGGTCACCAGCTTGCGGCCGACGCTGCCGAAGATGTGCAGGTCGGGCACGAAGTCGGCTTTCCAGTCGAAGGCTTGGGCGCTGCACGGGTAGAGATCGGCCAGGCGCTCCTGGAGCAGGGCCAGTTGGTCCTGGTAGCTGGAAGGCTTGGCGCCTTCGTCGACTTCCTGCAACAGCAGGATGTCGGGCTGTTCGTCGCGGATCACTCGCGCCACTTCGTCGAGGCTGGCGGCCATGTCTTCAACGGTGGGGCGGTCGTCCGGGCCGCTGCCGTCCGGGGTGTCGTACCAGAACACGTAGTTCTTGCCCGCCAGGTACTGCACGTTCCAGGTCATCACCTTGAGCGCCTGGCCCGGCAACAGGGTGGGTGCGCGGGGCGCGACGCAGCGGATGGGCAGGGTTTCCTTGTCGGCAGGGCGCCAGGTCAGGCTGTAGATCAAGCCGGTCAGCAGGGCCGCGAGAATCAGCAGGCCCAGCAAGGTAATGTGCAGTAGTCGGGTCATCGGCTCGGCTTATGGCGTTGCAGGACAAGGCCCGGAGCATATCACCGCGCGTCGGCGTCGCCACCAATCAACATGAACAGGCGGAACAACACCACGCTGGTGAACAGCTGCAGGAAGCTTTGTGCGCTGTCGATCAGCAGGCCCAGCAGCGGGTTCGGATCCGGGTAAACCGCGACGCTGGCGCCCTTGAGCAACCACAGCGGGGTCATCACGCACAGCAGGCACACCAGGATGCGCCAGAAATGCCCACGGGTCAGGCGCAGGCTTTCCTTCATGGCCGACAGCGCCGACATGCCCCGCAGCACTAGCAGGTATTCAGCGAAGGCCAGCACCACCATCAGCCACAGGCCCGGCAGAAAATACAGCGACAAGCCCAGCAGGATCAGCAGCGTGCTGACAGCCGTCAGCAAGGCAAAACGCGGCCACAGGGTCAGGGCCATGGCCAGTACATCCAGGGTACGTGGCGATTCGCCCCGGGTGCGGGCGTCGAGGAACAGGATCAGTGCGCCGGTGTACAGCGGATACACCAGCAAACCGATGACCACGCTGTAGCCGGGAAACGCATCCGGGCCGAGGGTGTGGTCGAGCACCTGTTGCAGCAGGGCTTCGAAGATCACCAACGGCAGGCACAACTGCACGATGGCGCCCAGGTTGCGCTTGAAAAAGAAGAAGGAGTCGCGCAGTACGTCTAACGGATTCATCAGGGTCTTCACAGGCCGAAAAGCAAGGGCGTTACTTTAACCGATCATGACCAGATGCAAGCAAACGTAAACCTTGCGTAAAGACCATTGAAACAATCAGTAACAGCCCCATAACTGGGTTGTACCTTGCACATAGTGGGCAAGGCGAAGATTTCTACCGGCAATCTAACGAGGTCGCCATGAACAGCGAAGAGCAAACCCTGATCGATGGACTGTTTTCACGGTTGCAGCAAGCCGAAACGGACTCAGCCCCCCGCGACGCCCAGGCCGAAGCGCGGATCAAGGAACACGTCACTCGCCAACCGGCCGCTGCGTACTACATGACCCAGTCGATTCTGGTGCAAGAGCATGCGATCAAGAGCCTTGATGCGCAGAACAAGCAGCAGGCCGAGCAGATCCGGCAATTGCAGGACCAACTGCAACAGGCCAAATCCCAGGCGGCGCAGCCTGCCCCGAGCAGTGGCGGTTTCCTGTCGAGCATCTTTGGCGGTGGCTCCCGCGACCCGCAGCCGGCCCAGAGCGCCCCTGCGTCTTCCGGCGGTGGCTGGCGTGAACCGGCGCGTCCGTCGTTTGGTGGGCAACCTGCACCGCAGCAGAACTACGGCGCGCCCCAGCAGAATTATCAACAGCCGCAACAGGCACCCGCAGCGCCGATTGGCAGCGGCTTCCTCGGCGGCGCACTGAAAACCGCAGCCGGCGTGGCCGGTGGTGTGATGCTGGCAGAAGGCATCAGCAGCCTGTTCAGCCACAACTCGCAACAACCTCAAGTGGTTGAAGAGATCATCCGCGAAGAGCCGGCGCCTGCCAGCGACAACAGCAACTGGGGCAACGACGACCAGAAATTTGCCGGCAACGACAGTTGGGGCAGCGACAACTCATCCGACAGCTTCGCCGACAACGACTATTCCGACGACTCCTCCTCCTTTGGCGACGACGATTCCTTCGTCTGACCCACACTCAACCGGGGCGCTTCGTCGCCCCGGGCTGATTTTTCTCGGAAACTTCCGTGTGGCTGGCATACTGGCAACCTTTCCGGGCCTTTGAGTCCGGGGTCCATGCGCGTGTCATGAGGATTTGCGGTGAAAAAGATAGCCGTGTTCGCCGATGTACAAAACCTCTACTACACCGTGCGCCAGGCGTACGGCTGTCACTTCAACTACGCCGCCCTGTGGGCTGACATCAGCCAGCGCGGGCAGATTGTCGAGGCGTACGCCTATGCCATCGACCGTGGCGACAGCAAGCAGCAGCAATTCCAGCAGATCCTGCGCAACCTCGGGTTTACCGTGAAGCTCAAGCCCTACATCCAGCGCAGCGACGGCTCGGCCAAGGGCGACTGGGACGTGGGCATCACCATCGACATCATGGACGCCGCCGCCCATGTCGACGAAGTGGTGCTGGCCTCCGGCGACGGTGATTTCGACATGCTGCTGGACCGCATCATCAGCAAGCACGGCGTCGAAGCCGTGGCCTACGGCGTGCCGGGGCTGACGGCCAACTCATTGATACGCGCCGCCAGCCGCTACGTGCCGATCGAAGGCGCGTTGCTGCTTAAATAGATTTTTGACGGAGTTGGAACAGGTTTGGAACGTATAGCGGTCATCGACTTTGAAACCACCGGCATCCAGCCGAGCAGCAGCTGCCGGGCCACGGAAATCGCCGTGGTCATCCTGGAGCAGGGCCAGATCGTGGACCGCTACCAGAGCCTGATGAATGCGGGCGTGCGCGTGCCGGGGTTTATCGAGCAACTGACCGGCATCAGCAACGCCATGTTGCGTACCGCGCCGTCGGCGGAGCGGGTGATGAACGAGGTGAACGAGTTTGTCGGCACCACGCCGCTGCTGGCGCACAACGCCGCGTTTGACCAGAAGTTCTGGGATTTCGAGCTGGGGTTGATCCGCCGTACGCGTTTGCAGAAGTTTGCCTGTTCGCTGTTACTCGCGCGGCGTTTGATGCCGGCGGCGCCGAATCACAAACTGGGCACGCTGACCTCATTTGCCCAACTGCCCCACACCGGCAAGGCTCACCGGGCGATGGCGGATGCGGAGATGGCGGCCAACCTCACCGCACACCTGGCCGAGGAACTGCGCCGCACCCACGGGTTGCGGGAGTTGTCACACGAATTGCTGTGCAGCTTGCAGAAGGTTCCGGCGGCGAAGATCAATGATCATCTGAAGAAGCATCGCGGGTTCTGATTCCTGCACCGTTCCCTGTGGCTGGGTACTTTCTTGGAGAGGGGCTCTCTGTGGTGAGGGGGCTTGTCCCCCGTTGGGCTGCGAAGCAGCCCCTCCCAAAAACTCCGCTATCTGTCTGAAAAACTTCGGTGAGCCTGCTGGGGCTGCTGCGCAGCCCAACGGGGGACAAGCCCCCTCGCCACAGAAAGCACGTTTACCGAGGCTGTAAACAGTCCAGCGACCGATCCACCACCACCTTCGCCATCTCCACCAAATGCATCACCGCCCGCTGCTGCCCGTTCATGGGCTCGCCGGGTATCTGTGCGGTTGCCACGGCGCAATGCAGCAAATCGGCCGCCCGTGCCAGGGCGTCTTCGAAGCTCATGTTGTCGTTCAGCACGAAGGGGGCGCCGTCCGGGGCGGAGGCTTTGAGGTAGTAATCGATGGCGCGGCGGGTGAGGGTGTTGTCGCTGAGGATTTCTTCGTGGGAACTGGTTGTTTTGATCATGGTGGAACTCCTGAAATGGAAGCTGTCACCCCTTGCAATCGGACTTGCACATCCGGTCACCGAATGGTCGATGACCGGGCGAGACTAGCTATGTGATCCAGTGTGGGCGAGGCTTGAAAGCGCGCTAGGAAAGGTCCTGCAAATGAAAGGGATCAGTCTTGCTGGCCCTTAAAAAGTAGGTGTATGAGGAAGGAAATGGAAAGTAACCTCACGCGAATTGAGGTCAGCGAAAAAGTCATTCAACTTTTTGTTGATATCGTCGGCTTCATAGATCGAAGTCAGGTGACAGAGCAGACAGACTTTATTCATGACTTTGAGATCATTGATGATGATCTGACTTGCTTCGTCATGCAGATCAAGTGGCAATTCGATTTGCGCGCTACCCAAGAAGACTGGAACGGAATTACTACCATCAAGCAAATCGTAGACTTGATTGTGCGGCAGCGGTGAAGCTACTGACGCCATCGCAGGCAAGCCAGCTCCTACAGTTGATCGCGTGTATTTCGGGCAACTCGGTCAACTGTGGGAGCCGGGCTTGCCCGCGATGGCGATAGATCACCCACCATTCTTCCCATTCCCTTCCAACTGCCCCAGCGGCACCCGGCGCTCTATCGCACTCGACAAGATGATCGAGGTCTTGCTGAACCCGAACTTCGCCACCCGATTGATCAAACTCTCCAGCTCCGGCATCGAGCCCACCGCCGCCTGCATGATCACGCACGGGTCCCCGGTCACCCGATGGCATTCAGTCAACTCGGGAATTTCCGCCAGCGCGTCGTACACCTTCTGGCTCCCATGATTGGTCAACCTCAGCTCAATCACGCACTGGATCGGCAACCCCACCTTGGACAGGTCGACCTTGGCCTGATACCCGGTAATCACCCCACTGGCTTCCAACTTCGCCACCCGTTCGGCCACGGCGGGCGCGGACAGGTTTACCGTGCGCGCCAATTGCGCGTAGGACGCGCGGCCGTCTTCCAGCAGGGCGCTGAGAAGCATGCGGTCGTATTTGTCCATGATAAGGCTCCGGGAATGCGTGGCTTTCGAAAGCACGGTTTATAGCCTTGATAACCGTGTTTTGAAAAGTGTACTGGCGCTTTAAACAGGTTTTGTAACTTATGTTTACAGTCGGGGATTTCTAAAATAACGCTCCCTTGTCCTGCCGCAGAGCTGCCCAATGCCTGGCCCACGTCGCTTTCCCTTACCGTTGATCGCCGCCTTTTTTGCGTTGTACGTGATCTGGGGGTCTACCTACCTGGTGATTCGCATTGGTGTGGAGTACTGGCCGCCGCTGTTGCTGGCGGGGATTCGCTTTATGACGGCAGGCGCGCTGATGTATGCCTTCCTGCGCTGGCGTGGGGCCCCGGCGCCGACCTGGGTGCAGTGGAAGGCCGCCGGCAAGATCGGCATTTTGCTGCTGACCTTCGGTAACGGCGCGGTCAGTGTGGCCGAGCACACGGGCGTGGCTTCCGGCGTGGCCGCGTTGGCGGTGGCGACCGTGCCGCTGTTCACCTTGCTCTGCGGTTATTTCTGGGGTGCGCGTAATACCCGTCTGGAATGGGCCGGGGTGGTGCTGGGGATTATCGGCATCGCCATGCTCAATATGGGTTCCAACCTGCAATCGAGCCCCACCGGTGCGGCCTTGCTGATTTTTGCGGCGGCGGCCTGGGCCTTCGGTTCGGTGTGGAGCAAGCATTTGCCGCTGCCTCAAGGCGCCATGGCCAGTGCGGCGGAGATGCTGATTGCGGGTGCCGTGCTGCTGGTGCTCAGCGCTGTCAGCGGCGAACACCTGCAAGCCATGCCGCCGCTGGAAGGCTGGCTGGCCCTGGCTTACTTGACCGTGTTCGGTTCGATCATCGCCTTCAACGCCTATATGTACCTGCTCAAGCACGTGCGCCCGGCGGCGGCCACCAGCTATGCCTACGTCAACCCGGCGGTGGCGGTGTTGCTCGGGATTGTGTTTGTCGGCGAGACCATCGGCATGGAAGAAGCCCTGGCAATGTTGGTGATCATCAGCGCGGTGCTGCTGATCAGCCTGCCACAGTGGCGAAAGCCGAAACCGGAAATAAGGTAAACTGCCGCGCATTGCGACCTTGCGCTGACTTTTTCCTACGGTATTTCCATGACTTTCGCCACACTTGGCCTGATCGAACCCTTGCTGCGCGCTCTTGAGACGCTTGGCTACCAGACCCCGACGCCGGTGCAGGCGCAAGCCATTCCGGCGGTGCTGGCCGGTCGCGACCTGATGGCTGCGGCCCAGACCGGCACCGGCAAAACCGCCGGTTTCGCCGTGCCGCTGCTGCAACTGCTGACCATGGAAGGGCCGAAAGTCAGCGCCAACTCGGTACGCGCGCTGATCCTGTGCCCGACCCGCGAACTCGCCGAACAGGTTCACGCCAGCGTCGCCGAGTACGCGCAAAACCTGCCGCTGACCACTTACGCCGTGTACGGCGGCGTGAGCATCAACCCGCAGATGATGAAGCTGCGCAAAGGTGTCGATGTGCTGGTGGCCACGCCTGGCCGCCTGATCGACCTGTTCCGCCAGAACGCGCTGAAACTCAATCAGCTGCAAACCCTGGTGCTGGACGAAGCCGACCGCATGCTCGACCTGGGCTTCTCCGAAGAACTGGCGAACATCTACCGCATGTTGCCGAAAAAACGCCAGACCCTGCTGTTCTCCGCGACCTTCTCCGACGAGATCCGCCAGTTGGCCGGGCAGATGCTCAACGACCCGCTGACCGTCGAAGTCAGCCCGCGCAACGTTGCCGCCAACACCGTCAAGCAATGGGTGGTGCCGGTGGACAAGAAGCGCAAGGCCGAGCTGTTTGTGCACCTGATGCGCAAGGGTCGCTGGAAGCAGGTGCTGGTGTTCGCCAAGACCCGTAACGGTGTGGACGCGCTGGTGGAAAAACTCCAGGGCCTGGGCATCAATGCCGACGGGATTCACGGCGACAAGCCACAAGCCACGCGCCAGCGTGCGCTGGATCGCTTCAAGAGCAGCGACGTGCAGATCCTGGTGGCTACCGACGTGGCGGCCCGTGGCCTGGACATCGAAGACTTGCCGCTGGTGGTCAACTTTGACCTGCCGATCGTGGCCGAGGACTACATCCACCGCATCGGCCGTACCGGTCGTGCGGGCAACACCGGTGAGGCGATTTCCCTGGTGTGTGCCGATGAAGTGAACATGCTGTCGGCCATTGAGATGCTGACCCGTCAGACGTTGACCCGCAAGATGGAGCAGGACTTCGAGCCTGAGCATCGCGTGCCGGACACCGATGCCAGCGGCCAGGTGGTGAAGAAGCCGAAAAAGCCGAAGAAACCCAAGGCATCCGGTGGCGGCAAGCGCAACCTGGGCAAGTGGGTGGAAAGTGGTGAAGTGTCGGTGGCGGAGCCGTCGATCAAGCCAGTGCGCAAGGTGCCTGCGTTTAACACCGGGCCGCGCAAGAAAAAATAAGTGTCCGGGTCTATAAAATAGACGGTCGGCGAATGAGATGGGCGGGGCAATCCCGCTCATGTTTAACATATCGAATAGTGTGCAACTGATAGTTAGGGTATCTCATCCTGAATGATTACCTTGTTCTCGCTCGGACATACTTTGTCTGGTTGAAAGTTGTGTTCGACCGGAACTGAAGGCCGCCACGGGTCACTATGATTAAGTCAGTGGACTGACTTATGAATATCGACTTTAAGTGGAGAGCACATATGGCTGTTTTTTTGGTGCCGTTCGCGGCGGCGATAATAGGTGGGTTGGTCGTTACGGGTGTCGGTATTGGCGTCAACGAATCCAGGAAGAGCAAGGCGGAGGCCGACGCCAAAATAAAAGAAACCGCGAGTCGCTTACTGGACAAGGCGAACGAGCTGATAACGGCGGGTACTCTTTATCCAGCCTATCGGGCTGGCAAGGAGTATGTGGAGCATATGAAGAATAACTTCGAGTTATCGCCGGGAACCAAACAGGGCCTGGAAGAGACGCTTAATACAATCAAGGAGACGGCTGAGCAGCAATACCGCAACTTGAAGGAAGCGTACAAAAAAGATGCCGGCGAGGCCGGGTATGACGACAGTGGTGTTGCACTTTATTACGTCCAGGAGAAATACCTGGGTGATTTGGAAAAACTACTGGGGGCCGGGGCTCCACACCTCAAGGTGGTGGAAGATTCGTTTGGTGTTAATTACCAGGTTCATAAACAGGGTCTAAAGCAAAATTGACGGGTTGGGTGTGGAGACTCCAGAAGAACCGGAGGGACGTGCTTTGACGGGAAGTGACGAGTTTGAGGAGTTCGAGCTGGAGGCGCTGGAGACCGGTCATTCATCCGGTGAGCATTGCGCGCCAAGTGCCGTACAGCGGCTTCCGGTGGATGACCAGGTGCTCGACGCTTTGCAGGCGTTTCAGCAGCGTGTGCGAACGATGGTGATTGACCTGCAAGGGTGCCCGAAGGCCAATCAGCGGTATGTTCACGGTGGCTTGAGAAAACAACTGCTGTAACGCTCAGAGAGGGTGCATCCCTTGGCGAAGGGGCTGCCCCTCTGCAACTTTCAGCGCCGCCAAAATGCCTTGCCCCGCCACTCGCCCGCTGGCAAAACACCCGGTCAGCAAATACCCGCCGGTAGGCGCCTCCCAATCCAGCATTTCGCCTGCGCAAAATACGCCGGGTAGTTGCTTGAGCATCAGCCGCTCATCCAGCGCCTCAAACGGCACACCGCCGGCGGTACTGATGGCCTCATCCATCGGCCGGGTTTTCACCAGCGTCAGTGGCAGCGCCTTGATATCGACTGCCAATTGCGCGGGATCATTGAAGTGCTCCGCCGGTGCCAATTCGCGCAACAGAGCGGCCTTCACCCCATCCAACCCCAACTGGCTGTGCAAATGTTTGCTCATCGAGCGTGACCCTCGCGGCTTGCTCAGCGCCGCAATCACCTTGTCCAGTGGCTTGCTCGGCAGCAGGTCGAGATGCACGGTGGCCGATCCATCGCGATTGATGGCCTCGCGAATCGGCGCCGACAGCGCATAGATCAGGCTGCCCTCGATACCTGTGGCGGTGACCACGCATTCGCCCAATCGGGGCTTGTCGTCTGCCAACCCGATGGCGACGTTTTTCAACGGTGCACCGGCGAATTTGCTGACCATCAGGTCGCTCCAGGCCGGCACCTCGAAGCCGCAATTGCTCGGTTGCAGCGGGGTGTACGGCACGCCCTTGTCTTCCAGCAACGTGAGCCAGGCACCGTCGGAGCCCAGTCGCGACCAACTGCCGCCACCCAAAGCCAACAGCACGGCGTCGCTGTGGACCGTTTTTTCGCCGTCCGGGCTGTGGATAAGTAAGCCGCCGTCGGCGGTCCAGCCCAGCCAGCGATGCCGGGTGTGGATAACCACGCCCTGGTCCCGCAGGCGCTTGAGCCAGGCGCGCAGCAGCGGGGCGGCTTTCATGTCGGTCGGAAACACCCGGCCGGAACTGCCGACAAAGGTTTCAATCCCCAGCCCGTGTATCCATTCGCACAACGCTTCGGCTCCGAACTCACGCAGCAACGGCGCCATAAACGGCGCCCGCTCGGCGTAGCGCGACAGGAACGCCGGGTAAGCCTCGGAATGGGTGATGTTCATGCCGCCAACGCCCGCCAGCAGGAATTTGCGACCCACCGACGGCATGCCGTCGTACAGGTCGACGCGCACGCCGGCCCGGCTCAACACTTCGGCGGCCATCAGCCCGGCCGGGCCACCGCCGATGATGATGACGTGTTGAGGTGGGGTTTGAGTCTGGGACATGGGGATAACTGCGGTTCGGCAAAGTAGGCCGAGCATTCTACCCGAGGATGCTCATGCTGCCTGATCAAAAAACGTACAGTGTTCTGCAGGCCATGCGGCGTATGGCTTGCAGAGGTTTCCACTCAGGTTATCCACAGGCAGTTCCACAGCGATTGTGGGTAACGTGCATAACTCAATGACAGCCTGATGACGTCCAGACGCGCTGCGCACTGTGGTGCAGAATCCCGTGGCGACGGGCCAGGGCAGGGCGGTCCTTGCTGTAGCCGCCGCCGATCACCCCGACCACCGGAATATCGCGGCCCAGGCAGTGGCGCATCACGCTTTCATCGCGGGCGGCGACGCCTTCGTCTGTCAGCTTGAGGTAGCCGAGGGCGTCGTCCTTGTGCACATCCACGCCGGCGTCGTACAGCACCAGGTCGGGCTGATACAGCGGCAGCAGGTAGTTGAGGGCATCGTCGACGACCTTGAGGTAATCCTCGTCGCCCATGCCCATGGGCAGCGGGATGTCCCAGTCGCTTTCGGCCTTGCGCGCGGGGAAGTTCTTTTCGCAGTGCAGGGACACGGTGATCGCGTCCGGGGTGTCGTGCAGGATGCGCGCGGTGCCGTCGCCCTGGTGAACGTCGCAGTCGAAGATCAGCACCCGGTTGACCCGCCCGCTGGCCAGCAGGTAATGGCTGATCACCGCCAGGTCGTTGAAGATGCAGAACCCCGCCGGGTAATCGTAGTGGGCGTGATGGGTGCCGCCGGCCAGGTGACAGGCCAGGCCGTGTTCCAGCGCCTGCTCGGCGGCCAGCAACGAGCCGCCCACTGCGCGCACGGTGCGCCGGGCCAGCGCTTCGCTCCAGGGCAGGCCGAGGCGCCGCTGGTCTTCGCGGGACAACTCGCCGCTCATATAGCGTTCGATATACCCAGGTTCATGGGCCAGGGCCAGAATCTCGGCGGGGCACAGTTCCGGGCGCAGCAGCTGGCTGTCCCGGGTCAGGCCGCTCTCCACCAGGTGGTCACGCAGCAGGCGGAATTTATCCATGGGGAAGCGGTGGTCCGCCGGGAACTCGGGGCTGTAGTCGTCGTGGTAGATCAATGGCAAAGGCATGGCGATTTCTGACGGGAACCAGCGAAGGATCTTAACAGCGCGTTACACTCACGCACATGGCAAGGGAGGGGGACCAATGGAGCCGATACTGGAATTGGAGAGCGCACGCCTGGTGCTGCGCCAATGGAGCGATGCCGACTTGCCGGAGTTTGCGCGCATGTGCGCCGACCCGCAGGTGATGCGGTATTTCCCGGCCACTTTGAGTCGCCTGGAAAGCGCCGCGCTGATCGGGCGCATTCGCGGCCATTTCGCCGAGTACGGGTTTGGCCTGTGGGCCTTGCAGCGCAAGGACAGCGGCGAATTCATCGGCCTCACCGGGTTGTTGAATGTGAGCTTCGACGCCCCGTTCACCCCGGCGGTGGAAATTGGCTGGCGCCTGGCCAGGGAGCATTGGGGCCTGGGCTATGCCAGTGAAGCCGCCTGGACCGCCCTGCGCTGCGGTTTCGACCGGCTGAAGCTGGACGAAATTGTCTCGTTTACCACTGAAGCCAATCTGCCATCACAAAAAGTCATGCAGGCCATCGGTATGCATTACGATCCCCTGGCAGATTTTGAGCACCCCAAGGTCGCAGCGGATGACCCGGTGCGGCATCATGTGTTGTATCGCATCACCCGCGCCCAATGGTTGGACACGCTGCACGGATAAGCAGCCCGGAATGCCCAATAGATTGTTGTAGGAGATGCTCTATGAGCCAAGTGTTGGAAGATCTGGTGGACCTGCTGACCCTGGAGCCGATCGAGGAAAACCTGTTTCGCGGCCGCAGCCAGGACCTGGGCTTTCGCCAACTGTTCGGCGGCCAGGTATTGGGCCAGTCGCTGTCGGCGGCCAGCCAGACCGTTGAGGAGACGCGGCATGTGCATTCGTTGCACGGTTACTTCCTGCGTCCCGGCGATGCGGCGTTGCCGGTGGTGTATTCGGTGGACCGGGTGCGCGATGGCGGCAGTTTCAGCACGCGCCGGGTGACGGCGATCCAGAAGGGCAATCCGATCTTCACCTGCAGCGCCTCGTTCCAGTACGACGAAGAAGGTTTCGAGCACCAGACCACCATGCCGGTGGTGGTCGGCCCGGAGAACCTGCCGTCGGAGCTGGAGCTGACCCAACAGCGCGCGCACCTGATCCCTGAGCACATGCGCGAAAAGCTGCTGTGTCCCAAGCCGATCGAAGTGCGCCCGGTCACCGAGAAAGACCCCTACAACCCGCAGCCGTCCGACCCGGTCAAGTACGTGTGGTTTCGCGCGGACGGCGCCCTGGCCGACTCGCCGGCACTGCACAAATACCTGCTGGCCTACGCCTCTGACTTCGGCTTGCTGACCACCTCGCTGCTGCCCCATGGCAAGACCGTGTGGCAGAAAGACATGCAAGTCGCCAGCCTCGACCACGCGCTGTGGTTCCACGCCGACCTGCGTGCCGATGACTGGTTGCTCTACGCCATGGACAGCCCGTGGGCCGGCAATTCCCGTGGGTTCTCCCGGGGCAGCGTGTACAACCGCGCCGGGCAATTGGTGGCGTCGGTTACGCAGGAAGGCTTGATTCGTCATCGCAAGGACTGGGCATGAGCCTGGCTGATGTGAAGCACTGGGTGTTCGACATGGACGGCACCCTGACGGTGGCCGTGCATGACTTTGCGGCGATTCGCGTGGCGCTGGGTATTCCGGCGACCGACGACATTCTGACCCACCTGGCGGCGTTGCCTGCCGATGAAGCCGCGGCCAAGCACGCGTGGTTGCTGGAGCACGAGCGTGAGTTGGCGCTGGGTTCGGTGGCGGCGACCGGTGCGGTGGAGTTGGTGCGGGAGTTGGCCGGGCGGGGTTATCGCCTGGGCATCCTGACGCGCAATGCGCGGGAGCTGGCCCATGTGACATTGCAGGCGATTGGTTTGGCCGACTGCTTTGCGGTCGAGGATGTGTTGGGGCGTGATGATGCGCCGCCAAAGCCTGATCCGGGTGGTTTGTTGAAGCTGGCGCAAGCGTGGGAAGTGGCGCCGCAAGCGATGGTGATGGTCGGTGATTACCGGTTTGACCTGGATTGCGGGCGGGCGGCGGGCACGAAGACTGTGCTGGTCAATCTGCCGGATAACCCGTGGCCGGAACTCGCGGATTGGCATGCCGAAGATTGCGCGGTACTGCGCCGGATGCTCTAACCCCAGGCAATGAAGATCAAATGTGGGAGCTGGCTTACCTGCGATGCAGACACTGCGGTGTATCAGTAACACCCAGCGCATGCCATCGCAGGCAAGCCAGCTCCCACATTTTTGATCCGGTTTCGTCAGTTATTGGGAGAACAGCACCTTCTGCCCTTCAGGCGAGGTAAACATCTTGTCCCCGTTATGCCCAACGCCCGGTACTTCAACCAACTTGTGGCCTAACTGCGGGTGCCGCTGCTTGAGGTAGTCAAAATAGTTGTGCCCGCGAATCAGGCGATACGCACCCTGGGTTTCAGCCCCGCAGCTCTTGTCGAGCGCCGGGTGATTCGGGTCGGTGTCCTGCTGGCCCAGCAGGTAAGTCACATTGCGCGACACATACGCCTGCTCAAGCTGCTCGGCACTTTGCCCCTTGGCGTAGGCCGGCAGGTTTTGCATGCCGTATTTCCAGTCATTGAAATCAGGGCAACTGGACACATCGAACTTCACCGGACGCTGCGGGCTGAAGTACGCGTAGGACGACGGGTTGGCCACTACATAGCGCAAGCTGATGCCTTCGGTTTGCAGCAGCGGGTGATCATGCCCGGTCAGGGCAAAACGCTGCACCACCTGGCCGCCGCCGGAATGGCCGGCCACCACGATTTCCTTCAGGTTCGGAAACAGCTTGCGGTTGCCCAGGTGCTTGATGATCTGGTCCAGGGCGCCATAGGAGCTGATCTGGCCCGGGCCGGTGGACGGCTCGCCGGCCATCCAGTCATTGCTGTTCCAGCGCAGGGTCTGGCTGTCGATCTGGTTGCGCTTGAGGTCGGTCTGGTTGAGGAACTGCGGCGCAATCACCAGGGTGTTGGCGTTTTGTCCTGCGGCTTCGGCGGCTTTTTCGCCGCTGTCCAGGTAGGTCATCGCGTTGCGCAAACGGCCATGCACGATGATCAGCGCGCGGGTGACTTGAGGCAGTGGCTGGCGCCAGTCCTGGCTCAAGCCGACGCTGAGGTCGCCGGCATCCAGGTGGAAACGATCGGGACTGACCTCCTTGACGCCATGCTCGGCGGCCCAGGAGGAGGAAGAACAGGTGATCAACAAACCTAACAGCAGACCCAGTCGTTTATTCATTTAAAGGCTCTTGGCGGTAAAGGTATCGCATTGAGTGATCTGGCCCTGGGCGAAGCCGGTCTTGAACCAGCGAACCCGCTGTGCCGAGGTGCCGTGGGTAAATGAGTCAGGCACTACACGGCCCTGGCCCTGTTGCTGCAAGCGGTCATCGCCAATGGCGTTGGCCGCATTCAGTGCTTCTTCAATATCGCCAGGCTCCAGCCAGTTCAGGCGCTTTTGTGCGCGGTTGGCCCACACCCCGGCGAAGCAGTCGGCTTGCAGTTCCTGGCGTACCAACAGGCCGCCGTCACCTTGCATCTGCCGGCCTTGCTGGCGGGCTGCCTGAATCTTCGCGGAGATGCCCAGCAGCGTCTGAACGTGGTGTCCGACTTCATGCGCGATCACGTAGGCCTGGGCGAAATCACCAGCGGCCTTGAAGCGCTGGGACATTTCCCGGAAAAAATCCAGGTCCAGGTATACCTGTTGGTCTGCCGGGCAATAGAACGGCCCGCTGGCGGACGTGGCGCCACCGCAGGCGGAGTTCACCCGGCCACGGAACAGGATCAACTTGGGGTTCTTGTAGGTCAGGCCGTTCTCCTGGAACACCTGGGCCCAGGTGTCTTCGGTGTCACCGAGCACGGCGCGCACGAAGTCAGCCTGTTCATCATTGGCCGGCGGCGCTTGGCGGGTTTGCGGGCTGACGGAGGGCGCTTGCTCGGTGAGCTGGCCGCTGAGTTGCCCGAGGATCTGCATCGGGTCCTGGCCGGTCAGCCAGCCGATGCCGACGATCAGCACGATCGCCGTCAGGCTCAGGCCCTTGCCGCCACCAAAGCGCATGCCTGCGCCACCGCCGCCACTGTCATCGCGGGCGTCCACCACGTTGTCGCTGCGTCGGCCTTTTTTCCATAGCATGTGGCAATCCTCTTGTTGAACCTGCAGCTCAGTGTTGTTGGTGTGTAGGGTTGGCGCCAGTCCGGCTGTCGGTGGCGAGGGGGCTTGTCCCCCGTTGGGCTGCGCAGCAGCCCCAATAAGAACACCGAATTCCTCCAAAAAGAACACCCTGGCCTGTTATGGGGCTGCTGCGCAGCCCAACGCGGGGCAAGCCCGCTCGCCACAGGTGATGGGTGTCCGGCGGGAAGTTGTTGGTGTCAGTCGCGGCAATAACCTTCGCCGGTGTCGACGATCAGGCAGTCCTTCTTGTCGGCCAGCCATTTGAGGCCCGTGGCTTCGCCGTCACCGGCGCTCAGGATCTGCGGGCCGTCCGGGCGTTCAAAGGTGATGCCGTCTTCAGACGCCTGGCCCTTGAAGGTGCCGGAGTCATCGTCATCCAGGCCGTATTTCATGGTCAGTACATAGTGGCCACGGCCGATGCTGTCGTCCTTGGCGATGGTCAGGTTGAGGCCTTCGACGCCCATCCACTTGCCGACCCATTTGTCGGTGGGCAGCACTTCCGGCACCAGCGTTGCTTGAACCGACGGCGGAGCAGGCGCTTTAGCCGTCTCGGCTTGTTTATCGCAGGCGCTGAGCAGCGCCAGGGTCGAAAGCATCAACAGGGTTTTTTTCATGGTGAGAAGGCCTTGGTTAAAAAACGCGCAATGGGCGGGTGGGCGTGGAGCGTTGGACTGGAAAAGCGCAATTTAGTGCGCTGTTCGAACAGTGTTTGGTTATGCTCTTGAGCGAGGCGCGTCACCCGTTCTAGATTATGCCGCGGTATGCGGCGGTCATTTCAGCCTGCCACTCAAGAGAATGCAATGACCCTCAGTACCCCACTTTCCGGCGTCAACCACCCGCTCAAAGGCATTTTGCTGATTGTGGTGGCGACTTTTCTGTTTTCCAGCCACGACGCGCTGTCCAAATACCTGGCCGGGTTTTACCCGATCGTGATGGTGGTGTGGGCCCGTTACCTGGTGCACACGCTGTTGATGGCCGGGATCTTCCTGCCGCAATCGGGCCTGCGGGTGCTGCGCAGCAAGCGGCCGTTGCTGCAGGTGGCGCGGGCCTTGTGCCTGCTGGGCACCAGCCTGTTCTTTACGGCGGCGCTGCACTTTATCCCGTTGGCCGAGGCCACGGCGGTCAACTTTCTTGCGCCGATTCTGGTCACCGCGTTGTCGGTGCCGCTGCTGGGCGAGCACGTGACCCGCGGCCAATGGCTGGCGGTGATTTGCGGGTTTATCGGGGTGCTGATCATCGTGCATCCGGGCGGTGAGCTGTTTACGCCGGCGGTGTTGTTGCCGCTGACCTCCGCACTGTTCTTCTGCTTCTACCAGCTGCTCACGCGCATCCTCAGCAAGTACGACACACCCACCACCAGCAACTTCTTCGCCGGGCTGTGCAACACCCTGGTGATGAGTGCACTGGTACCGTTCTTCTGGCAGGTGCCGAGCCTGTGGCACGGGGTGTTGATGCTGGCGCTGGGCACCTGCGGGATGACCGCACACTTGATGCTGACCCAGGCCTTCCGCTTCGCGGCGCCAGCGCTGCTGGCACCGTTCGGCTATTGCCAGATCGTGTTTGCGGGGTTGTTGGGCTGGCTGGTGTTCAATCACACCCCGGACCTGACCACCGTGGTCGGGATCGGGGTGATTTGCCTGAGCGGGTTGGCCGCTGCCTGGCAGCAGCGGCGCAGGTAGGAAACTCAGACCTCGACGGTCGGAATCTTGCGTGGCGCCATGAAGTACATCCAGACCAGCGCGATGAAGTACATCGCCGGAATCAGGGTGAACAGCACGGTGTAGTTGTTGTTGGTCACGGTCAGGATATGGCCGACGATCTGGGTCATGAACATCCCGCCGATGGCCGCGCACATGCCGCCAAAACCGAACACCGTACTCATCATGTGCTTGGGCGTGTAGTCCATCACCAGGCTCCAGATATTGGCGGTCCAGGCCTGGTGCGCGCCGATGGCCAAGGAGATGGCAAACACCGCGACCCACAGTTGGCTGGAACCGGCGGCCATGATGACGCCGACGATGCAGCAGGCGAACAGCAGCATCGACAACAGCCGCGCCTTGATCGGATTCATCCCGCGGCCAATCAGGAACGAAGACAGAATCCCGCCGCCAATGCTGCCGAAGTCCGCCGTCAGGTAAATGATGATCAGCGGGATGCCCATCTGGGTCACGTTGATGCCCAGGTTGTATTGCTGATTCAGGAACGGCGGCAGCCAGTACAGGTAGAACCAGAACACCGGCGCGGTCATCGAGTAGGCGAGGGCGAAGGCCCAGGTACCGCGCATGCGCAGGATTCGGCTGAACGGCACGCGGGGTTGTTCCGGCTCGACTTCCTGCTGCACGTAGTCCAGTTCCGATTGCTTCACGCTCGGATGGTCTTCTGGGTTGTAGTACTTCAAACCCCAGAACACCAGCCAGATGCCGCCCAGTGCCGACATGCACAGGAACGCGGCCTGCCAGCCCCACACGTGGAGGATCAGTGGCAGCAGCATCGGCGTCATCATTGCGCCGACGTTGGTGCCGGCGTTGAAGATCCCGGTCGCCACCGCACGCTCGCCGGCGGGGAACCACAGGCGGGTGGTCTTGACGCAGGCCGGGTAGTTGGCGGCCTCGGTGAGCCCGAGAATAAACCGGCACACCATAAAGCCCACTGCCGAGGTGGCCAGGCCGTGGGCGCCGGTGGCCAGGCTCCACAGCAGCACCGCGCAGAAGAACACGCGCTTGACGCCGACCCGGTCGATCAGCCGGCCTTGCAGCACAAAGCCGATGGCGTAACCCACCTGGAACCAGAAGTTGATGTTGGCGTAGTCCATCGCCGTCCAGCTCATTTCCTTGGCCAGGATCGGCTGCATCACGCCAAGGGCGGCGCGGTCGATGTAGTTCAGGGTGGTGGCGAAAAACACCAGGGCCAGCATGCCCCAGCGGGTTTTACCGACAGCCATGGCGCCACGGATTTTGTCGCCGATGCCGCTATGGGGATTGCTGTGGCGCACGGCCACGGCGGGAGTTTGCGAAGGCATGAGGAAGTACCCGTTTTTTTTGAAATTTTTATGGTGTGTTCAGGGTCTTGGTTAACCGAGGCCGCTCAACAGGAGCGGGACTCAATGTGCTGTCGATGGTGCGCAGTGGCTAAAAAATCGTCAATTCGCTGATTGCCATTCTGTTCGATAATCGCCCATAAAACTAACCGGTTCGTACATTTCAATTGCTGTGATGAGTTTAGCGGCCAATAATTTGCCGTAAACAAGACATGCCTCAATGCCGGGAGTCGCCCCATGCAACGCTCCATCGCCACCGTTTCCTTGAGCGGAACCCTGCCGGAAAAACTCGAAGCCATCGCGGCGGCCGGGTTTGATGGCGTGGAAATCTTTGAAAACGATCTGCTGTATTACGACGGCAGTCCGCGTGAAGTTAGACAAATGTGCGCCGACCTCGGCATTGCCATCACCCTGTTCCAGCCGTTCCGGGATTTTGAAGGCTGCCGCCGCGACCGCCTGGCGCGCAACCTGGAGCGGGCCGAGCGCAAGTTCGATTTGATGCAGGAGTTGGGCACCGACCTGGTGTTGGTGTGCAGTAACGCGTCAGCCGATGCCGTCGGCGATGAAAGCATTCTGCTGGATGACTTGAGCCTGCTGGCCGAACACGCCGGCCGCCGTGGCCTGCGCATTGGCTACGAAGCGCTGGCGTGGGGACGGCATGTGAACACCTGGCAACAGGTGTGGAACCTGGTGCGCAAGATCGATCACCCGAGCCTCGGCGTGTTGCTCGACAGCTTCCACACGCTGTCCCTCAAGGGCGACCCGAGTGCCATCGCCGAGATCCCCGGCGACAAGATTTTCTTTGTGCAGATGGCCGACGCGCCGATCCTGGCGATGGACGTACTGGAATGGAGCCGGCATTTTCGCTGCTTCCCCGGCCAGGGCGAATTCGACCTGGCAGGCTTCCTGGCCCCGATCATCAAGAGCGGCTACACCGGGCCGTTGTCGTTGGAAATCTTCAACGACGGCTTCCGCGCCGCACCGACCCGGGCGAATGCCGCCGACGGCCTGCGCTCGCTGCTGTATCTCGAAGAGAAGACCCGCCAGCGGCTGGCCGAGGAAGCCAAACCGGTCCCCGAGATATTGTTTCAAACCCCCGCCGCCAGCGAATACGACGGCATTGAATTCCTCGAATTCGCTGTGGATGAAAACCTCGGCGCCAAGCTCACCTCATGGCTGGAGCGCCTGGGCTTCGTCAAGGCCGGGCAGCATCGCTCCAAGAGCGTCAGCCTGCTGCGCCAGGGTGATATCAACCTGATCCTCAACTGTGAACCCTATTCCTTCGCCCATAATTTTTTCGAGGCCCATGGCCCGTCGTTGTGCGCCACGGCGATCCGCGTGAAAGACAGCGCCAAGGCCCTGGAGCGGGCGGTGGCCTACAAGGGCCAGCCGTATCGCGGCCTGGTCGGCCCCAATGAGCTGGAGCTGGCGGCGGTGCGTGCACCGGATGGCAGCCTGATCTACCTGGTAGACCAGAACGAAGGTGGCCTCTACGACACCGATTTCAACCTGCAACCGGCGAGCGCTGCCAGCGGCGGACTGCTGCGCATCGACCACATGGCCATGGCGTTGCCCGCCGACAGCCTCGACAGTTGGGTGCTGTTCTACAAGAGCCTGCTGGATTTCGAAGCCGATGACGAAGTGGTACTGCCCGACCCGTACGGCCTTGTGAAAAGCCGCGCACTGCGCAGCCGTTGCAGCTCGATTCGCCTGCCGCTGAATATTTCAGAGAACCGCAACACCGCGATTTCCCACGCGCTGTCGAGCTATCGCGGCTCGGGTGTGCACCACATTGCCTTCGACTGCGCGGACATTTTCGCCGAGGTCAGCCGGGCCAAGGATGCCGGCGTGCCGCTGCTGGATATCCCGCTGAACTACTACGATGACCTGGCGGCGCGGTTTGACTTCGATGACGAGTTCCTCAGCCAGCTCGCGTACTACAACGTGCTGTACGACCGCGACGCCCAGGGCGGTGAGCTGTTTCACGTGTACACCGAGCCGTTCGAAGGCCGGTTTTTCTTCGAGATCATCCAGCGCAAGAACGGTTACGCCGGTTACGGCGCGGCCAACGTGGCGGTGCGCCTGGCGGCCATGGCCAAGTCCCGCAGCGGTGCGGCGCGCCAGGCCAGGCTGTAAGGTGCCGGCGCTTCCTTCGGCGTGCGCGGCGGCCCATAATCACCGCCTGCACCTAAGGCCGTGAGCGCACCATGACCCTGACTTCCGAGCTTCCCGCCGCGGCCGCCGCGCCGCGCAAGAGTCGCAAGAACAACCCGGAAAAGACCCGCGAGAACATCCTCCAGGAAGCCATCGTCGAGTTTGTCACCCAGGGCCTTTCCGGCGCCCGGGTGGACGCGATCGCGGAGCGTATCCAGACCTCCAAGCGCATGATTTATTACTACTTCGGCAGCAAGGAGCAGCTCTACGTCGAGGTGCTGGAGAAGCTCTACGGCGACATTCGCAACACCGAAACCCGGATGAACCTGACGGCCCTGGAGCCCCGGGAAGCGATCCGTCGGCTGGTGGAATTCACCTTTGATCACCATGATCAGAACGTGGATTTTGTGCGGATTGTGAGCATCGAGAACATCCACAACGCCGAGTATGTAAAGCAGTCGACGTCGATCAAGGCGATGAACAGCAACATCCTCGAAGCCCTCGGCACCACGTTGCGCCGGGGCGCCGAACTGGGGCTGTTCCGTGAAGGGCTGGAGCCGCTGGACGTGCACTTGCTGATCAACTCGTTCAGCTTTTACCGGGTGTCCAACCGCCACACCTTCAGCGAGATCTTTCAGATCGAGTTGTCGGACGAGGCGGTCAAGCAGCGGCATCGGGCGATGATCTGCGAGTCGGTGTTGCGCTACCTGCAGGCCTGAGTTCAACACCGAGCAAATGTGGGAGCCGGGCTTGCCCGCGATAGGATCAACTCGGTTTGTCTGAAGTACCGAGGTGCTTGCATCGCAGGCAAGCCAGCTCCCACATTTTGATTCGGTTTCGACAGTTAGATGTTCATGCTCTGGAAGTGCGCGAGCATGCGCTCTGCATCCGCCACTTCTCCGCTGAACAACTCAAACGCCTTCACCGCCTGAAACACCGCCATGTTGCCGCCATCCAGCGTGCGGCAACCCAGGGCGCGGGCGTTGCGCAGCAGTTCGGTTTCCAGCGGGAAATACACAATCTCTGCCACCCACAAATCAGCGCGCAAAGTGTGCGGCGGCACCGGCATGCCGGGCAGCTTGGCCATGCCCATCGGTGTGGTGTTCACCAGGCCGTCGGCCTCGGCCATGGCGCTTTCCAGGTCATTGCCCGCCTGGGCCCGGCCGGCACCGAAATGCTGGTTGAGGTTGTCCGCCAGGCTCCGGGCGCGCTCGGCGTCCATGTCGAAAATACTCAAGCGTTCCACGCCTTCGCCCAGCAGCGCATGGGCTACTGCCGCACCGGCACCGCCCGCGCCCATCTGCACCACGTGCCTGCGTGCCACGTCATTCAAGCCGCGGCGAAAGCCTTCGGCAAAACCCAGGCAGTCGGTGTTGTGGCCGATGCGTTCACCGTTGCGGAACACCACGGTGTTCACCGCGCCGATGCCTCGTGCTTCGGGTGACAGGTCATCCAGCAACGGCAGGATCGCCTGTTTGCACGGGTAGGTGATGTTCAAGCCAGTGAAGTTCATCTGCTCGGCCGCCATCAACAGGTCGGGCAGGGCGCGGGTATCCACCTGCAACTGGTCGAGGTCGATCAGGCGATACAGGTACCGCAGGCCCTGGGCATCGCCCTCGTGCTCATGCAGGGCCGGCGTGCGGGAGGCCTGGATGCCGGCGCCGATCAGGCCGGCGAGAATTCGACGTCTGGACACCGGGTTCATCCCTTCAAGGTCTTGCTGAAGTGTTCGAGGGCCAGGTGATAACCATGGCTGCCAAAGCCAGCGAGTACCGCCTTTGCAATCGGCGACACAAAGGAGTGATGACGGAACGCTTCCCGGGCATGCACGTTGGACAAATGCACTTCGATCACCGGTACTTCACTGGCCACCAGCGCGTCGCGGATCGCTACCGAGGTGTGGGTCCAGGCTGCCGGGTTGATCACAATCCCGGCGCAACGGGCGCGGGCGCCGTGGATCCAGTCCAGCAATTCGCCTTCGCGATTGGTCTGGCGAAATTCGACTTTCAGTCCCAGTTGCTCGGCGCTGCGGCCACACAGGGCGGCAAGGTCGGCCAGGGTTTCATGGCCATAAGTGGCGGGCTCGCGGGTGCCGAGCAGGTTGAGATTGGGGCCGTTGAGCACCAGCACGATAGGGGGCATGAGGGATCTCCACTGTTGTTTTTATGTCTGCGGATAAAATGTACTGAATGGTTAATTTGGTCAATCGCCGGGGTGGGAACCGTTCGATTACCGAACGCAGAATGAAAACCGCCATTGTGCAGATCAGAGCTGATATCAATTGAAAATCATTCTCGACAACGCTTAAGATGCCCGCCTGTTTCCTCTACATTCCAGGGAGTCGGTTTGTCGGACGTGGATCTCAAAGGCCTGTTTCTCAAGCACGCCGATACCCTGCGCGGGTATCTCGCGCGCAAGGTACGGGACCCGCAGTTGGCCGCAGACCTGGTGCAGGAGAGCTTCCTGCGCCTGGCGCAAAAGCCGGCCGGCGAGCGCATCGACAACTCCCAGGGCTATCTCTATCGCACGGCCGGTAATCTGCTGATCGACCATATTCGCCAGGAGGCGCGGCGCAAGACCGACTCCGTGCCCCACGAGGCGCTGGCCGAGATTGAAGATGAAATGGCCGGGTTGGAGGCTCAGGCGATGGCGCAGCAACAGCGGCAGGCATTGAAGCAGGCACTGGCGGAATTGCCGGAGCGTACCCGGCAGATTTTTCGCCTCAACCGGATCGAGGGCATGACCCATGCCCAGGTCGCGCGCCACCTGGGCATTTCCGACAGCTCAGTGCAAAAGCACCTGGCCAAGGCGCTGGCGTATGTCATGCAGCGTTTGCAGGAAGGTGAGGCGGGGCCGTCCGACGAATGAATTACCGACAAACCTGGGGTCAGACGTCACAGCGTTATATAACGAAAAATTCGAGATTCACACGTGAATAGCCCGGGTCCGCAACAGCACAGCATTACCGAGGCGGCTGCCGATTGGGCGGTGCGCCTGCACGCCGGCGCCCTGACTGATCAGGAGCAGGCCGAGTTGCGCCAATGGATCGCCAGGGACAGCCGCCATGAAGCGGCGCTGCGGTTTGCCGAGCAGACGTGGGCGGCGCTGGGCGAGGTGCATCGTGATGAGACGGTGCATCGCCAGCGGCCGCCCGCCACCGCGGCGCCGGTGCGCGGCTCTCGTCGGCGCAGGCCGTGGCGCATGGCGGCGAGTGTTGCGCTGTTGCTGGTGGTGGCCGGCGTCGGCTGGGTGCGCGGGCCTGAGGCGCTGCTGCAGATGCAGGCCGATTACCTCACCCAAAAAGGCGAGGTGCGCACCGTGCACCTGGCGGACGGCAGCAGCGTGCAACTGGATTCTGCGAGTGCGATCAAGCTGGATTTTGACGGTGTGCAGCGGCGCATCAGCCTGATCAAAGGCTCGGCGATCTTTGATGTGGCGCCCATGGCCGGTGAGGAAAAAAGGCCGTTCGTGGTGCAGAGCGCCAGCGGGCAAACCCGCGCCCTGGGCACGCGGTTTGTGGTCGAGCGTGAGGACGACCGGCAGGCTTGGGTCGGAGTGTTGCAACACAGTGTGGCCGTCACGCTGCAAGCGGTGCCGCAGAAAGAAACCGTGCTCAAGGAAGGCCAGGCTGCGCGCTACAGCCCCGAGAACGGCGTGGTCGCCCTCGACGACCTCGACCTGGAGCGCGCCACCAGTTGGCGTCGCGGGGTGTTGATCTTCGACCGCTTGCCGCTGGCCAAGGTCATCGAGCAGCTCAACCGCTACCGGCCGGGCAAGGTGGTGCTGACCAATGCCGACCTCGGCACCCGTGAAGTCAGCGGCGTGTTCCGCCTCGATATGCTCGACACGGCCCTCGGCACCCTGACCGAAGAATTACAGGTGCAGCGCTTTGATCTGGCGGGGCTGAGCCTGATCTATTGATGGGGTCGCCGGGGCCCATTTACGCCCATCGAAAAACTTTCAAAAAAACCTTACTGAGTTCCGACGCCTGACACGTCCTGTTAAGTGAGAAGTATTCGCATAAACAAGAATGGTCAGCGAAGGGATAACGTCGATGTCTGCAATCACCAAGGGGCGCAACACCGGTAGCCGGTTGGCCCTTGCCATCCACCTGGGGCTGTTCGCCTCCGCCTGCCAGGTGCAGGCCGCCGAGGCGCCAGTCGGTGAGTCACAGCCTGTCACATTGACGTTTGATATTGCGGCGCAACCCTTGGGCCTTGCCGTACTGACGTTCGCTGACCAGGCCGGGTTGCAAGTGCTCTTCGACAGCGCGCGCCTGCAAGGCCTCACCAGCACCGCGCTCAAGGGTCGTTACAGCGCCCAGGAAGGCCTCGGCCGATTGGTGGGCAGTGCACCGGTGGAATACCGCTTTACCGGGGACCGGCAAGTGACGCTGACGCGCGTCAGCGCCGACCATGACGGTGCGCTGACCGTGGGCACCACCACCATCACCGGCAACACCAACGGCAAGCCAAGCGACTGGGTATACGACACACCGCGCTCGGTGGCCGTGATCAGTCGCGAGCAGATCGACAAACGCCCGCCGCGCCACGCCGCCGACATGCTCGAAGAAACCGCCGGCGTGTACACCGCCGTCAACCAGCGTGACCCGGGCCTGTCGGTGAACATCCGCGGCGTGCAGGACTACGGCCGGGTCAACATGAACATCGACGGCATGCGCCAGAACTTCAACGTCAACGGCCACCAGCAGCGCAACGGCACGATGTTGATCGACCCGGAGTTCATCTCCAGCATCGAAATCGACAAGGGCAGCCAGTCCGGGCAGGGCGGTGCTGCCGTGTTGGGCGGGATTGCATCCTTCAAGACCCTGGAGGCCAGTGAGTTCCTGGCCGATGGCAAGGACTATGGCGGGCGTCTGCGTGCCGGTAGCGGGATTGGTGAGCTGGGTAACGGCACCTATTTCAACGGCAGCGGTGTGTTTGCCTTTGGCGACGAGCGCGGCGACGTGCTGCTGGGGTACAGCGAACGGCATTTTGGCGACTACCGCGCCGGTACCCACAACGACCAGAAACTGGGCACTCATTTGCGCGCTCGCGACTCCCAGCCTGCGGCCTTCGACGATTGGCTGAACAGTGAGGTCGGTGACACCGGCAGCGTGACCCGCTCCCAAATCGTCAAGTTCGGCCTGAACCTGCCCAATGACCAACGGGTGCAACTGAGCTACCTGGAAAGTGACAGCGACAGCAATGACGCGTGGGCCTACACCGCCCCGGATAACCAGAGCGTGTACTACCAGCGCGTCAGCAAGAACAACCTCAATGCCAAGAACGTCGGGCTGGATTATCGCTACACGCCGGATAACCCGATGATCGATTTCAAAGCCAAGGTCTACTACGTCACCACACAGATGGACCGGGACAATGCGCCCAACGCCGCGACACTGACCTCCGGCAACTATGTGGCGGGCTACACGGATCATTTTCAGACCGATACCTGGGGTGTACAGGGCGACAACACGTCGCGGTTCGACTTCGATGCGTTGGGTCATGTGAGTTGGAACTACGGCGTGGAGGTGTATCAAGACAAGTTCAAGCCCAGTACCAACAAGGTCGAGGCCACTAACCTTTCCGGCCTGTTGCCTTACGTTGAAGGCGGGACGCCAGGTGGCAAACGCACCATCACCAGCCTGTTCAACCACCTGCAGTACGAATATGGCGACTGGCTGACGCTGGAGGCGGGCTTGCGGTACGACCGCTATCGGCTGGAAGGGGTCACCGGGATGACGCTGTACCGGCGCGATCGGTTCTACAGCAGCACGGTAGGTGCCAAGCGTGTCGAGGAGGTTTTCGACATTGATAGAGAAGAGGGCCAGTTCTCTCCCACGTTCGGTATCGGCATAAAGCCGGGGCTGGACTGGATGCAACTCTACGCCCGCTGGGGCAAGGGCTGGCGCCCGCCGGCGGTGACGGAAACCTTTATGACCGGGCGTCCTCACGGTGGCAGCTCATCAGAGCGGGTGTTTCCCAACCCGTTCCTGAAACCCGAAGAGTCGCGGGACTGGGAAGTGGGCGTGAACGTATTCAAAGAGGGGCTGCTGTTCGGTGACGACCGCCTGGGCATGAAGGTGGCTTACTTCGATACCCGGATCGAGAACTTCTCTTTCCTCAATCACAGCGTCAGTTTGCCGGAGACCTCCGTCGGCGGTTTTCTCGGCACGATGGCGTACGTCAATAACACCAACCCCACGCGCTTTCGGGGGGTGGAGTACCAACTCAACTACGACATGGGGCGGGCGTACGCCAACCTTAGTTACACCCACATGATCGGCAGCAACGAGTTCTGCTCGAAGAACTATTACATGGGCGGGGCGAAGAAGAACGGGCCGTCCACCACACGCTATGAACGCTACACCCGGCCGAACGGCACGATCGGCCTGCGCCCGGTGACCACGTATGAAGTGCTGGACGACGATGCCGCCAACAACAAGGAAAGCTGTGGCCGGATCATGGGCAACGCCACCTATATGCCGGCTGATCGCGGCTCGCTGACCCTGGGCGCGCGCTTCCTGGAAAAGCGACTCGATATGGGCGTCCGCGTGCGCTACAGCTCAGGCAATGGCGAGAACCTCGACTCACAAGGTTATGACTTCATCGACCAGGCGCTATGGCCCCAGTACACCCTCTATGACCTGTACGCCAGCTACTGGATGACCGACCAATTGAACATCGCCCTGGCGCTGGAAAACGCCACCGATGAGGCCTACTTCGTCGCCATGGGGGATGCCAATAACCTGAGCCTGGCGCGCGGGCGAACGTTGAGCGGGATGCTCGAATACAAGTTCTGATCAAGGTGCCACGGCACTTTATCAACCAACGGTTTTGCCCAAGGGTGGGCAAAAAGTGCGCTGTATGAGCGTGCTGATCAATCGTGTTGTTTATAACGAGGTTAAGTGATGACTATTTCTGTTAGTTACGAAGCTGCGCTCGGTGCTTACTCCGTCTCGGACTACCTGACCGACTGGGCACTGGGGTTCAACACTGCGGGTCACGGCAGCAGCAACACCGGCGGCTTCAGCAACGGCTCCCTGAGCGGCGACCAGTATTCGACCCACGGCGCCAACAATTCCGACTACGCCTTCATTGCCGACAGCAACACCAGCAACGGCCTGCACTACGTATTCAACCCGGCGCTGCCAGCCAGCCACAACGAAAACCACTACCTGTGGGGCAACCTGGATAACGTTCAACTGGGCACCGGCCTGGGCGGCGGCAATGGCAGCGACTTCACCCTCGATGCGTTCAAAGTGGCGTTCAACGGCCTCGACCTGAGCGCGGCACAAGGTGCAGGCCGCGTCGGCAACGACGTTCAGAACGTGATCTACAGCCTGATGCAAGGCAACACCTCGGCACTGGAAACCGTGCTCAACAACCTGCTGGACGACTTCGGCCTGTCCACCGCCAACACCTTCGACGAGATCTCGGCCGGCCTGGCAGCACACGCTACGGCAACCACCACCGACGTCGCCCTGGTAGGCGTGCAGGACGTTGCACAGGACTGGGCACTCGCTGCCTGACTTTGCTGCGCAATGAAAAAAGCGAATGGAAGGTCACTCTCCCATTCGCTGCGTAAACCCCGTCGTCGCCGTGAGTTTCGAAGGCCAGGGCGACGGCGGTGACAAATTCTGCGGAGCGGCGCGCGGCGTGTCAAACGCGGGCGGCGCTTCCCGATTTCCCCCATGAGAATCCCTCGATGCGCCATGCCGGCAACGAAACCCTGGCCGCTCTCACGGCCTATAAAAGTGGCTTCCTCAACATTGGCCTGTTTTCGGCAGTGATCAACCTGTTGATGCTGGCCCCGGCGCTGTACATGTTGCAGGTCTACGACCGGGTGCTGGCCTCCGGCAACCCGATGACCCTGTTGATGCTGACGCTGATGATCCTTGGCTTGTTCGGCTTGATGGGCGCGCTGGAGTGGGTGCGCAGCCAGGTGGTGATCCGCCTCGGTACACAGATGGACATGCGCCTGAACCAGCGGGTGTACGACGCCGCGTTCGAGGCGCAACTCAAGGGCAGCACCCAGGCGGCAGGGCAGGCGTTGAGCGACCTGACGACCTTGCGCCAGTTCGCCACCGGCCAGGCGCTGTTCGCATTTTTTGATGCGCCGTGGTTTCCGGTGTACTTGCTGGTGATCTTCCTGTTCCACCCTTGGCTCGGCGTCCTGGCGCTGGCCGGTGCGCTGATGCTGATGGCGCTGGCGTGGGCCAACCAGCACATCTGCCAGGCCCCGTTGACCCAGGCCAATCAGCTGTCGATCAGCGCCAGCCAGCAGGCCACGGCCAACCTGCGCAATGCCGAAGCCATCGAAGCCATGGGCATGCTGGCAACCCTGCGTGCGCGCTGGTTTGCCCAGCACCAGGCGTTTCTGGCGGCGCAGAACCTGGCCAGTGAAAAGACCGCCGCCATCAGTGCCTGGTCCAAGGGCGTACGCCTGGCGTTGCAGTCATTGGTCCTCGGTTTGGGCGCATTGCTGGCGGTGCAGGGGGCGATTACGCCGGGCATGATGATCGCCGGCTCGATCCTGATGGGGCGGGTACTGAGCCCTATCGACCAACTGATCGGCGTTTGGAAACAGTGGAGTTCGGCGCGCCTGGCCTATGAGCGTTTGACCCTGATGCTGGCGGCCAACCCGGCGCGCACCGAGCGCATGAGCTTGCCGGTGCCCAGCGGCCAGTTGACGGTCGAGCAGGTAAGCGCGTGTGCGCCCGGCAGTCGTCGGCCCGCGTTGGCCAACCTCGGGTTCAGCCTGCCTGCCGGTGACGTGCTGGGCGTGATCGGTCCTTCCGGTTGCGGCAAGTCGACCCTGGCGCGGTTGCTGGTGGGGGCCTGGACGCCGATGGCCGGCAAGGTTCGGCTGGACGGCGCGGACCTGGCGCAATGGGACAAGCAGCAACTCGGCCCGCACATTGGGTATCTGCCCCAGGACATCCAGCTGTTCGCCGGCAGCATTGCCGACAACATCGCGCGTTTCGACAGCGTGGATTCGGACAAGGTGCTCGCTGCCGCGCAAATGGCCGGCGTGCATCAACTGATCCTGCAGTTGCCCCAAGGCTACGACACCCCACTGGGGGAGGGCGGTGCCGGGTTGTCCGGCGGGCAGAAGCAACGTGTCGCGCTGGCGCGGGCGCTGTACGGCTTGCCTGCGCTGATCGTACTGGATGAGCCCAATTCCAATCTCGATGAGGCCGGCGAGCAGGCCTTGCTCCATGCCATCACCTTGCTCAAGGCGCAGCGTCGCACGCTGGTGCTGATCACCCACAAGACCCCTGTGCTGGCGTTGACGGACCAATTGCTGATCCTGCGGGACGGCCAGTTGCAGGCGTTCGGGCCCACGGCGCGGGTGTTGGAGGCCACGCAGAAACCGGCGGCCGCGCCGCCCAAACCGGTGTCGGCGATGAGCATGAGCTACCGCCTCGGTGAAGGAAAAAAAGCATGAGCCGACCTGTGCTTGTCACGGACAACAGCGTGCCGCCGGTGAACAACGTGCTGGCGCTGGACGATAAAAAATACGCCCGCCTGGGCTGGTTGCTGGTGCTCGGCGGGTTTGCCGGGTTCCTCGGCTGGGCCGCGCTGGCGCCGTTGGACAAGGGCGTGGCGGTGTCCGGCAAGGTCATGGTGTCGGGGCACCGCAAGACGGTGCAGCACCCGTCGGGCGGGATCGTCGAGCGGATCGAGGTGCGCGATGGCGAGGTGGTGAGCGCCGGCCAGGTATTGATCCGCCTGAAGGAAACTCCGTTGCGCGGGCAGATGCAGTCTTTGCGCAGCCAGTTCATTGCGTCCCAGGCCAGCGAAGCGCGCTTGAGTGCCGAGAGCGAAGGCTTGTCGGCCGTCGTTTTCGGCCCCGAACTGCTGAACGAGCCGGAGGCCGCCGCCACCTTGAGCCTGCAACGGCAACTGTTCAGCAGTCGCGCCCAGGCCCTGGCCACGGAGCAGCAAGGCCTGCGGGAAACCATCGCCGGGGCTGAGGCACAATTGCGCGGCACCCGCGAATCCCAGGCCAGCAAAGTGCTGCAGCGCACCGCGATGAATGAACAACTGCAAGGCCTGCGCGAGCTGGCGCGGGACGGCTACATCCCGCGCAATCGGCTGCTGGAAAATGAACGGCTGTATGCCCAGCTCGACGGTGCGATTGCCGAGGATTTCGGCCGCATCGGCCAGTTGCAACGGCAAGTCCTTGAACTGCGCCTGCGCATCCGCCAGCTCGGCGAAGACTTCCAGAAAGACCTGCGCAGCCAACTGGCCGAAACCCGCACCCGCAGCGACGACTTGCGCAACCGGCTGGCCTCGGCCGAATTCGAACTGGCCAACAGCCTGGTGCGCGCGCCGGCGGCTGGCGTGGTGGTGGGGCTGGACGTGTACACCGAAGGCGGCGTGATCAAGCCCGGCCAGGCGCTGATGGACATCGTGCCCCAGGGTGAACCACTGCTGGTGGAAGCGCGGGTGCCGGTGCAGATGGTCGACAAGGTGCACCCGGGCTTGCCGGTGGAGTTGCTGTTCTCGGCGTTCAACCAGAGCACCACCCCACGCATTGCCGGTGAAGTGACGCTGGTGTCGGCCGACCGCCAGGTCGACGAGCGCACCGATGAGCCGTATTACACCTTGCGCGCCCAGGTCAGCGCAGCCGGCATGCGCCAGCTCGACGGCTTGCAGATTCGCCCGGGCATGCCGGTGGAAGCGTTCGTCAAAACCGGTGAGCGCTCGATGCTCAACTACCTGTTCAAACCCTTGCTGGATCGGACTCACATGGCGTTGGTGGAAGAATGAAGGCGCTGTTATTCGGTCTGTGTTTTGCCTGCAGTGGATCGGTCCAGGCGCTGGGATTGCTCGACGCCTATGACTTGGCCCTGCGCAACGACCCGACGTTTCAGGCGGCAATCCAGGAGCGCGAGGCCGGCGAGGAAAACCGCATCATCGGCCGCGCCGGGCTGTTGCCGAACCTGTCCTGGAGCTACAACAACTCGCGCAATGAATCCGAAGTTACCCAGTCGACGGCGGTGGGCAACGTCACCAGCGACCGCGATTACCGCAGCTATGCCTCGACCCTGACCCTGCAACAACCGCTGCTCGATTACGAAGCCTATGCGCGCTATCGCCAAGGTGCAGCGCAGGCGCTGTTTGCCGATGAACGCTTTCGCGGCAAGAGCCAGGAACTGGCCGTGCGGGTGTTGAGCGCCTACAGCCAGGCGTTGCTGGCCCAGGAGCGGATCGAGCTGAGCCGCGCCCAGAAACGCGCGTACGCCGAGCGCCTGCAACTCAATGAACGGCTGCTCAAGGGCGGCGAGGGCACCCGCACCGATGTGCTGGAAACCCAGGCACGCCTGAGCCTGGCCCAGGCCGAAGAAATTGAATCCCTGGACACTCAGGACGCAGCCTTGCGCGAGCTGGAAGCGATTGTGGGCCAGCCGTTGCAGATAGAAGAGTTGGCGCCGCTGACTCGACAGTTCGAGATCCCGCCGCTGGAGCCCAACCGTTTCGAGACCTGGCGGGAAATGGCGATGGCCAACAACCCGGAGCTCAAATCCCAGCACCATGCGCTGGACGTCGCCGAATACGAAGTGGAGCGCAAGCGCGCCGGGCACATGCCCAAGGTCAGCCTGTATGCGAGCAGCCGCCAGACCAGCTCGGATTCGGAAAGCAGCTACAACCAGAAGTACGACACCAACAGCGTCGGCATCCAGGTCAGCCTGCCGCTGTTCGCCGGTGGCTCGGTGTCGGCGTCGACGCGCCAGGCGGCCAATCAACTGTCCCAGGCCCAATACGAACTGGACGCGCAAACCGCCAGAACGCTGATCGAACTGCGCAAGCAATTCAACCTCAACACCAGCGGCGCGGCCAAAGTGCGGGCGTATGAAATGGCGGTCAGCTCGGCCACGGCCTTGGTGACGGCGACCAAAAAAAGTGTGACCGGCGGTGAGCGCGTCAACCTCGACGTTCTGGACGCCGAGCAGCAACTGTTCACGGCTCGGCGTGACCTGGCGGATGCACGGCATGCATACCTGCTGGCGCGGATACAGCTGAAGTATTTCGCCGGGTTGCTGAACGAGCAGGACCTGCGGGCGTTGGCGGGGTATTTCCAGCCATCGGCATGAGTGGTTACAACCCGGCATTCGACGGGTTGTTCGTGGTTACTAATCTGTGAAACAGCTTCGGGGCATGGAGCCGGTTGTCGGGTGCATGAGGAAAAGTGTTACCTGACGGAAAATAACCTAACGGATGGGTTACGATGAAAGTAGGCACTTACAAAGGATGTGTGATTGCGGTGTTTCTCAGGGATGAGCATTGCCCGCCTCATGTGCATGTGGCGGGCAAGGAATGGGATGCGCGGTTTCGTTTCAGCTTTCTGGATGGGCATGTGGCGTTGTGGGACGTAGACCCCGAACGGCGCCGGCCATCGATGTCGATTCTTGAAGGAATTCGCTACACCCTGATGCAACCGCATTACCTGGCGCGGGCACGCCGGATCTGGTGGGAAAAACTGCAAACGGTTTGTCTGGAGAATCACTCCTGGGATTGGGAAGCCAGCGAGGTGTTGCCTGGGTTGATCATTCAGCGCGGTGTCTATGTGATCGCACGTGCCCGGCACGATGTCGTGGGGCAGAAAACAATTTTGAATCTGGTCAGGGCACCGGGTTTTGTGGAGATCGATTTATGAAAAAAATCGTAAAGGCCAAGGTTCTACCGTATGTACCGATTACCGAGGCCGATATCGATAAGGCCATCGACCGGGGACGCAGGTCGAAGCGTTTGTACGCCAACGCCAGCAACGTGCGGTATGAGAATGACAGCATTTCCATTGGCTTCAGCGACGGCAGTCGGATCCTGTTGCCGGTGGCGGGGCTGCCGGAGTTCAAAGGGTTTACCTTGCAGGATTTCCAGCAGTTGGAGGTGGGTTTTGGCGGAAAGGCGCTTTGCTGTGAGGGTCAGGACCTGGATGTCTCCATCACGGGCCTTATCGCCACCAGCCAGCCGTTAATGGCCCTGGCTACAAGCCTGGTCGCCTCCAGCAACGGTCGCAAGAGCAGCGCCGCCAAATCCGCGGCCGCCCGAGCCAATGGCAAGAAGGGCGGCCGGCCACGCAAGGAGGTGCTGGAGGACGGTGATTCCACTGATACATGAGGATCCCATGTGAGAGCCGGCCAGCTCCCACATGGGATATTTTCGGTGTCCTGGGGACTTACCGCCGAGTCAGCAACACACCCGATTCCATGTGGTGCGTCCACGGGAACTGGTCAAACATCGCGCACTGGGTAATCCGGTGTGTGTCATGCAGTTGCGCAATGTTCGCCGCCAACGTCTCCGGGTTGCAGGAGATGTACAGGATGTTCTCGAAGCGTCGGGTCAGCTCGCAGGTGTCCGGGTCCATGCCGGCACGCGGCGGGTCGACGAACACGCTGCCGAACTCGTAGCTCTTGAGGTCGATGCCGTGCAGGCGCCGGAACGGCCGCACTTCGTTCAAGGCTTCGGTCAGTTCCTCGGCAGACAAGCGCACCAGGGTGACGTTATCCACCGCGTTTTCATCAAGGTTGCTCAGCGCCGCGTTCACCGAAGTCTTGCTGATCTCTGTGGCCAGCACTTTGCGTACGCGGGTGGCCAGGGGCAGGGTGAAGTTGCCGTTGCCGCAGTACAGCTCCAGCAGGTCATCACTGCGATCGCCGAGGGCTTCGAATGCCCAGTTGAGCATCTTCTGGTTCACCGTGCCGTTGGGCTGGGTGAACGCGCCTTCCGGCTGGCGATAGCTGAAGGTGCGACCGCCGACATCGAGTTTCTCGACCACGTAATCGCGGCCGATCACGTCACGCTTGCCCTTGGAGCGGCCGATGATGCTCACGTTCAAATCAGCCGCCAGCTTGTTCGCGGCGGTGTGCCAATGCTCGTCCAGCGGGCGGTGATAGCACAGGGTGATCATCGCGTCGCCGGCCAGGGTGGTGAGGAACTCCACCTGGAACAGCTTGTGGCTCAGGGCGGCGCTGGCTTGCCAGGCGGCCTTGAGCTGCGGCATCAACTGGTTGATGCGCAGGCTGGCAATCGGGAATTCTTCAATGAGGATCGGCGTGCGCTTGTCGTCCTGGGAAAACATCGCGTAGTGACGTTCACCCCCTTCACGCCACAGGCGGAACTCCGCCCGCAGGCGGAAGTTCTGCAAGGGCGAGTCGAAAACCTGCGGCTCTGGCGCGTCGAACGGCGCCAGCAGGTCACGCAAGCGCGTGACCTTGTCTTGCAGTTGAGCGGTGTAGCTTGCGGCGTCAAAAGTCATGCGTTGAACCAGCCCAGCTTGATCACAAACAGAATCGACAGGATCACCAGCGCCGGGTTCAGCTCACGGTAGCGGCCCGAAAGCAGCTTGATGGCGGTCCAGGCGATGAAACCGAAGGCAATGCCGTTGGCGATGGAATAAGTGAATGGCATCGCCAGGGCGGTGATCACCACCGGCGCGGCGACAGTGATGTCGTCCCAGTCGATTTCGGCCAGGCCCGAGGTCATCAATACGGCGACGAACAGCAGCGCCGGCGCGGTGGCGAAGGCCGGTACGCTGGCCGCCAGTGGCGAGAAGAACAGCGCCAGCAGGAACAGGATGGCGACCACGACGGCGGTCAAACCGGTACGGCCACCGGCGCTCACGCCCGCCGCCGATTCGATGTAGCTGGTGGTGGTCGAGGTGCCCAGCAGAGAGCCGGCCATGGCCGCAGTACTGTCGGCGATCAGCGCACGGCCCATTTTCGGCATGTGGCCGTCCTTGCCCATCAGGCCTGCGCGCTTGGCGACGCCGATCAGGGTGCCGGAGTTGTCGAACAGGTCGACGAACAGGAAGGCGAAGATCACGCTCACCAGGCCGATGTCCAGGGCGCCTTTGATGTCCAGTTGCAGGAAGGTCGGGGCCAGCGAAGGCGGCATCGACATCACGCCGCCGAACGGGGTGAAACCGAGCACGATGGAGACGATGGTCACCACCAGGATGCCGATCAACACCGCGCCGCGCACTTTCAGGGCTTCCAGCGCCACGATCAGCGCGAAGCCGAGGGTGGCGAGGATCGGTGCCGGTTGTTTCAGGTCGCCCAGGCCCACCATGGTGGCCGGGTTGCTGACCACGATGCCGGCGTTATGCAGGGCGATCAGCGCAAGGAACAGGCCGATGCCCGCCGCAATCGCCGAACGCAGCGGCAACGGGATGCTGTTGATGATCCATTCACGGATGCGGAAGATCGACAGCAGGAAGAACAGCACCGCCGAGATGAACACCGCACCCAGCGCCACTTGCCAGGTGTGGCCCATGTGCAGGACGACGGTGTAGGTGAAGAACGCGTTGAGGCCCATGCCCGGTGCCAGGGCAATCGGATAGTTGGCGATCAGGCCCATCACGGTGGAGCCGATGGCGGCTGCCAGGCAAGTCGCGACAAAGACCGCACCCTTGTCCATGCCGGTCTCGCCGAGAATGCTCGGGTTGACGAACAGGATGTAGGCCATGGCCAGGAAGGTGGTGACGCCCGCGAGAATCTCGGTGCGCACATTCGTATTGTGTGCCTTGAGTTGAAACAGCTTTTCCAGCATGCCTGCTCCCTGTGACGCTATTTTGCGTCGTTATTTGTTGACCTCTAAGTCAAAGCACAAACTGCGCCAAGCGCCTGTGGTTCCAGAGAGGATCGGAAAAAGCGGCGCATCATACCAGCAGCCGAGGGCCAGTGGCGCATAGGCTTGATCATGGCCTTGAGGCATACTGCGCCGACGTTTATTACAGGGTCATCGACAGCATGAAAAAAGCCAGCGCCTGGAGTCTAGCTCTGTTCGGTTGTATCGGCCTGTGGCTCGGTGCAGCACCGGCGTGGGGCGCGCCTGCACCGGCGTTGAGCGAGGTGCGGGTGTTCAAGGTGCAGTCGGCCAATTGCACTGAAACCATCCCAGAGCGGGCGGCCAGCACCCAGATGTGCACGCACCGCGGGCAAACCTTCGTGTATGTGATGGAAGTCGGCCTGGGCAACAGCTCCCAGGCGTTTTTCGATGGCGCGCCGGTGTCCGGCAGCAGCACCGCCATCTGCCAGGTCGGCGCCATCAGCCAGGCGTGCAGCGGCGCCGGCACGTTGATGGGCTACATCTATACGTTCCAGCTGGATATCGAAGCCGGCGGCACGTTCCAGTACAGCAACACCTCGATCAACCCGCCGCGCAACCAACTGGTCACCACCCTCAGCATTCGCTGATCACCACCCATCAATTGCCTTGAACGCTCATAACCCCGGGAAGTCGTACCGCTAAGACGGCGACTTCCCTGAACGCCGCGATTGCACACCAATCCGTGAGGTGTTTATGAGCGCGACCCCCAACGGCGCGGCGGCCAAGCCGTTCGTCAGCCATCCGATACGCCTGACCCTCAATCGCCAAGACCTTCAGTTGGACGTATTGCCCTGGACCACCCTGTTGGACCTGCTGCGCGAGCAACTGGACCTGACCGGCACCAAGAAGGGCTGCGACCACGGCCAGTGCGGCGCCTGCACGGTGTTGCTCAACGGTAAGCGGGTGAACGCCTGCCTGACCCTGGCGGTGATGTGCGACGGCGCCGAGTTGACCACCATTGAAGGCCTGGCCTCGGGCGAAGACCTGCACCCGATGCAGCAGGCCTTTATCAAGCACGACGCCTTCCAGTGCGGCTACTGCACCCCGGGGCAGATTTGCTCGGCGGTGGGCCTGGCCCGCGAAGGCCGTGCCCACGACACCGCGCAAATCCAGGAACTGATGAGCGGCAACCTGTGCCGGTGCGGCGCCTACAACAACATCCGCGATGCCATCGAAGAAGCCTTGCCCGCGTGCCGCACGCAGGGAGGTGAGCAATGAATCCCTTCCACTACAGCAAGCCGGCCGACGTGCAGGAGGCGGTGCACCTGGTCAGCCCGGCGTCGCGTTTTATCGCCGGTGGTACCAACCTGCTGGACCTGATGAAAGAAAACATCAGCCGCCCCGAACACCTGATCGATATCACCGGCCTGCCGCTTCGCGACGTTGAAGAAACCACTGAGGGTGGCTTGATGATCGGCGCCCTGGTGAGCAACGCCGACCTGGCCTGGCACCCCTTGATCGAGGAGCGCTACCCGCTGCTGTCCCAGGCCATCCTCGCCGGTGCCTCACCGCAATTGCGCAACATGGCCAGCACCGGCGGCAACCTGTTGCAGCGCACCCGTTGCTACTACTTCTATGACGCCGCCGTGCCCTGCAATAAGCGCGAGCCCGGCAGTGGTTGCCCGGCGCGGGTCGGTTTGAACCGCATCCACGCGATCCTCGGGGCCAGCGACCAGTGCGTCGCCACCCATCCCTCGGACATGTGCGTGGCCCTGGCTGCCCTGGATGCCCGGGTGCATGTGCAAGGCCGTGGCGGTGCACGAGTCATCGAGTTTGCCGATTTCCACCGCTTGCCGGGCGACGCGCCCGAGCGGGATAACCAGTTGGCCGACGACGAACTGATCATCGCGATCGAGTTACCGGCCGACCACCTGGCTGCCCACAGCCACTACCTGAAAATCCGCGACCGGGCGTCCTATGCGTTCGCGCTGGTGTCGGTTGCGGCTGCGCTGGAATTGGACGGCGATGTGATCGTCGACGCCCGGCTGGCCCTGGGCGGCGTCGCCCACAAACCCTGGCGCGACCGCGCGGTGGAAGCGGCGCTGATTGGCCAATCCGTCAGCCGCGAAACCTTCAGCGCCGCCGCCGAAGCCCTGCTGCTGGACGCCGAGCCTTTGGAGCACAACGGCTTCAAAATCAAACTGGCGCGCCGCGCGATCATTCGCGCCCTGAGCGATGCCGCTGTTGCAGGAGCCACGTCATGAGCGCGATCGGCAAACCGTTGGACCGGGTGGACGGTCTGCTCAAGGTCACCGGGCACGCGCGTTATGCCGGTGAGTTTCCCGAAGATGGCCTGCTGCACGGCAGCGTGGTGTCGAGCAACATTGCCAAGGGGCGCGTCATTCGCATTGATGCGTCCAAAGCCCTGGCGCTGCCCGGTGTGGTCATGGTGCTCGATCACCTCAACCGCCCGAAACTGGCGAGCTACGATGACAGCTACGCCGACGCCGATGCCGCCGACGGCTCGCCGTTTCGCCCGCTGTATAACGACCGTGTGCTCTACAGCGGCCAGCCGCTGGCGTTGGTGATCGCCGATAACCTGGAACTGGCGCGCCACGCCGGCTCCCTGGTGGAGATCGAATACGCCGCCGAGCCCTCCGAGACCGACCTGCTGGCCTTGCAAGACCAGGCGCACCCGTCGCCGCAAACACCGCCCAAGCCCCGCGGCAACTTCCAGGCCGAATGGACCGGCGCCGCCACCTGCCTGGATCTGCACTACAGCACGCCCATCGAACACCATAACCCGATGGAGCCCCACGCCAGTACCGTGCTGTACCAGCCGGACGGCACCCTGCATATCCACGACAAAACCCAGGGCCCGCAGAACTGCCAGGCCTACGTGCAGAAAGTCTTCGGCCTGGATAAAAGCCAGGTACGGATCTTTGCCGCGTTCGTCGGCGGCGCGTTTGGTTCCGGCTTGCGTCCGCAGTACCAACTGCCATTGGCAGTGATGGCGTCCCTGGCGTTGAAGCGCTCAGTACGCGTCACCCTCACGCGCCAACAGATGTTCACCTTCGGCTACCGCCCGCGCACCTTGCAGCGCCTGCAACTGGGCGCTGCCGCCAATGGTCGCTTGCTCGCGCTGGGGCACACCGCCATCGGCCAGACCTCACGCTTCGAGGACTTCAGCGAACACGTGGTGGAATGGAGCGGCATGCTCTATCACTGCGACAACGTGCTGTTGACCTACAAGCTGGTGCCGCTGGATGTGTTCACACCGTTGGACATGCGCGCCCCCGGCGCGGCGCTTGGGGTGATCGGCCTGGAGTGCGCCATGGACGAACTGGCCTGCGCCCTGGGCATCGACCCGGTGCAGTTGCGGCTGATCAACTATGCCGAGCGCAATCAGAATGAAGACAAGCCCTGGTCCAGTAAGGCTTTGCGCGAATGTTACAGCGAAGGTGCCGAACGGTTCGGCTGGAGCCAGCGCAACCCGGAACCACGGAGCATGCGCGATGGCCGCCAGTTGATCGGTTGGGGCATGGCCGGTGGCGTGTGGGAAGCCCTGCAAATGAAGGCCAGCGCCAAGGCGCGCATCGACCACCTCGGCAAGCTCACGGTCAGCAGCGCCACCACCGATATCGGCACCGGCACCTACACGGTCATGGCCCAGATTGCGGCTCAGGCCAGTGGTGTTCCGGTAGGCGACGTCACATTCCTGCTGGGGGATTCGTCACTGCCGACGGCGCCGTTGCAAGGTGGCTCGTTTACCGTGTCGTCGGTGGGCAGCGCGGTGCAGCAGGCGTGTGAGGCGCTGAATGCCAAGCTGTTGGACATTGCGCGCAAGACGTATCCGGCCTTTAGGGACGCCGAGTCGGCGCGGTTCGAAAATGGCCAGTTACATGCCGGTGACCAGCGCATCTCCCTGGCGCAACTGGTGCAGGACAGCGGCGAGCAGGCGCTGGAAGTGCAGGTGGATTGCGAGCCCGACAAGAAACGCGAAGGCTATGCCTCAGCCACGCATTCGGCGGTGTTTGTCGAAGTGCGGGTGGATGAGGACCTGGGCACCATCAAGGTCAGCCGGGTGGTCAGTGCGATTGCGGCGGGGAGGGTGGTCAATCCGAAAATGGCCCGCAGCCAGATCCTCGGCGGGGTGGTCTGGGGGATTGGCATGGCGTTGCATGAAGAGACCCAGATTGATCATCAATTGGGCCGCTACATGAACCACAGCCTGGCCGAGTACCACATTCCGGTAAACGCCGATATTGGCGAGATTGACGTGCTGTTTGTCGAAGAACACGACGAAATCGTCAACGCCCTGGGTTCCAAGGGCGTTGGCGAGATCGGGATAGTCGGGGTGGCGGCGGCGGTGGCCAACGCGGTGTATCACGCCACCGGCAAGCGGGTGCGGGACTTTCCCGTCACCCTCGACAAGGTGTTCTAAACCTTGGTGTCTTGCGCCGGCACATGCATGCGGTCGCGGTTGGCCAGGGTCGGGAACAGTTTGATCCAGACCCCGGTCACCACCAGCGTACCAATCCCGCCCATGACCACGGCGGGCACGGTGCCGAACCAGTGGGCGGTGATCCCTGACTCGAACTCGCCCAACTGATTCGACGCGCCGATAAACAGCCCGTTCACCGCACTCACCCGGCCGCGCATTTCATCCGGGGTTTCCAGCTGTACGAACGAAGCACGGATCACCATGCTGATCATGTCGGCTGCGCCCAATACCACCAGCACCGCCAGGGAGAACCAGAACGAGGTCGACAGGCCGAACGCAATGGTGGCGACGCCAAACACCCCAACCGCCGTAAACATGATCCGCCCCACATGCCGGTCTACCGCAAACCGCGCGAGCCACAGGGACATGACCAGCGCCCCGACCGCCGGTGCCGAACGCAGCAGCCCGAGCCCCCACGGCCCAGTCAGCAGAATGTCCTTGGCAAACACCGGCAACAGGGCCGTGGCACCGCCCAGCAGCACGGCAAACAGGTCCAGGGAAATCGCCCCGAGGATGTCGGGCCGGCTGCGAATAAAGCGAATCCCGGCCAGCAACGAGTCCATGGTCGCCTTGGCCTTGTTCAACGGCGTCTGCCGTGCCGGCAGGTTCAGGGTCAGCACGCAGGCGATCAGGTACAGCGCCACGGTCGGGCCGTATACCCACACGCTGCCAAAAGCGTAGAGCAAACCGCCCAGGGCCGGCGCCACGATGGTTGCCAATTGCTGGGCCGATTGCGACGACGCCACCGCGCGGGGAAACAGTGCGGTCGGCACGATGCTTGGCAGCATGGCCTGGGTGGTGGGCATTTCAAACGAGCGCGCTGCGCCCAGCAGGAACGCCAGGATAAAAATCATCTCGCGGGTGACGTTGCCGGTCAGTCCGCCGATTGCCAGGGACAGTGCGATCAAGGCCTGTACGGTCTGGCAGATGGCGGCTACCTTGCGCCGTTCGTAGCGGTCGGCCACATGGCCGGTGTGCAGCATGAACAGCACCCGTGGTACGAACTCCACCAGGCCGACCAGACCCAGGTCCAGCACGTTGCCGGTCAGTTGGTAGAGGTTCCAGCCGATGGCCACGGTGAGCATCTGGAAGCCGCTGGCGGTGAAGATCCGCGCCAGCCAGAACGCGATGAAAGGGCGGTGGTGACGTAACAGCAGCGCGGGTTCACTGGGCATCGGGGAGACAGGTCTGGGTGGGGGGAAAGTGAGGTTATCACCAACTTGTAACCAATAGTTGCGTAGGAGGGGTGGGAGGGGGGATATGTACAGCTGACGGGGTACATATCCGTTTCTTCGGTAACGGCGGCTTATGGTTTCGCTCTTACAGCGACTCACTTTGGAAGAGCCCCAAAGTAAGCAAAGGGCTCTGCCCCGCCTGTCGGCACCTCGCTAGGGCTCGGTGTTCCCTCACTCCGGCTGAGACTGCCAAGGCACACAGGGG
>NZ_AHHC01000068.1:0-12159 GCF_000242655.1 Pseudomonas sp. PAMC 25886
GAGCCGCTGCTGGCCCATTACTGGTCGCCGCAACCGCAGTTGGCGCTGGGCTTGGCGCTGCGGGGCAAGGCCACGTCCGCGATGGATATTTCCGACGGCCTTTTGGCTGATTGTGGGCATATCGCCAAGGCGTCGGCTGTCAGCTTGTTGATCGAACAGCAAAAACTGCCGTTGTCGGCCGCCTTGCTGGCGTTCGTCGGCGAGGCGGATGCCCGGGTGGCCGCGTTGAGCGGGGGGGACGACTACGTACTGGCGTTCACCTTGCCGCCCGCCGAACTGGCGCCGTTGTTGGCTGCCGGTGTGCCAGTGCATGTGATCGGCCGGGTCGAGGCGGGGCAGGGCGTTACCCTGCTGGATGCGTCTGGTCAGGACATCACGCCAGCCATTCGTGGCTATCAACATTTCTGAAAGGCATAGAACCAAGCTGAAGGCCAATCGAACCTATTGATCTTTATCAGCGATAATTCAGCTTAAGCGTCTGTAGGAACCTACTGTTACAATCCCTCCCCTGTGAAATCTGAAATCAGGAGCACAAGGTGCCCGTCGTTTTCGTCGCCGCTTCCAAGCTGCCAACCCCTTTTGCCACGTTCACCATGAATGGCTTTCTTGAAGAAGCCACCGGGCGCGAACACGTTGTTCTCAGCCTCGGTGACGTGGCGGACGGCGCCCCGGTCCTCGGCCGCGTGCACTCCGAATGCCTGACCGGCGATGCCCTGTTCAGCCAGCGTTGTGACTGCGGTTCGCAACTGGAAGCCGCCTTGCAGGCCATCGCCCGCGAAGGCCGTGGCGTGTTGTTGTACCTGCGTCAGGAAGGCCGTGGCATTGGCCTGCTGAACAAGATCCGCGCTTATGAGCTGCAAGATGGCGGGGCCGACACCGTCGAAGCCAACGAGCGCCTGGGCTTCGCTGCCGACCAGCGCGATTACGCGATCTGCCTGCCGATGCTTCAGCACCTGGGGGTCAAATCCCTGCGCCTGATGACCAACAACCCACGCAAGGTCAAAGCCTTGACCGACATGGGTATCACCGTCGCCGAGCGCGTGCCGCTGCACACCGGCCACAACCCGCACAACAAACTCTACCTGGCCACCAAGGCCAGCAAGCTCGACCACATGATGGGCAACGAGCACCAGGGCGAGGCCGACCGGGCGTGACGCGCGGCCAGGTCAAGCGGCGACTGTCGTTTAACTGGTGGCAATACCTGGCGTTGGCGCTGGCGCCGTTGTTTGTGGTCAACCTGGTGTTTGGCAAGGCCGAGCCCTTGCTGCCAGTGTTGGCGATGCCGTTTTTTATCGCCGGCGTGGCCTCGATGTTTGTCAGCCTGCGTTACTTCCATGGCTATAAACACGCGCTGATCGCCACCGAAAAAGCCCTCGACACCCCCGAAGAGCCGGCTGCCTGGATCACCCTCGCGGCCCGTCGCCGCGTGGCGTTGCTGGTGGCCGCGCTGCCGGCCTGGGTCGGCGCGCTGGCGGTGTTTGTCGGGCTGGAGGCGGTGCCGCTGTTTCTGCTGGCGCTGTCGACCCTGGTGCTGTTCTACCTCTATCGCATCCCGCGTCAGTTGGGTTGATGCGCGCCTGGCTGGCGGTGTGGCTGCTGGTGGTCGCGGCCCAGGCTGTGGCGGTTGAGCGGGTTGTGAGCCTTGCACCGTCGTTGTCTGAAATCGTCGTTGAACTGGGTGCCGCCGATTTGCTGGTGGGCGTACTGGATGGCGGCGAGCGGCCACAGGCGTTGGCGAAGGTGCCGTCGGTTGGGAATTACGGGCAGTTGGACATGGAGCGCCTGCTCAGCCTCAACCCGGATTTGATCCTGCTGTGGCCCGGCAGCGTCGGCCCGGCCCAGCGTGAACAGCTTCAACGCCTGAACATCCCGGTGTTTGTCGCCGAACCCCACAGCCTCGAACAACTCACTTCACAAGTCGAAACCATTGCCCGGCAACTCGGGCGGGCTGACGCCGGCCGGCAACTGGCCGCGCAGTTGCGTCAGCGCTTGGCCGAGTTGCGCTCGCGCTATCACCGGGCCGAGCCGTTGCGAGTGTTTTATCAGGTGTGGAACCAGCCGCTGTACACCGTGGGCGGCGGGCAGATCATCAGCGATGCACTGAGTGTGTGCGGGGCGCGCAATGTGTTTGATGACCTGAAATTACCGGCGCCGCAGGTCAGCATCGAGTCGGTGTTGCAGCGCAATCCCGAGGTGATTCTGGCGGGCGATCAAGCGCAGCTGGATGCCTGGAAGGCCTGGCCCCAAGTGGCAGCAGTGGCTGCCGGGCACTTGCTGCAGGTGCCCGACAAGGGCCTGGAACGGCCCAGCGGGCAGATGCTGGAGGCGGTGGCGCGGTTGTGTCAGGTGATTGCACCGGGGCTGTGAGACCGCTATCGCAGGCAAGCCAGCTCCCACATTTGACCGAGTTCATTCATGCGACGCGGTCAAATGTGGGAGCCGGGCTTGCCCGCGATGAGGCCGGTGCAGACGACTTAGAGTTCCGGCGTCCAGGTCACCCCGAACATCAACGCCCGGCCTTCTTCCCGATAGCCATATTGCTGGCCTTGGTACTGATACAGCGCCCGGCTGTAGCCCTTGTTCAGCAGGTTATCGAGCTTCATTTCCAGGGTGATTTCGTGATTCACCGCCCAACTGCTCCGTAGACCGAGCAAGCCATACCCGCCCAGGCGTTGCTGGTTCGCCGGATCGTCGTAGCTGCTGCTCACCGCCTGCCAACTGGCGCCGACGCTGAACCGGTCGAATTGGCGATCCAGGTCCAGGCTCACGGTGTGCCTTGCTCGACGCGCCAATGTGCGCCCGGTGTCGCGGTCCCGTGGGTCGATCAGGGCGATGCCCAGGCTGCTTTGCCAACCGAACAGCTCTTGCTTGAGCGCCGCTTCGAAGCCGTTGATGCGTGCTGAGCTGACGTTTTGCGGACCGCCGCTGGCGAACACGATCGCGTCCTGAATGTCGGTGCGGTACAGCGAGGCTTCGAGTCGGCTGGTGTCGCTGAGCTGGCTGCGCCACTGCACTTCGTAGCTTTTCGAGGTTTCGGGCTTGAGGTTCGGGTTGCTGTTTATTCCGTAGCTGTCGTCCGGGTAGTAAAGGTCGTTGAACGTCGGCGCCCGGAAGCCCTCGCTGTAGCTCAGCAACAGATCATTGTCCGGGTTCAGCGGCAGCGTGAACGTGCCGCTCCAGCTGTTGTGGCCGCCAAATTGCTGGTTATCGTCGCGGCGCAGGCCCAGTTCGGTGGAGAAGGATTGCGCATGGAAGCGGTGCTGGATAAACGCAGCGCGGTTCCAGCGACTGTCTTCATTCAGGTGGGCGCTGCTGTTGACCTGGTCCTCGTACCAGTCGCCACCCAGGATCAGGCTGTTCTGGTCGTTCAGCGTCAGGTCGTTCTGCCAGTTCAGCGAATTGCGGTAGGTGTTGAACACGCTGCGTTCGGTGCTGAGCTTGTCCAGGGTCTTTTCGCGGTTTTCGCTGTGGCCTGCTTCCAGCCGAGACTTCCACACGTCATTGATGCGGGCGTCGATATAGCTGCTGACGCTGCTCACGGTGAAGTCGGTGTAGGGCTGCTGCTGGAAGCTTTGGTAGGTCGTCGTATCAAAGCGGCCGAACGGGCTATCGAATTCGCTTTTGCCGCGGTTATCCAACACGTTCACGCCTGTTTCGAGGTCATCGTTGAAGGCATGGCTCAGGCTGAAACTGATGGCCTGATTGCGATAGGCATCATGGTCGCGGTCGCTGGGGTAGGAGGTGTGCGTGCGATCGATCCCGGCCGTGTCATCCAGGCTGGCGCCCAGGTTGAAGCGGGTTTGCTCGTCGCCGCCGGACAGGCCGAGGCTGCGTTCCCACGTCTGGTTGCTGCCGAATCCCACATGCAGCCGGGGTTGTACGCCGGACTCGGTATTGCGCCGGGTGAAGATCTGGATCACCCCGCCAATGGCATCGCTGCCGTAGATCACCGAGCGCGAACCGCGCAGCACTTCCACGCGCTCAACCTGCTGGATATTCAGGTATTGCAGGTTGCTGGTGCCGCTGGTGGAACTGCTGATGCGCTGGCCGTCCACCAGCACCAGACTCTGGGCGGTCGAAGTGCCGCGAATGTAGACGTTCGTCTGGCTGCCGCGCCCTCCGCTTTGCGCCACCTGCACACCGGGCACGCGGCTGAGCAGGTCGCTCACGCTGGTGGGTTGCAGGCGGTCGATGTCATCGCGGGTGAAGACGGTGTTGGCGGCGCTGCTGTCGTTGCGTGCCTGGACCTGGCGGTTGGCGCTGATCACCACGTCGGGCAGCTTCAGGGCGTCGTCGCGTTCGAAGCTGTCGGCGAGCAGGTCGGTGGCGGGGAGCAGAAGAAGGGGCAGGGCAAAGCGCAGGCGATTCATGGGCTGTCCGTAGCGTTAAGGCAATACAAAACCAATGTGGGAGCTGGCTTGCCTGCGATGCAGGCACCTCGGTTTGTCAGTAACACCGAGGTGATGCTATCGCAGGCAAGCCAGCTCCCACATTTGATTGTTGTTTACAGGTTCAAGAGTGCCATGCGCTGACGAACCGAAGCTTCAATCCCCGCTTCATCCAGCCCGCATTCGGCCAGCATCTGCGCAGGCTTGGCATGCTCGACATACACATCCGGCAAGCCCAGGTGCAGCACCGACTTGAGGATGTTCTCCCGCGCCAGGAACTCACTGACCGCCGCACCGGCACCGCCCATGATGGCGTTTTCTTCGACGGTCACCAGCAGTTCATGACTGCCAGCGATCTCGCGCACCAGGGCTTCGTCCAGCGGTTTGACGAAACGCATGTCCACCACGGTGGCGTCGATCTTCTCGGCCACTTTCAAGGCTTCGGCCAGTTGCACGCCGAACACCAGCAAGGCAACGCCGCTGCCCTGGCGACGGACAATGCCCTTGCCGATTTCGATAGGCTCGAGGTCTTTCTCGATCACCGCATTCGGGCCGTTGCCGCGCGGGTAACGCACAGCCGCCGGGCCGTTGTACAGGTGGCCGGTGCTGAGCATCTTGCGCAGTTCGTTCTCGTCACTCGGGGTCATCACCAGCATGCCGGGGATGCAACGCAAGTACGACAGGTCGAAGCTGCCGGCGTGGGTCGGGCCGTCTTCGCCCACCAGGCCGGCACGGTCGATGGCGAACAACACGTCGAGGTTCTGCACCGCGACGTCATGAATCAATTGGTCATAGCCGCGTTGCAGGAACGTGGAATAGATCGCTACCACCGGCTTGGCGCCTTCGCAGGCCATACCGGCGGCGAAGGTCACCGCGTGCTGTTCTGCGATGGCTACGTCGAAATAGCGCAGCGGGAAACGCTCGCTGAACGCCACCAGGTCGGAACCTTCCTTCATCGCCGGGGTAATGCCCACCAGGCGCGGGTCGGCGGCGGCCATGTCGCACAGCCATTCGCCAAACACACCGGAATACTTTGGCCCGCTGGGCTTCTTCGGCGCGGCGGCCGGGGCGTTCAGCGGTTCAAGCTTGGTGATCGCGTGGTAACCAATCGGGTCAACTTCCGCCGGGGCGAAGCCTTTGCCTTTCTTGGTGACGATGTGCAGGAACTGCGGGCCCTTGAGGTCACGCATGTTGCGCAGGGTGGCGATCAGGGTCGGCAGGTCGTGGCCGTCGATCGGGCCGATGTAGTTCCAGCCCAGCTCTTCGAACAGGGTGCCGGGAACCAGCATGCCCTTGGCATATTCTTCGGTACGACGGGCAATTTCCCACGCGCCGGGCAGACGCGAGAGCACCTTCTTGCTGCCTTCACGCATGCTGGCGTAAGTGCGGCTGGAGAGGATTTTTGCCAGGTAATTCGACAGGCCACCGACATTGCGCGAGATCGACATGTCGTTGTCGTTGAGGATCACCAGCATGTTGGCGTCCACTTCCGGCGCATGGTTCAGCGCCTCGAAGGCCATGCCGGCGGTCAACGCGCCATCACCGATCACCGCAATCGCCTTGCGATCACTGTTCTGCAGGCGGGCGGCAATGGCCATGCCCAGCGCTGCGCTGATGGAGGTGCTGGAGTGGCCGACGCCAAAGGTGTCGTACTCGCTCTCGGAGCGACGCGGGAAGGCGGCGATGCCGTCCTTCTGGCGCAGGGTAGCCATGCGCTCGCGGCGTCCGGTGAGGATCTTGTGCGGATAGGCCTGATGACCCACGTCCCACACCAGCCGGTCGTCCGGGGTGTCGAACACGTAATGCAGCGCAATGGTCAGCTCGATGACGCCCAGGCCGGCACCGAAATGCCCACCGGTCTGGCCGACCGTGTAGAGCAATTCCAGGCGCAACTCATCGGCCAGGGTTTCCAGCTCGGCTTCACCCAGGCGGCGCAGGCCGGCTGGCGTGTTGGCACGGTCCAGCAGGGGCGTGGCCGGGCGCTTGCGGGGAATCTCTTGGAACGTCGTGGGCATCAGGCGAATCGTTATAGGTATAGAAGAGGCGGCAGTTTACCTCAAGCATCGCAAACTGCCCACGCAGAGCGCCGAACTTGGCTGATATGCGGTGGAAAAGGCCGGTGCTGTCAGTGGCGGCGTTCGACGATATACCGCGCCAGGTCACGCAGTGGCTCGGCAGCCGCGTCGAAAGGTCGCAGGGCATCGAGTGCCTGGTCCCGCAGCTCCAGGGCGTAGGCCTTGGCGGCTTCCAGGCCGAGCAGCGAAGGATAAGTCGGCTTGTCCCGTGCGATATCGGCACCCTGGCGTTTGCCGAGGGTCGCGGTATCGCTTTCAACGTCGAGAATATCGTCCTGCACCTGGAACGCCAGGCCGATGGCCCGCGCGTAGGTCTGCAAGGCCGCCAGTTGCGCCGCTTCGGCACGGCCACTGGCGAGGGCGCCGAGGTGCACGGCGGCCTCGATCAGCGCGCCGGTCTTGTGGCGGTGCATGTATTCCAAGGCTTGCTGATCGAGCTTCAAACCGACCGAACCCAAGTCAATCGCCTGGCCGCCGACCATCCCGGCCGGGCCTGCCGCCAAGGCCAGCGCGGTGACCATGCGCAAACGGATCTCGGCGTTGACGCTGCTCAGGCGCGGGTCCAGCAGAGCGCTGAACGCCAGGCTTTGCAGGCCGTCACCGGCGAGAATCGCGCAGGCTTCATCGAAGGCTTTATGAGTGGTGGGCTGGCCGCGACGCAGATCGTCGTCGTCCATCGCCGGCAAATCGTCGTGCACCAGGGAATAAGCGTGAATCAGCTCCACCGCACAGGCGGCGCCGTTGGCTTCCTCCGCCTGGGCGCCGAGTGCTTCGCAGGCCGCGTAGGCGAGCAACGGGCGCACGCGCTTGCCGCCGTTCATTACGCTATAGCGCATGGCCTCATACAGGCGGGCCAATTCAGGGGTAGGCGCAACAAACAGCGGTTCCAGCGCAGCATTGACCCGGGCCTGGCTGCCGGCCTGATAAGCGTCGATCATTCAGGCTGTTCCGCATCGAAAGGTTCTTCGGCCAGCTCCCCGTCGCGTTCCAGCAACACCTGGACCTTCTGCTCCGCCTGCGCCAGGGCGCTCTGGCAGTCGCGGGTCAGGCCGATGCCTTGCTCGAATGCGGTCAACGAGTCTTCCAGCGACAACTCGCCGTTCTCCATACGCTCGACCAGAGCTTGCAGGTCGGCGAGGGATTGTTCGAAATCGAGTGCAACTTTTTTGCGGGCCATGGCGGCTATTCCGGTAGACGGTAAACCGGCGCGACACTAGCAGACATGGGGGATTGGGGCAAATGAGTGGGCGGGATTGCCTTGTAAATCAGTCACCTTGGGTATTGATTTGGTAACGGGTACTACGGCCGCCGCCGGGTAACCGAACCAGGCAGTTTTTTTCCAGAAGGTCGGCCAGATGTCGAGTCGCCGTGGCCTTGGACACTTTGGCCACGGCCTGATACTGGGCGGCGCTGATCCCGTGCTCAAAGCCCTTGTCGCCGCCGTCGAGCAGGCGATTCAAGACTTTGGTCTGTTCAGCGCTGAGTGCGTGGTCCCGATGCCGTTGCCAGAAGCGACTTTTGCCCAGCACCCGGTCAATTCGCGCCATGGCCTGCTGCAGGCTACGAAGCAGGGTTTGCAGGAACCACTCAAGCCAACCGGTGACATCCAGCGTGGCTTTTTGACTGGTTTCCAGTGCGCGGTAATAGCCCGCCCGGTCTTCAAGGATGCTCGCCGACATCGCGTAGAAGCGGATCGCCTGGTTCTCCGCCTGGGCGAGCGCGAGGTCAGTAATCGCCCGCGTCAGACGACCGTTACCATCATCGAAGGGATGCAGTGTGACGAACCAGAAATGCGCGAGGCCTGCGCGCAGCAATGGGTCGAGGGCCGCATGATTCCGGCTGGCTTCAAACCATTCGATGAAATCGCCCAGCGACTGCGCCAGCCCTTGGCGAGGTGGCGCCTCGAAATGCACAGTGGGTCGGTCCAGTCGTCCCGACACAACCTGCATCGGCTCATCGCCCCTTAGCGCGCCTACGTTCAAGGCGTGCGTGGAAAAGCGGGCTTCCTCGGCGGGAAATAACCATCGATGCCAGTTAAATAGACGGGTTAGGGTAAACGGCTGAGCAAACTGTTGTGTGGCGTCCACCATCAAGTCCGCCAGGCCCTCGCTGCGCCGGCTCACGGAGCCATCCTGCAATTGCTCAAGGCCCAGGCGACGGGCCAGGGAAGATCGTACCGAGCCGACGTTGAGTTGCTCACCCTCGATTGCCGAGGAGGTCAGGATATTTTGCAGCAAGGCATCCAGTTCATTCTCCGAACTCTGCGCCTGGCTGACCGAACCGAGCATGCCCAGCAACTTTCCTTGCGCCTGCGTGCACTCGCGCAGCACTGGTGCGAGGCGCTCCGGTTGCCAGTGAAAGTGCGGCCAGTCAGGTTGTTGCCAGATCCAGTTCGGGTGATCCATGGCGGTGTGCTCGGTGGGTGAGCCGAATAGAAGGCTTATTCGGCTCATTTGGTGAGCCGATTGTGCAAGCTATTCGGCTCATCGTCCAGTCAGCCGCGCACGATCAACACTCGGTGGGTGAGGGCAGTGGTGCGCAGGTTCTGGCTGCTGATCAGGGCGTCCAAGGCACTGTCGACTTGATTCAGGTTGAAGCTGGCGTTGATGGTGCGTTGCCCGACTTTATCGTCGAGCCAGATCACATGGCCGCCTTGATAGCGCACCAACTCCTCAAGCACCTCGCGCAATGGTGCGTCCCGCACACGTAGCTGGCCGTCTCGCCAGGCCAGCAGGCGTTCGGCGTCGACGGCTTGGGGGGCTTGAACATGCCCGCTCACCACGCGCAACTGTTCGCCCGGCTGCAGCACTTGATGTTGTCCGGCGGCGGCCACTTCAACCCTGCCAAGCAGCAGAATGACCTCGTCCGACTTGTCGTTATGCGCGACGGAAAACTCGGTGCCCAACGCCCGAATCCGAGTGCCGCCGGCTTGCACAATAAAGGGTCGACTGTCGTGGCTGACTTGCAGATACACACGGCCTCTTCGCAGATTTACCCGGCGTTCATCGGAGGTGAGGTCGATATCGAGCGCGCTGTCGCTGTCCAGATGCAGGTGTGAACCGTCGGCCAGGGTGATGTCCTGTTGTTGCCCGGTGCGGGTGGTGTAGTCACTGCCCCAACTGCTGATCGGCGGGGTTCCCAGCCATATCGCGCCGGCGGCGAGTATCAGGCAGGCAGCGGTGGCGTAGGTTCGGCGTCGGGAGATCGGCCGCCGGCGATCTGGTTTGCGTACTGCCCGGGTGGGGCGATCCAGCAACTGCCATAGCGTTTCCGCGTTTTGGTAGGCGTGGGCATTCAGCGGGTCTTCGCGCCACTGCGCAAACGTATTGAGCTCCTGAAACGTCACGTTTTCCCCACGCAGGCGGGTAAACCAGTCCAGGGCTTGCTGGTCACGTTCGGAGGGGGAAGGGGTAGGCTGATCGTTCATCGGGACTCGGTGGCTTGCGGGGTCGTGGAGCGTTGGAGCGTGGCGTTGTTTGAATGTTGTTCCATTTGCTTGGAGAGCAATATTCAGACGGGCGGTAATCTCCTTGTAGCTCAATTGCGGGAGCTGGGCCAGTGGAAACACTTTGTGGAGATGCGCGGAGAGATTGTTGGGTTGCCCCTGCGATGGAGGGAAGGCGCCGCCAGTGATGGGGTAAAGGTCGTATTCGTCGTTGATGGGACGGATACGATTGCGTTGGGTGTGGTGGATGCTCGGCTAATGGCGATGTGGTGGGAGAAGCGCGTACGTTGCTGCTCCTGAAAAGCTTGCTGTTCATCAGGACGAAGGGAGTCAGAAGAAGAAGAATATCCCGGTATTATTTTTCAAAGCCGTATTTGTGAGATTTATTAACTTTATTAATAACTCAGGATTTTCCGGGATTGTTGAGCTCTTTAGGATGGAGAGAGTGTTTTCTATTTCGTTGGTTCCTTGTATTTTCTCGTCCTCATAGTCGTCAATAATTTTTCCAAGCTTTAAGTTTATATTGTCGATGATTCCTGAGTTTGTTAATTGTCGGTATTCGGTTTCGCTCATGTAGAGCTGTTCTAGCTTGTTTTTAGGGCATGCATCCACGTCCAAAAGCTCCAATGCTTCTTGGCTCAAGGGTACGGATATTAGCTTCACTTATGCGATTCCTTTTTGAAGTGAGTGACTTCATTATATTCGCTTTGCGTTCTGCCCATCTGTTTACCTGATGACGAGGTTTTGTTATTTGGTATTGTTCCATTCAAACTTAGATATTTTCTGGTTCCGGGCAGCGACGGATCATAGATTCTAAAATAACCACCATTTAAGTCCTCAACCACTTCTATGCCTGTTTGTGGGTTTTTATAGATTTTCTTACCTTTGTCGGTAGTCGTCACTAACGGGTCGTGGCCGCCAAATTTGACAATGGTCTCATTGAGATTTGCGACTGGCCAGTTAGCCGAGTACATAGCCGCTCGCGCCGCCCCCCCTGTCTTTGGTAATTCAGCGTCGCCTTTTGCAACATGTGCTGTTTTGTTCGGCTCTTCAATCTCGGCGGTCGGTTTACACTCATCGCCTCCTGGGCACGAGTTTAACCCTAACGGATCCACCCACCCCGTCGGGTTGGGCACGTACTGGTATCCGTTCAGCCCGCCCGCCAGTTTCACGGGATCAGGCGTCAGATAGCGACCAATATCCGGATTGTAGTAGCGATGACGGTTGTAGTGCAGCCCGCTTTCCGGGTCGAAATATTGGCCCTGGAAGCGCAGCGGGTTGGTGACGGTGTTGACGTCCAGCTTTGCGATTTGGCCGTAGGCGCGGTAGTGCGCGGACCAGACGATTTCGCCGTCGGGGGCGGTGAGTTCTTGTGGCGTGCCGAGGTGGTCGAGTTGGTAGTGGAAGGGTTTTACGTCTTCCGGGCCGTAGCCTTTCAGCAGTGCTAACGGGCGGAAGCTGTTGGGTTCGTAGATATAGCTTTGGTGATGATCAGCGCTGTGCTCGGCAATCAGGATGTCGCCTTGCCAGAAAAATTCGGTGGTTTGGCCTTTTATCGTTTTGGTGATGCGCCTACCGAACGGGTCGTAGCGGTAGCTGGCGTGGGTGCCGTCCGGTTGGGTGACGGCGATCAGGCGGTGTTGGCAGTCGTAGCGGCATTCGGTGACCAACTTCTGGTCGCGGCCCCGGCGTTCGCGCAGGAGATTGCCGAAGGCGTCGTAGTCGTAATGACGATCGCCTTGCATCAGCAGGCGGTTGCCTTTGATCACACTCGGCCCGACGCGGTCTTGCATCAGCAGGTTGCCCGCCGGGTCGTGGGCGAAGCGTTCCTGCAGGTCGTGCGAGTGGTTGGCGCGGGTCAGGCGGTCGAGTGGGTCGTAGTGGTAGTCGTGCTGGCCTTTGCGGGTATCGAGGATGCGGGTGAGGTTGCCGCGTTTGTCATAGTCGTATTGGCGGCGCTGATGGCGCTGTTCCTGTTGGGTAATGGCATGGGCATGCAGGCGGCCCTGGTCGTCGTAGTGGTAGTGGCTGAGGAGTTGTCCCTGCTGGCGCTGGTGTTCGCGGCCGGATTTGAACAGGTGTGAGGTGAGTGGGTTGCCATTCAGCTCGATGGTGGCAAGGTCGCCACCTTTGTCGTGATGGAAGGCGAGGCGGTTGTTGTCGGGCAGACGCAGGTAGTTGAGTTGCCCGCATTCGTCGTAGCGGTAGCGCAGGGTGCCCCAGCCTTGGTGTTCGGCAGTGAGGCGGTTTT
>NZ_AHHC01000067.1:0-83317 GCF_000242655.1 Pseudomonas sp. PAMC 25886
TCATGTATCACTGTAGGGGGTAGAGCACTGTTTCGGCTAGGGGGTCATCCCGACTTACCAAACCGATGCAAACTCCGAATACCTACAAGTGCCGAGCATGGGAGACACACGGCGGGTGCTAACGTCCGTCGTGAAAAGGGAAACAACCCAGACCGTCAGCTAAGGTCCCAAAGTTATGGTTAAGTGGGAAACGATGTGGGAAGGCTTAGACAGCTAGGAGGTTGGCTTAGAAGCAGCCACCCTTTAAAGAAAGCGTAATAGCTCACTAGTCGAGTCGGCCTGCGCGGAAGATGTAACGGGGCTCAAACCATACACCGAAGCTACGGGTATCACCTTCGGGTGATGCGGTAGAGGAGCGTTCTGTAAGCCTGTGAAGGTGAGTTGAGAAGCTTGCTGGAGGTATCAGAAGTGCGAATGCTGACATGAGAACGATAAAGGGTGTGAAAAACACCCACGCCGAAAGACCAAGGTTTCCTGCGCAACGTTAATCGACGCAGGGTTAGTCGGTCCCTAAGGCGAGGCTGAAAAGCGTAGTCGATGGAAAACAGGTTAATATTCCTGTACTTCTGGTTATTGCGATGGAGGGACGGAGAAGGCTAGGCCAGCTTGGCGTTGGTTGTCCAAGTTTAAGGTGGTAGGCTGGAATCTTAGGTAAATCCGGGATTCTAAGGCCGAGAGCTGATGACGAGTTAACTTTTAGTTAACGAAGTGGTTGATGCCATGCTTCCAAGAAAAGCTTCTAAGCTTCAGGTAACCAGGAACCGTACCCCAACGACACAGGTGGTTGGGTAGAGAATACCAAGGCGCTTGAGAGAACTCGGGTGAAGGAACTAGGCAAAATGGCACCGTAACTTCGGGAGAAGGTGCGCCGGTGAGGGTGAAGGACTTGCTCCGTAAGCTCATGCCGGTCGAAGATACCAGGCCGCTGCGACTGTTTATTAAAAACACAGCACTCTGCAAACACGAAAGTGGACGTATAGGGTGTGACGCCTGCCCGGTGCCGGAAGGTTAATTGATGGGGTTAGCTAACGCGAAGCTCTTGATCGAAGCCCCGGTAAACGGCGGCCGTAACTATAACGGTCCTAAGGTAGCGGAATTCCTTGTCGGGTAAGTTCCGACCTGCACGAATGGCGTAACGATGGCGGCGCTGTCTCCACCCGAGACTCAGTGAAATTGAAATCGCTGTGAAGATGCAGTGTATCCGCGGCTAGACGGAAAGACCCCGTGAACCTTTACTATAGCTTTGCACTGGACTTTGAATTTGCTTGTGTAGGATAGGTGGGAGGCTTTGAAGCGTGGACGCCAGTTCGCGTGGAGCCAACCTTGAAATACCACCCTGGCAACTTTGAGGTTCTAACTCAGGTCCGTTATCCGGATTGAGGACAGTGTATGGTGGGTAGTTTGACTGGGGCGGTCTCCTCCTAAAGAGTAACGGAGGAGTACGAAGGTGCGCTCAGACCGGTCGGAAATCGGTCGTAGAGTATAAAGGCAAAAGCGCGCTTGACTGCGAGACAGACACGTCGAGCAGGTACGAAAGTAGGTCTTAGTGGTCCGGTGGTTCTGTATGGAAGGGCCATCGCTCAACGGATAAAAGGTACTCCGGGGATAACAGGCTGATACCGCCCAAGAGTTCATATCGACGGCGGTGTTTGGCACCTCGATGTCGGCTCATCACATCCTGGGGCTGAAGCCGGTCCCAAGGGTATGGCTGTTCGCCATTTAAAGTGGTACGCGAGCTGGGTTTAGAACGTCGTGAGACAGTTCGGTCCCTATCTGCCGTGGACGTTTGAGATTTGAGAGGGGCTGCTCCTAGTACGAGAGGACCGGAGTGGACGAACCTCTGGTGTTCCGGTTGTCACGCCAGTGGCATTGCCGGGTAGCTATGTTCGGAATAGATAACCGCTGAAAGCATCTAAGCGGGAAACTAGCCTCAAGATGAGATCTCACTGGAACCTTGAGTTCCCTGAAGGGCCGTCGAAGACTACGACGTTGATAGGTTGGGTGTGTAAGCGCTGTGAGGCGTTGAGCTAACCAATACTAATTGCCCGTGAGGCTTGACCATATAACACCCAAGCAATTTGCTGACCTGAAAAGGCACCAGATTGCGGTGTGTGAAGACGAAATGAACCGAAAGTTCGATTCTTGCAAACACCGAAAGCTGTCACATACCCAATTTGCTGAAGCGAGGCCAACTGGCCACGACTCAGTACCCGAATTTCTTGACGACCATAGAGCATTGGAACCACCTGATCCCATGCCGAACTCAGCAGTGAAACGATGCATCGCCGATGGTAGTGTGGGGTTTCCCCATGTGAGAGTAGGTCATCGTCAAGATTAAATTCCAGAACCCCTGATTGCTAACGCGATCAGGGGTTTTGTTTTGGGCGGTTGAAAAGTGTTGCGACCGTCTTCAGGTATCTTCAATGCCAAAGTCTTGCCTTTCTATGCAATGGCCTTATGCATGGCTATTATGCCTGCCTCATTGTGAGGCGAGACTTGCATGCTGACGTTGTTGAAACTTCTAAAAGATGGTCGATTCCACTCCGGGGAAGCGCTTGGTGCTGCCTTGGGTGTCAGTCGCAGTGCTGTGTGGAAGCAGCTTCAGCATCTCGAGGCAGAATTGAATCTACCCATCCATAAAGTCCGCGGTCGAGGGTATCAGTTGGCTTCGCCTCTGGTGTTCTTAAATGCTGACGAAATTGGTCGGCATGTGCCTGTTCCTGCATGGCCTGTTTATATCTTTGACTCCATTGACTCTACCAATGCCGAGGCATTGCGCCTTATCGAGGCGGGCCGCACCGCGCCGTTTCTCGTGCTTTCAGAGCAGCAAACTGCCGGCAGGGGAAGGCGAGGGCGGAAGTGGATCAGTCCTTTCGCTCAAAACGTCTACTACAGTCTCGTGCTGCGGATCGATGGCGGTATGCGCCAGTTGGAGGGCCTAAGCCTGGTAGTCGGATTGGCGGTTATGCAGGCGCTGCGGGATGCGGGGGTTCGCAATGCCGGGTTGAAGTGGCCAAATGACGTTTTGGTGGAGCAGAAAAAAATCGCCGGGATTCTCCTGGAGCTGGTTGGTGATCCTGCTGATGTCTGCCATGTCGTCCTGGGTATCGGCATTAATGTGAATATGCAGAAGGCCGAAGAGGTCGATCAGCAATGGACCTCCGTACAGTTGGAGACCGGCAGTGCTGTTGATCGTAACTACCTGGTAGCGCGTCTTGGCGTGCAACTGCAGGCTTATCTTGATCGCCACCAGGCTTCCGGTTTTTCCACCATCCAGAGTGAATGGGAGCAGAGCCATCTGTGGCAGGGTCGATCGGTTTCGCTCATCGCGGGTGTGAATCAGATTGATGGAGTGGTATTGGGGATCGACGGACAGGGTGCGCTACGGTTAAGCGTGGATGGTGTTGAAAAAGTATATAGCGGTGGTGAGCTAAGCCTGAGGTTGCGTGATGATTCTTGAGCTCGACTGTGGGAATAGCTTTATAAAATGGCGAGTGCTTGAGTCGGATAGGGCGCGCATCTTTGCAGAGGGCGTCGTCGGGTCGGATGCCTCTCTGATCGATAGCCTGTTCGCGCTCACGGGGCTCGCGTTAAAGGATTGCCGCTTAGTGAGTGTTCGTGCCTCGGATGAGACGAATCAACTGGTCGCTACCCTGGTAAAAGCGTTTGGCGTCAACGTGCTCTGCGCCGCTTCAGCAAGGCAGATGGGCGGGGTGCGGAATGGGTATGAAGATTTCGAACGCCTGGGCCTGGATCGCTGGCTCGCTATGTTGGGCGGTTTTCAGTTGGCGTCGGGCGCGTGCCTGGTGCTCGATTTTGGCACCGCGGCGACCGCGGACTTCATTGCCGCGGACGGCGAGCACCTCGGAGGCTTTATTTGTCCTGGTATGCCGCTTATGCGTAACCAGCTACGAACGCATACCCGCAAAATACGCTATGACGATATTGCCGCTGAGCGTGCCCTTGAGGCCCTGTCTCCGGGCCGCACAACTGTAGAGGCGGTAGAGCGCGGCTGTACGCTTATGCTGAGAGGGTTCGTGCTCACTCAGTTGGAGTTGGCTCGTAGCTATTGGGGGGCTGACTTCACCGTCTTCCTTACCGGTGGAGATGCCGAGCTGGTGGCGGATGCGGTGCCTCACGGAAGGCTCGTCCCTGATCTGGTTTTTGTTGGCTTGGCGATGGCTTGCCCTTTGTCCTGAGGTTTTTATGCGTTGGCTGTTTCTGCTTTTGCTGGTCCTCAATGTCTTCTATTACATCTGGCATCAGCAGGAAGCACCGTTGAGGGCTAAAGATGTCACGCCTTTGGCACTCTACCGGGGGTCTCAGCAAGACATCCGGCTGTTAAGTGAGTCGGCTGATGCCATGGTGCGGCGAGACAGGGTAAAAGCGCCTGAGGCGCCGGCTGCGTGCCTGTACATCGGCGGCCTGGCTGATCAAAAAGAGGTTCAGTCCGTTGAGCAGCGCCTCACAAGCCTGGATATCAAGGTCAAACTGCAATCGCTGAACCTGCCTGATGCGCCGGGATACTGGCTGCGAGTCGCCCCTGAAAGCCGACGCCTGGCCGATGATCTGCCCTTTGAAAACCTTGCTAATGAATTCAATGAGTTAAAACATAAAATAATGCCGTGCGAAGGCATTGCAACCTTCGAATAGTTTGCATAGAATGGCGCCCGCTTCGCAGTGAAGACCTTTTGGGTCAGCAAGGTGAGGCGAAGGTCAACGCAGCTAACCTCATATTTTTAAATGAGAAAATGCTTGACAGAAGGCTGGCATGATGTAGAATGCCGGCTCGCTTAGGAGGGGTTCCCGAGCGGCCAAAGGGATCAGACTGTAAATCTGACGTCTACGACTTCGAAGGTTCGAATCCTTCCCCCTCCACCATTTTAGCGTGAGCTGCAAGCTCCGCGGGTATAGTTTAGTGGTAGAACCTCAGCCTTCCAAGCTGATGATGCGGGTTCGATTCCCGCTACCCGCTCCAAGTTTGCAGGTTGTGCAAGTTGTTTCGCTCTTGTAGCTCAGTTGGTAGAGCACACCCTTGGTAAGGGTGAGGTCAGCGGTTCAAATCCGCTCAAGAGCTCCATATAACAAGGCAGATATGAAAATATCTGCCTTTGTTTTAACAGCTGCCTCTGATTGATTCCGCTCTCTTTCGCTGTCTTGTTTGGGTTGGTTTCGGGTCTGCAGGGGTTTGTTGTTGTAAAGTCTTTTTCAGATCGGCATAATTGTCGGCCTGATTTTGTTTTAGGTCAGTAGCTCAATTGGCAGAGCGACGGTCTCCAAAACCGTAGGTTGGGGGTTCGATTCCCTCCTGACCTGCCAGATTCACTTGGTGTATCTGGCTTTCTTTTCACAGGATCTTCATAGATGACTCCTAAGGCTGAAGCTCAAGGCTCTCGCTTCGATCTGCTCAAGTGGCTGGTAGTAGTCGCTATTGTGGTCGTAGGCGTTGTTGGCAACCAGTACTACTCTGCGTCGCCGATCCTGTACCGTGTCCTCGCATTGCTCGCCCTTGCTGCTGTCGCTGCCTTTGTTGGCCTGCAGACTGCAAAAGGCAAGTCGTTTGCGGTCCTGGTGAAGGAAGCTCGTACCGAGATCCGTAAAGTCGTTTGGCCGACTCGCCAAGAAACCACGCAGACCACGTTGATCGTGGTAGCTGTTGTTCTGGTTATGGCGTTGCTGTTGTGGGGGCTTGATTCCCTGCTCGGCTGGCTTGTTTCCTTGATTGTTGGCTAAGGGTGTCCCGTGGCTAAGCGTTGGTACGTTGTGCATGCTTACTCGGGTTACGAGAAGCATGTCATGCGCTCTTTGCTAGAGCGCGTAAAGCTGGCAGGCATGGAAGATGGCTTCGGCGAAATTCTGGTTCCCACTGAAGAAGTGGTTGAGATGCGTAATGGCCAGAAACGCAAAAGCGAGCGCAAGTTCTTCCCTGGCTACGTGCTGGTTCAAATGGACATGAATGAGGGTACTTGGCACTTGGTCAAGGACACTCCTCGCGTCATGGGTTTCATCGGCGGTACCGCTGATAAGCCTGCTCCGATCACCGACAAAGAAGCAGAAGCGATTCTGCGGCGTGTTGCTGATGGCAGCGACAAACCCAAGCCGAAGACGTTGTTCGAGCCGGGTGAGGTTGTTCGTGTCACTGACGGTCCGTTTGCAGATTTTAACGGCACTGTTGAAGAAGTTAACTACGAAAAGAGCCGGATCCAAGTGGCAGTGCTCATTTTCGGTCGCTCTACTCCGGTAGAGCTAGAGTTCAGCCAGGTCGAAAAAGTCTAGCTGAGCAAGCATCCCAACCCCGCAGCCTTAGGCTGTGGGGTTTTGTCGTCACTGGGATAAACGCGCAAGTAACCGGGGAGCCTTTCGAGGCGTTCGAACCCGTAATTGGAGTGCCTCATGGCCAAGAAGATTACCGCTTACATCAAGCTGCAAGTGAAGGCCGCTCAGGCCAACCCAAGCCCACCTGTTGGTCCAGCTCTGGGTCAGCACGGCGTGAACATCATGGAATTCTGCAAGGCCTTCAACGCCCGTACTCAGGGTATTGAGCCAGGTCTGCCGACTCCAGTGATCATCACTGTATACAGCGACCGTAGCTTCACCTTCGAAACCAAGTCGACCCCGGCTTCGGTTCTGTTGAAGAAAGCTGCTGGTCTGACTAGCGGTTCCGCTCGTCCTAACACCGTTAAGGTTGGCACTGTGACCCGTGCTCAGCTGGAAGAAATCGCGAAAACCAAAAACGCGGATCTGACTGCAGCTGATATGGATGCAGCCGTGCGTACCATCGCCGGTTCTGCTCGTAGCATGGGCCTTAACGTGGAGGGTGTGTAATGGCTAAGCTGACCAAGCGCCAAAAGGCTATCGCCGGCAAAATCGAGGCGGGCAAGTCCTACAACTTTGTAGACGCTGCTGCTCTGCTGACCGAGCTGTCGACTGTCAAGTTCAGCGAGTCTGTTGACGTTGCTGTAAACCTGGGTGTTGACCCACGTAAATCTGACCAGGTCGTTCGTAGCGCTACTGTGCTGCCACACGGTACTGGCAAGACTGTACGTGTAGCTGTCTTCACCCAAGGCCCGGCAGCTGAAGCTGCTCTGGCCGCCGGCGCTGATCGCGTTGGCATGGACGACCTGGCTGCCGAAATGAAAGGCGGCGACCTGAACTATGACGTCGTCATTGCTTCCCCGGATGCAATGCGCGTTGTAGGTCAGTTGGGTCAGATCCTCGGTCCACGTGGTCTGATGCCTAACCCTAAAGTCGGCACCGTAACTCCAGACGTAGCTACCGCGGTTAAAAACGCCAAGGCTGGTCAGGTTCGTTATCGCACCGACAAAAACGGCATCATTCACACCTCCGTTGGCAAAGTCGGCTTTGATGCCGTCAAGCTGAAGGAAAACGTTGAAGCCCTGATCGCTGATCTGAAGCGTATCAAGCCGGCTTCCTCGAAAGGTATCTACGTCAAGCGCGTTACCCTGAGCACCACTATGGGCCCAGGTCTGGTCATCGACCAAGGCTCGTTGGACGTATAAGACACAAATTGGCGCAAGTAATTGTGCCAATTGAAAAATTGGGGTCCCTGCCTGGCGGGGGCTATCCAAGACCGTAGGCGACGCAAGTCTTAAACCACAAGCCTACGCAGATGGTGCTCCCGGTTCCTTACCGAATCAGACACCAAAACGACATCCGGCCCAGGCCAGATGAAACGGTAACAAGCAGGAGTTAAACCCGTGGCAATTAATCTCGAAGACAAGAAGGCCATCGTCGCTGAAGTCAACGAGGCTGCCAAAGCTGCTCTGTCCGCTGTCGTGGCTGATGCCCGTGGTGTGACAGTAGGCGCTATGACCGGACTCCGTAAAGAGGCTCGTGAAGCTGGCGTATACGTACGTGTTGTACGTAACACCCTGCTCAAGCGCGCTGTTGCTGACACTGAATACAGTGTCCTCAACGACGTGTTCACCGGCCCGACTCTGATCGCGTTCTCCAAAGAACATCCAGGCGCTGCTGCCCGTTTGTTCAAAGAATTCGCCAAGAGTCAGGATAAGTTCGAGATCAAGGCAGCTGCGTTCGAGGGCAAGTTCCTCGCAGCTAACCAAATCGACGTACTGGCAACACTGCCGACCCGTAACGAAGCTATTTCTCAGCTGATGAGCGTGATTCAAGGCGCTACCAGCAAGTTGGCTCGTACTCTGGCCGCAGTTCGCGAGCAAAAAGAAGCTGCCGCAGCCTAAGGCTGAGCATCTCCTCTCGCGTATTTTTGTTTATTTCGATGGCCGCGTAGGCCGTCCCCCAATTCAGGAATTACAGCAATGTCTATCTCCCAAGACGATATCCTCAACGCCGTAGCTGAAATGTCGGTTCTGCAGGTTGTTGAGCTGATCAAAGCTTTCGAAGAAAAATTCGGTGTTTCCGCTGCCGCTGCTTCGGCTGGCCCAGCTGTTGCTGCTGTTGCTGCTGAAGAGCAAACCGAATTCAACGTCATGCTGCTGGAAGCTGGCGAGAAGAAAGTAAACGTGATCAAGGCAGTACGTGAACTGACCGGTCTGGGCCTGAAAGAAGCCAAGGCAGTAGTTGACGGCGCCCCTGCCCAGGTTCTGGAAGCAGTGTCGAAAGACGCAGCTGACAAAGCTAAAGCAGTGCTGGAAGAAGCAGGCGCTAAAGTCGAGCTGAAGTAAGCATCGACCTTGCGTCTCCAGCCCAAGCGTTAAGCTGAAGGCTGATGGCTGGTGGCTCTTGCCACCGGCCTTTTTCCGTTATTGGCAATCGACTCGGTCGTCGCCTCTAACGCGCTGTAACCACCCGATGCGGTGGCGCAAACCATGGGGTTTGCAAGATTTTCTGGCTGCTCCCGTCGGGAGGGGCCAAACAAGCAGGTGACCAAGCTGGGGAACGCTGATGGCTTACTCATATACTGAGAAAAAACGTATCCGCAAGGACTTTAGCAAGTTGCCGGACGTCATGGATGTCCCGTACCTTCTGGCTATCCAGCTGGATTCGTATCGTGAATTCTTGCAGGCGGGAGCGACCAAAGATCAGTTCCGCGACGTGGGCCTGCATGCGGCCTTCAAATCCGTTTTCCCGATCATCAGCTACTCCGGCAATGCTGCGCTGGAGTACGTCGGTTATCGCCTGGGCGAACCGGCATTTGATGTCAAAGAATGCGTGTTGCGCGGTGTTACGTACGCCGTACCTTTGCGGGTAAAAGTCCGTCTGATCATCTTCGACAAAGAGTCGTCGAACAAAGCGATCAAGGACATCAAAGAGCAAGAAGTCTACATGGGTGAAATTCCCCTGATGACTGAGAACGGTACCTTCGTTATCAACGGTACCGAGCGCGTTATCGTTTCCCAGCTGCACCGTTCCCCGGGCGTGTTCTTCGACCACGACCGCGGCAAGACGCACAGCTCCGGCAAGCTCCTGTACTCCGCGCGGATCATTCCGTACCGTGGTTCGTGGTTGGACTTCGAGTTCGACCCGAAAGACTGCGTGTTCGTGCGTATCGACCGTCGTCGCAAGCTGCCGGCCTCGGTACTGCTGCGCGCGCTCGGCTATACCACTGAGCAAGTGCTGGATGCCTTCTACACCACTAACGTATTCCACCTGAGCGGCGAAACCCTCAGCCTGGAGCTGGTGCCTCAGCGCCTGCGTGGTGAGATTGCCGTTCTGGACATCCAGGACGACAAGGGCAAGGTCATCGTTGAAGCCGGCCGCCGTATTACCGCGCGCCACATCAACCAGATCGAAAAAGCCGGTATCAAGACGTTGGAAGTGCCTCTGGACTACGTCCTGGGTCGCACCACCGCCAAGGTCATCGTGCACCCGGCCACCGGCGAAATCCTGGCTGAATGCAACACCGAGCTGAACACCGAGATCCTGGCGAAAATCGCCAAGTCCCAGGTTGTTCGCATCGAGACCCTGTACACCAACGACATCGACTGCGGTCCGTTCGTATCCGACACCTTGAAGATCGACTCCACCAGCAACCAATTGGAAGCGCTGGTCGAGATCTATCGCATGATGCGTCCTGGCGAGCCACCAACCAAAGACGCTGCCGAGACCCTGTTCAACAACCTGTTCTTCAGCCCTGAGCGCTATGACCTGTCTGCGGTCGGCCGGATGAAGTTCAACCGTCGTATCGGTCGTACCGAGATCGAAGGTTCGGGCGTGTTGTGCAAGGAAGACATCGTCGCGGTACTGAAGACCCTGGTCGACATCCGTAACGGTAAAGGCATCGTCGATGACATCGACCACCTGGGTAACCGTCGTGTTCGCTGCGTAGGCGAAATGGCCGAGAACCAGTTCCGCGTTGGCCTGGTACGTGTTGAGCGTGCGGTCAAAGAGCGTCTGTCGATGGCCGAAAGCGAAGGCCTGATGCCACAAGACCTGATCAACGCCAAGCCAGTGGCTGCGGCGGTGAAAGAGTTCTTCGGTTCCAGCCAGCTCTCGCAGTTCATGGACCAGAACAACCCGCTTTCCGAGATCACCCACAAGCGCCGTGTTTCCGCACTGGGCCCGGGCGGTCTGACCCGTGAGCGTGCAGGCTTTGAAGTTCGTGACGTACACCCGACTCACTACGGTCGTGTATGCCCGATTGAAACGCCGGAAGGTCCGAACATCGGCCTGATCAACTCCCTGGCTGCTTATGCGCGCACCAACCAGTACGGCTTCCTCGAGAGCCCGTACCGTGTGGTGAAAGACGCACTGGTCACCGATGAGATCGTGTTCCTGTCTGCCATCGAAGAAGCTGATCACGTGATCGCTCAGGCTTCGGCCACGATGAACGACAAGAAAATGCTGATCGACGAGCTGGTAGCTGTTCGTCACTTGAACGAGTTCACCGTCAAGGCGCCGGAAGACGTCACCTTGATGGACGTATCGCCGAAGCAGGTAGTTTCGGTTGCAGCGTCGCTGATCCCGTTCCTGGAACACGATGACGCCAACCGTGCGTTGATGGGTTCCAACATGCAGCGTCAGGCTGTACCCACCCTGCGTGCTGACAAGCCGCTGGTAGGTACCGGCATGGAGCGTAACGTAGCCCGTGACTCCGGCGTTTGCGTCGTGGCTCGTCGTGGCGGCGTGATCGACTCCGTTGATGCCAGCCGTATCGTGGTTCGTGTTGCCGATGACGAAGTTGAAACTGGCGAAGCCGGTGTCGACATCTACAACCTGACCAAATACACCCGCTCCAACCAGAACACCTGCATCAACCAGCGTCCGCTGGTGAGCAAGGGTGATCGGGTTCAGCGCAGCGACATCATGGCAGACGGTCCGTCCACCGATATGGGTGAGCTGGCACTGGGTCAGAACATGCGCATCGCGTTCATGGCCTGGAACGGTTACAACTTCGAAGACTCCATCTGCCTGTCCGAGCGTGTGGTTCAGGAAGATCGCTTCACCACGATCCACATTCAGGAACTGACCTGTGTGGCACGTGACACCAAGCTTGGGCCAGAGGAAATCACTGCAGACATCCCGAACGTGGGTGAAGCTGCACTGAACAAGCTGGACGAAGCCGGTATCGTTTACGTAGGTGCTGAAGTTGGCGCAGGCGACATTCTGGTAGGTAAGGTCACTCCGAAAGGCGAGACCCAACTGACTCCGGAAGAGAAGCTGTTGCGTGCCATCTTCGGCGAAAAAGCCAGCGACGTTAAAGACACCTCCCTGCGTGTACCTACCGGTACCAAGGGTACTGTCATCGACGTACAGGTCTTCACCCGTGACGGCGTTGAGCGTGATGCTCGTGCACTGTCCATCGAGAAGACTCAACTCGACGAGATCCGCAAGGATCTGAACGAAGAGTTCCGTATCGTTGAAGGCGCGACCTTCGAACGTCTGCGTTCCGCCCTGGTAGGCCACAAGGCTGAAGGCGGCGCAGGTCTGAAGAAAGGTCAGGACATCACCGACGAAGTACTCGACGGTCTTGAGCACGGCCAGTGGTTCAAACTGCGCATGGCTGAAGATGCTCTGAACGAGCAGCTCGAGAAGGCCCAGGCCTACATCGTTGATCGTCGCCGTCTGCTGGACGACAAGTTCGAAGACAAGAAGCGCAAACTGCAGCAGGGCGATGACCTGGCTCCAGGCGTGCTGAAAATCGTCAAGGTTTACCTGGCAATCCGTCGCCGCATCCAGCCGGGCGACAAGATGGCCGGTCGTCACGGTAACAAAGGTGTGGTCTCCGTGATCATGCCGGTTGAAGACATGCCGCACGATGCCAATGGCACCCCGGTCGATGTCGTCCTCAACCCGTTGGGCGTACCTTCGCGTATGAACGTTGGTCAGATCCTTGAAACCCACCTGGGCCTCGCGGCCAAAGGTCTGGGCGAGAAGATCAACCGTATGATCGAAGAGCAGCGCAAGGTTGCTGACCTGCGCAAGTTCCTGCACGAGATCTACAACGAGATCGGCGGTCGCAACGAAGAGCTGGACACCTTCTCCGACCAGGAAATCCTGGATCTGGCGAAGAACCTGCGCGGCGGCGTTCCAATGGCTACCCCGGTGTTCGACGGTGCCAAGGAAAGCGAAATCAAGGCCATGCTGAAACTGGCAGACCTGCCGGAAAGCGGCCAGATGCAGCTGTTCGACGGCCGTACCGGCAACAAGTTTGAGCGCCCGGTTACTGTTGGCTACATGTACATGCTGAAGCTGAACCACTTGGTAGACGACAAGATGCACGCTCGTTCTACCGGTTCGTACAGCCTGGTTACCCAGCAGCCGCTGGGTGGTAAGGCTCAGTTCGGTGGTCAGCGTTTCGGGGAGATGGAGGTCTGGGCACTGGAAGCATACGGTGCTGCTTACACTCTGCAAGAAATGCTCACAGTGAAGTCGGACGATGTGAACGGTCGGACCAAGATGTACAAAAACATCGTGGACGGCGATCACCGTATGGAGCCGGGCATGCCCGAGTCCTTCAACGTGTTGATCAAAGAAATTCGTTCCCTCGGCATCGATATCGATCTGGAAACCGAATAACACGTGACGCGAATCGAGAGCGGGGCTGTTTAGCCCGCTCTCTGCTCCGCCAGGAGGAAAGGCCTTGAAAGACCTACTGAATTTGCTGAAAAACCAGGGTCAAGTCGAAGAGTTCGACGCCATCCGTATTGGATTGGCATCGCCTGAGATGATCCGTTCGTGGTCGTTCGGTGAAGTTAAAAAGCCGGAAACCATCAACTACCGTACGTTCAAACCAGAACGTGACGGCCTGTTCTGCGCCAAGATCTTTGGCCCGGTAAAGGATTACGAGTGCCTGTGCGGTAAGTACAAGCGCTTGAAGCACCGTGGTGTGATCTGCGAGAAGTGCGGCGTTGAAGTTGCACTGGCCAAGGTTCGTCGTGAGCGCATGGCGCACATCGAACTGGCTTCGCCGGTTGCCCACATCTGGTTCCTGAAATCGCTGCCGTCCCGTATCGGCTTGCTGATGGACATGACCCTGCGTGATATCGAGCGCGTTCTCTACTTCGAGAGCTATGTCGTTATCGACCCAGGCATGACCACCCTTGAAAAAGGTCAGCTGCTGAACGACGAGCAGTACTTCGAAGCGCTGGAAGAGTTCGGCGACGATTTCGATGCCCGCATGGGTGCCGAAGCTGTCCGCGAACTGCTGCACGCTATCGACCTGGAGCACGAGATTGGCCGCCTGCGTGAAGAAATTCCGCAAACCAACTCCGAAACCAAGATCAAGAAACTGTCCAAACGTCTGAAGTTGATGGAAGCCTTCCAGGGTTCCGGCAACTTGCCAGAGTGGATGGTGCTGACCGTTCTGCCGGTTCTGCCGCCAGACCTGCGTCCGCTGGTGCCGTTGGATGGCGGTCGCTTCGCGACTTCCGACCTCAACGACCTGTACCGTCGCGTGATCAACCGTAACAACCGCTTGAAGCGTCTGCTCGACCTGTCCGCTCCGGACATCATCGTGCGCAACGAAAAGCGTATGTTGCAAGAAGCTGTCGATGCTCTGCTCGACAACGGTCGTCGTGGCCGCGCTATCACCGGTTCGAACAAGCGTCCTCTGAAATCCCTGGCTGACATGATCAAGGGTAAGCAAGGTCGTTTCCGTCAGAACTTGCTCGGTAAGCGTGTTGACTACTCCGGTCGTTCGGTAATTACCGTAGGCCCGACCCTGCGTCTGCACCAGTGCGGTCTGCCGAAGAAGATGGCTCTCGAGCTGTTCAAGCCGTTCATTTTCGGCAAGCTGGAAATGCGTGGTCTCGCGACCACCATCAAGGCCGCCAAGAAGATGGTCGAGCGCGAACTGCCAGAGGTTTGGGACGTTCTCGCTGAAGTGATCCGTGAACACCCGGTTCTCCTCAACCGTGCACCGACCCTTCACCGTCTGGGTATCCAGGCGTTTGAACCGGTACTGATCGAAGGTAAGGCTATCCAGCTGCACCCTCTGGTCTGTGCTGCGTACAACGCCGACTTCGACGGCGACCAAATGGCCGTGCACGTACCGCTGACACTGGAAGCCCAGTTGGAAGCGCGTGCGTTGATGATGTCGACCAACAACATTCTGTCTCCAGCCAACGGTGAGCCAATCATCGTTCCGTCGCAGGACGTTGTATTGGGTCTGTACTACATGACTCGTGAAGCGATCAACGCCAAGGGCGAAGGTCGTGTGTTCGCGGATCTGCAGGAAGTTGACCGTGTGTTCCGTGCCGGCGAAGCCGCACTGCACGCCAAGGTTAAAGTCCGCATCCACGAAACCATCAACGATCGTGATGGTGGCAGCGTCAAGAACACCCGTATCGTCGACACCACTGTCGGCCGTGCGCTGTTGTTCCAGGTTGTTCCACCTGGCCTGTCGTACGACGTGGTCAACCAGCCAATGAAGAAAAAGGCGATCTCCAAGCTGATCAACCAGTGCTACCGCGTGGTTGGTTTGAAAGAGACCGTTATCTTCGCTGACCAGTTGATGTACACCGGTTTTGCTTATTCGACCATTTCCGGCGTTTCCATCGGTGTTAACGACTTCGTTATCCCCGACGAGAAAGCCGCCATCATCGGTGCTGCTACCGATGAAGTGAAAGAGATCGAAAGCCAGTACGCCTCCGGCCTGGTAACCCAGGGCGAGAAGTACAACAAAGTGATCGACCTTTGGTCCAAGGCCAACGACGAAGTGTCGAAGGCGATGATGTCGAACCTCTCGAAAGAGCGCGTTATCGACCGTCATGGCGTGGAAGTCGATCAAGAGTCGTTCAACTCGATGTATATGATGGCCGACTCGGGCGCACGGGGTTCTGCTGCGCAGATCCGTCAGCTCGCCGGTATGCGTGGCCTGATGGCCAAGCCGGACGGTTCCATCATCGAAACGCCGATTACTGCGAACTTCCGTGAAGGTTTGAGCGTACTTCAGTACTTCATCTCGACTCACGGTGCTCGTAAAGGTCTGGCGGATACCGCGTTGAAAACCGCTAACTCCGGTTACCTGACTCGTCGTCTGGTAGACGTTGCGCAAGACTTGGTTGTGACTGAAGTTGACTGCGGTACCGAACACGGTCTGCTGATGACTCCGCACATCGAAGGCGGCGACGTTGTAGAGCCGTTGGGTGAGCGCGTACTGGGTCGAGTAATCGCCCGTGACGTATTCAAGCCAGGCACCGAGGAAGTCATTGTTCCTGCCGGCACCCTGGTAGATGAAAAGTGGGTCGAGTTCATCGAACTCAACAGCATCGACGAAGTGATTGTTCGCTCGCCGATCAGCTGCGAAACCCGCTACGGCATTTGCGCCAAGTGCTACGGCCGTGACTTGGCTCGTGGTCACCAGGTGAACATCGGTGAAGCGGTCGGCGTTATCGCTGCCCAGTCCATCGGTGAGCCGGGTACCCAGCTGACCATGCGTACGTTCCACATCGGTGGTGCGGCAAGCCGGACCTCCGCAGCCGACAGCGTTCAGGTGAAGAATGGCGGTACCGTCCGTCTGCACAACCTGAAGCACGTTGAGCGAGTGGATGGCCACTTGGTAGCTGTGTCCCGTTCCGGTGAGCTGGCAATCGCTGATGACTACGGTCGTGAGCGTGAGCGTTACAAGCTGCCGTACGGTGCTGTGATTTCGGTTAAAGAAGGTGACAAGGTCGACGCTGGCGCAATCGTGGCCAAGTGGGATCCGCACACTCACCCAATCGTTACCGAAATGAAAGGTACCGTGACCTACGTGGGCATGGAAGAAGGCATCACGATCAAGCGTCAGACTGACGAATTGACCGGTATGACCAACATTGAAGTACTCGACGCCAAAGACCGTCCAGCTGCAGGCAAAGATATCCGTCCTGCCGTGAAGATGGTTGATGACAACGGCAAGGATCTGTTGCTGCCAGGCACTGACGTTATCGCTCAGTACTTCCTGCCAGCCAACGCCCTGGTCGGTGTTGCGGATGGTGCGAAGATCGCGATCGGTGATGTTATCGCTCGTATCCCGCAAGAAACTTCGAAAACCCGTGACATCACCGGTGGTCTGCCGCGTGTTGCCGACTTGTTCGAAGCTCGTCGTCCGAAAGAAGCGTCGATTCTGGCTGAAGTCAGCGGCACCATCGCGTTCGGTAAAGAAACCAAAGGCAAGCGCCGTCTGGTCATTACGCCGAACGACGGTAGCGATCCGTACGAAGAGCTGATTCCGAAGTGGCGTCACCTGAACGTCTTCGAAGGCGAACAGGTAAACCGCGGCGAAGTTATCTCCGACGGCCCGAGCGATCCACACGACATTCTGCGTCTGCTGGGTGTGAGTGCGCTGGCCAAGTACATCGTTAACGAGATCCAGGACGTTTATCGTCTGCAAGGCGTGAAGATCAACGATAAGCACATCGAGACCATCCTGCGTCAGATGCTGCGTAAAGTTGAAATCGCTGAATCCGGCGATTCGAGTTTCATCAAGGGCGACCAGATGGAACTGACTCACGTACTGGTAGAGAACGAGCGCCTGGCGAACGACGAGAAATTCGTTTCCAAGTTCACTCGTGTGTTGCTGGGTATCACCAAGGCGTCGTTGTCCACTGAGTCGTTCATCTCGGCGGCCTCCTTCCAGGAGACCACTCGCGTACTGACCGAAGCAGCGGTAACCGGCAAGCGCGATTACCTGCGCGGCCTGAAAGAAAACGTGGTTGTGGGTCGTCTGATCCCGGCCGGTACCGGTTTGGCCTACCACAGCGAGCGTAAGCGTCGCCGTGAACTCGACAAGCCGTTGCGCGTAAGCGCCAGTGAAGTGGAAGCTGCACTGACCGAAGCACTGAACTCAAGCGGTAACTGAGTTCTGCGGTAAATAAGACCGGGCCCTGGCAGCCCCGTTCGTCGGAACGAGACAGAATTGTCCCGGTTCGATGGAGGGGGAGGTCGGGGCCTTGCCTTGACTGGGGACAAGATCCTCTTTAGACTCTTGTACCCCTAAATTTGGCGGGAATTCGTTCCTGCCATTTTGCTTTTCTTGCAAGACAATAGCGTCGCAAGACAACAGTGGAGCTAGTAGATGGCAACTATCAACCAGCTGGTACGTCAGCCGCGTAAGCGTATCGTCGAGAAATCCGACGTGCCTGCGCTGCAGAACTGCCCGCAACGTCGTGGCGTATGCACTCGCGTGTATACCACTACGCCGAAAAAACCTAACTCGGCACTGCGTAAAGTATGCCGTGTGCGCCTGACCAACGGTTTCGAGGTTTCCTCGTACATCGGCGGTGAAGGCCACAACCTGCAAGAACACAGCGTGGTACTGATCCGCGGCGGTCGTGTAAAAGACTTGCCAGGTGTTCGTTACCACACCGTACGCGGCTCCTTGGATACTTCCGGCGTTAAAGGTCGTAACCAGGGTCGTTCGAAGTACGGTACCAAGAAGCCTAAGTAGTAGCGGCTTTTTGTAAAACTGAATCATCTTATTTTCTGAGTCGATAAGAGTAAGGTCGGAGGCGTCCCGAAAGGGCACTAATTCCGAGCGAACCTGAAGACCGTTTGAGGGCTTATCCATGCCAAGAAGACGCGTAGCAGCCAAGCGCGAAGTGCTTGACGATCCAAAATACGGAAGCCAAATTCTGGCCAAGTTCATGAACCACGTGATGGAAAGCGGCAAGAAAGCCGTTGCCGAGCGTATCGTTTATGGCGCGCTGGAAAAGGTTAAAGAACGCAAGAACAGCGACCCCCTGGAAATCTTCGAGAAAGCTCTCGACGCCATCGCTCCGCTGGTCGAAGTGAAGTCGCGCCGTGTAGGCGGTGCTACTTACCAGGTTCCGGTTGAAGTTCGCCCGTCCCGTCGTAACGCTTTGGCAATGCGCTGGTTGGTAGACTTCGCCCGCAAGCGCGGCGAGAAGTCTATGGCCCTGCGTTTGGCTGGCGAACTGTTGGACGCTGCTGAAGGTAAAGGTGCTGCTGTTAAGAAGCGTGAAGACGTGCACCGTATGGCTGAAGCTAACAAAGCTTTCTCGCACTACCGCTTCTAATTCTAGCTTCACTAATTTTGCGAGGGCTTTATGGCTCGTACTACTCCGATTAGCCGCTACCGTAACATCGGTATCGTTGCTCACGTGGATGCTGGTAAAACCACCACCACCGAGCGCGTACTGTTTTACACCGGCAAAAGTCACAAGATGGGCGAGGTGCATGACGGCGCCGCGACCACAGACTGGATGGTTCAGGAGCAGGAGCGTGGTATTACCATTACTTCTGCTGCTATTACCGCCTTCTGGAAAGGTTCCGAGAAGCAGTACAAGGATGAGCACCGCTTCAACGTAATCGATACCCCGGGCCACGTAGACTTCACCATTGAAGTTGAACGTTCCCTGCGCGTACTCGACGGCGCTGTCGTTGTGTTCTGCGGTACCTCGGGTGTTGAGCCTCAGTCGGAAACCGTATGGCGTCAAGCCAACAAATACGGCGTTCCACGTCTTGTTTACGTAAACAAGATGGACCGCGCTGGTGCGAACTTCCTGCGCGTGATCGGTCAGATCAAGCAGCGTCTGGGTCACACCCCAGTGCCAATCCAGTTGGCTATCGGTTCCGAAGACAACTTCCAGGGGCAGATCGATCTGCTGACCATGGAAGCTGTTTACTGGAACGATGCTGACAAGGGTATGGTTCCTCGTCGCGAAGCTATCCCTGCTGAACTGCAGGAGTTGGCTGACGAGTGGCGCAACAACATGGTTGAAGCTGCGGCCGAAGCCAGCGAAGAGCTGATGAACAAGTACCTCGAAGGTGAAGAACTCACCAACGCGGAAATCAAGGCCGCTCTGCGTCAGCGTACTATTGCTGGTGAGATCGTCTTGGCTGTTTGCGGTTCCTCGTTCAAGAACAAGGGTGTTCCCCTGGTTCTCGATGCTGTGATCGACTACCTGCCAGCACCAGTGGATATTCCTGCCATCAAGGGTACTGACCCGGATGACGAGACTATCGAGCTGGAGCGTCACGCAGACGACGCAGAACCGTTCTCCGCTCTGGCATTTAAAATTGCCACTGACCCATTCGTGGGTACCTTGACCTTCGTCCGCGTTTACTCGGGCGTGTTGAACTCCGGCGACGGCGTGATCAACTCGGTTAAAGGCAAGAAAGAGCGCGTGGGTCGTATGGTGCAAATGCACGCAAACGCCCGCGAAGAGATCAAGGAAGTGCGCGCTGGTGACATCGCGGCCCTGATCGGCATGAAGGACGTCACCACTGGTGAAACCTTGTGCAACGCTGACAAGCCAATCATCCTGGTTCGCATGGACTTCCCGGAGCCGGTTATTTCGGTTGCCGTTGAGCCTAAGACCAAGGATGACCAGGAAAAAATGGGTATCGCTCTGGGCAAACTTGCTCAGGAAGATCCATCTTTCCGCGTCAAGACTGATGAAGAGACTGGTCAAACGATCATCTCCGGCATGGGCGAGCTTCACCTGGACATCCTGGTTGACCGGATGCGCCGTGAGTTCAACGTCGAAGCCAACATCGGTAAGCCTCAGGTTTCCTATCGTGAGCGCATCACGAAGAACTGCGAAATCGAAGGCAAATTCGTTCGTCAATCCGGCGGTCGTGGCCAGTTCGGCCATTGCTGGATCCGTTTTGCTCCTGCTGATGAAGGTCAGGAAGGTCTGCAATTCGTGAACGAAGTAGTGGGCGGTGTTGTTCCTAAGGAATACATCCCGGCTATCCAGAAGGGTATCGAAGAGCAGATGAAGAACGGTGTTGTTGCCGGCTATCCGCTCATCGGCCTGAAGGCGACCGTTTTTGACGGTTCTTACCACGACGTCGACTCCAACGAGATGGCGTTTAAGGTGGCTGCTTCCATGGCTACCAAGCAACTGGCCCAGAAGGGCGGTGGTGAGTTGCTTGAGCCGATCATGGCAGTAGAAGTCGTTACGCCTGAAGACTACATGGGTGACGTGATGGGCGACCTTAACCGTCGTCGCGGCATGATCTTGGGTATGGAAGATACGGTTTCCGGCAAAGTGATTCGTGCCGAGGTTCCGTTGGGCGAGATGTTCGGTTATGCGACCGACGTTCGTTCCATGTCTCAGGGTCGCGCAAGCTACTCTATGGAATTCAAAAAATACAACACAGCTCCGGCGCACATCGCTGAAACTGTATCCAAAAAACAAGGCTGATTCAGTCCTTTAGGCAAGGAGTTAATTGTCGTGGCTAAAGAAAAATTTGATCGTTCCCTACCGCACGTAAACGTTGGCACTATCGGCCACGTTGACCACGGTAAAACCACTCTGACCGCTGCTCTGACTCGCGTCTGCTCCGAAGTTTTCGGTTCGGCTCGTGTTGACTTCGACAAGATCGACAGCGCACCAGAAGAAAAAGCTCGTGGTATCACCATCAACACCGCGCACGTTGAATACAACTCGCTGATCCGTCACTACGCTCACGTTGACTGCCCAGGTCACGCTGACTACGTGAAGAACATGATCACCGGTGCTGCCCAGATGGACGGCGCGATCCTGGTTTGCTCGGCCGCTGATGGTCCGATGCCACAAACCCGTGAACACATCCTGCTGTCCCGTCAGGTAGGCGTTCCGTACATCGTGGTTTTCCTGAACAAGGCTGACCTGGTAGACGACGCTGAGCTGCTGGAACTGGTTGAGATGGAAGTGCGCGATCTGCTGAGCACTTACGACTTCCCGGGCGACGACACTCCGATCATCATCGGTTCTGCTCGTATGGCTCTGGACGGTCTTGACGACAACGAAATGGGCACCACTGCCGTTCGTAAACTGGTTGAGACTCTGGACAGCTACATCCCAGATCCAGTTCGTGTTATCGACAAGCCGTTCCTGATGCCAATCGAAGACGTATTCTCGATCTCCGGTCGCGGTACTGTTGTGACTGGTCGTATCGAGCGCGGTATCGTTAAGGTTCAAGATCCACTGGAAATCGTTGGTCTGCGTGACACTACCGTCACCACCTGCACCGGTGTTGAAATGTTCCGTAAACTGCTCGACGAAGGTCGTGCAGGCGAGAACTGCGGCGTTCTGCTGCGTGGTACCAAGCGTGACGACGTTGAGCGTGGCCAGGTTCTGGTCAAGCCAGGTTCGGTTAAGCCGCACACTACCTTCGAAGCTGAAGTGTACGTGTTGAGCAAAGAAGAAGGCGGTCGTCATACTCCGTTCTTCAAAGGCTACCGTCCACAGTTCTACTTCCGGACCACTGACGTGACCGGTAACTGCGAACTGCCGGAAGGCGTTGAAATGGTAATGCCAGGCGACAACATCAAAATGGTTGTCACCCTGATCAAAACCATCGCAATGGAAGATGGTCTGCGTTTCGCTATCCGTGAAGGCGGTCGTACCGTCGGCGCTGGCGTCGTAGCCAAAATCATCGCTTAATAAGTGATGACTTGAAAAAGCCCCCGCTCAGCGGGGGCTTTTTTATTGAGTTGACACCCATATGGGGCGTCTATAGAATTGCGCCTCCTTTTAACGGGCGTGTTGCGCTCGCTGGGAATAGCAGCCGGAGTCTGAAATCCAATGGCAAATCAGCAAATTCGTATCAGGTTGAAGGCTTTTGACCACAAACTGATCGACCAATCCACCCAGGAAATCGTGGAAACCGCGAAACGTACTGGTGCTCAAGTGCGTGGTCCAATTCCACTGCCTACCCGTAAAGAGCGGTTCACCGTTCTGGTCTCCCCGCACGTCAACAAAGACGCGCGTGACCAGTACGAGATCCGTACTCATAAGCGCGTGCTGGACATCGTCCTGCCAACGGATAAAACCGTTGATGCACTTATGAAGCTTGATCTGGCGGCCGGTGTGGAAGTACAGATCAGCCTCGGCTAAGACTTGGGTCTTAGTCGTGTAACGCTCTGAAATGGGCGGCCATAGCGGGTGAAAGCCCCGTACACTCATGAGGTTTACAACATGACTATTGGTGTAGTCGGTCGTAAATGCGGTATGACCCGTATTTTCACCGAAGAAGGTGTCTCCATTCCGGTCACGGTCATTGAGATCGAACCGAATCGCGTCACCCAGTTTAAAACTGAAGAAACCGATGGCTATCGTGCAGTGCAAGTCACTGTCGGCGAGCGTCGTGCTTCGCGCGTGACTGCTGCTCAAGCAGGTCACTTCGCTAAAGCAAACGTTGCAGCTGGTCGCACTGTTATGGAGTTCCGTCTTGAAGACGGCGACTACCAGGCTGGCGATCTGATCAACGCTGAAATCTTCGCCGCTGGTCAACTGGTTGATGTAACCGGTCAGTCCAAGGGTAAAGGCTTCCAGGGTACGATCAAGCGTTGGAATTTCCGTGGCCAAGACAACACTCACGGTAACTCCGTTTCCCACCGCGTCCCGGGCTCTATTGGCCAGTGCCAGACTCCTGGTCGTGTATTCAAGGGCAAAAAAATGTCCGGTCATATGGGCGCTGAGCGCGTGACCGTGCAGTCCCTCGAAGTAGTGCGCGTCGACGCTGAACGCAATCTGTTGTTGGTCAAGGGTGCTGTTCCTGGCGCTACTGGCGGCAACCTGGTTGTACGTCCAGCGGCCAAGGCTCGCGGTTAAGGGGAAGCTGACATGCAATTAAATGTAAATGACGCTCAAGCGATCGAAGTTTCCGAACTGACATTTGGCGGCGAATTCAACGAGACGCTGGTTCACCAAGCAGTCGTGGCCTACATGGCCGGCGGCCGTCAAGGTAGCAAGCAGCAAAAGACCCGTTCCGACGTTCGTGGTGGCGGTAAGCGCCCTTGGCGTCAGAAAGGTACTGGCCGCGCTCGTGCCGGTACTATCCGTAGCCCAATCTGGCGTGGCGGCGGTACCACTTTCGCAGCACGTCCACAGGATCACACCCAGAAGCTCAACAAGAAGATGTATCGCGCTGCACTGCGCTCCATCCTTGCTGAACTCGTGCGTACTGATCGTCTGGTCGTGGTTCAGGACTTCGCTGTTGAAGCGCCGAAAACCAAAGATCTGCTGAACAAGCTGAACGGCATGGGCCTGACTGACGTCCTGATCGTGTCTGAAGCTGTTGATCAGAACCTGTACCTGGCTGCTCGCAACCTGCCACACGTTGATGTACGTGACGTGCAAGGTTCCGATCCAGTTAGTCTGATCGCATACGACAAGGTGTTGATCACCGTGTCGGCCGTGAAGAAATTCGAGGAGCTGCTGGGATGAACCAGGAACGCGTATTTAAAGTTCTGCTTGGCCCGCACGTTTCCGAAAAGGCTACGGTTCTGGCTGACAAGAAAGGCCAGTTCGTTTTCAAGGTTGCAACTGACGCAACCAAGCTGGAAATCAAGAAGGCCGTCGAAAGCCTGTTCAGCGTGAAAGTAGAGCGTGTTACTACCCTGAATGTTCTGGGTAAGAGCAAGCGCACTGCTCGCGGTCTGGGCAAGCGTAATGACTGGAAGAAGGCAGTTATCTCCCTTCAGCCAGGCCAAGATCTCGATTTCAGCAGCAGTGCTGAGTAAGGAAGGGGTGCATCATGGCAATCGTTAAATGCAAACCGACTTCCCCTGGCCGCCGTTTTGTGGTCAAGGTGGTCAACCAGGAGCTGCATAAAGGCGCTCCTCACGCACCGCTGCTCGAGAAGAAATCGAAGACTGGTGGTCGTAACAACAATGGTCGTATTACCACTCGTCACATCGGTGGTGGCCATAAGCAGCATTATCGTCTGGTCGACTTCCGTCGCAACGACAAAGATGGCATCGCTGCCACTGTCGAGCGTATCGAATACGATCCAAACCGTACTGCTCACATCGCTCTGCTGCTGTACGCAGATGGCGAGCGTCGCTACATCATCGCCCCTAAAGGCGTGAGTGCTGGTGACCAGCTGATCGCAGGTGCTTTGGCACCGATCAAGCCGGGCAACGCTCTGCAACTGCGCAACATTCCAGTTGGTAGCACCGTACACGGCATCGAATTGAAGCCGGGTAAAGGCGCGCAAATCGCTCGTTCCGCTGGTGCTTCGGCTCAGCTGATCGCTCGTGAAGGTGTCTACGTGACCCTGCGTCTGCGCTCTGGTGAAATGCGTAAAGTACTGGCTGAGTGCCGTGCGACCCTGGGCGAAGTCTCGAACTCCGAGCACAGCCTGCGTTCGCTGGGTAAAGCTGGTGCCAAACGCTGGCGTGGCGTTCGCCCAACCGTTCGTGGTGTTGCCATGAACCCGGTTGACCACCCACACGGTGGTGGTGAAGGTCGTACCTCTGGTGGTCGTCATCCGGTATCGCCATGGGGCTTCCCGACTAAGGGCGCGAAGACTCGTGGTAATAAGCGTACCGACAAAATGATCGTCCGTCGTCGCAAGTAAATAGAGGGATACGACAGTGCCACGTTCTCTGAAAAAAGGTCCTTTTATTGATCTTCACCTACTGAAGAAGATCGAAGTGGCGGCGGAAAAGAACGATCGCAAACCGGTGAAAACCTGGTCGCGTCGTTCGATGATCCTGCCACAAATGGTCGGTTTGACCATTGCAGTGCATAACGGTCGTCAACATGTTCCAGTTCTCGTGAACGAAGACATGGTCGGCCACAAACTAGGCGAGTTTGCCGGTACCCGCACATATCGTGGGCACGTGGCAGACAAGAAAGCCAAGCGTTAAGGGGTAAGGAACGATGGAAGTAGCCGCTAAGTTGTCGGGCGCTCGAATCTCCGCCCAGAAAGCCCGCTTGGTCGCCGACCAGATCCGCGGGAAGAAGGTGGGCGAAGCGCTCAACCTGTTGGCTTTCAGCAGTAAGAAAGCCGCCGAGATCATCAAGAAAGTGCTGGAGTCGGCCGTAGCCAACGCCGAGCACAACGAAGGCGCAGACGTTGATGACCTGAAGGTCAGCACCGTTTTCGTCAACGAAGGGCGTTCGCTGAAGCGCATCATGCCTCGTGCCAAAGGCCGAGCTGATCGCATCGTCAAGCGGTCTTGCCATATCACTGTCAAGGTTGCTGACAAGTAACGGAGTCGAAGAGATGGGTCAGAAAGTACATCCCATTGGCATTCGCCTGGGAATCGTCAAGGAGCACACCTCCGTCTGGTACGCAGACGGTCGGACTTATGCGGACTACTTGTTCGCTGATCTGAAGGTGCGTGAGTATCTCCAAGACAAACTAAAAAGCGCGTCCGTGAGCCGTATCGATATCCATCGTCCTGCTCAAACTGCACGTATCACCATCCACACCGCTCGTCCAGGTATCGTTATCGGGAAGAAAGGTGAAGATGTTGAGAAACTGCGTCAGGACCTGACCAAGCAAATGGGTGTGCCTGTGCACATCAATATCGAAGAGATCCGCAAGCCGGAGCTCGACGGTATGCTGGTTGCGCAGAGCGTAGCTCAGCAGCTGGAGCGTCGCGTAATGTTCCGTCGCGCTATGAAGCGCGCAGTACAGAACGCCATGCGCATTGGTGCCAAAGGCATCAAAATCCAAGTGAGCGGTCGTCTCGGCGGTGCTGAAATCGCACGTACTGAATGGTATCGCGAAGGTCGTGTGCCACTGCACACCCTGCGTGCCGACATCGACTATGCCAACTACGAAGCTCACACCACTTACGGTGTGATCGGTGTAAAGGTTTGGATCTTCAAAGGCGAAGTAATTGGTGGTCGCCAAGAAGAACTGAAACCACAAGCACCAGCGCCTCGTAAAAAAGCTGCTAAGTAAGGGGTACGCCAAATGTTGCAACCAAAGCGTACGAAGTTCCGCAAGCAGATGACAGGCCACAACCGTGGTCTGGCTCAGCGCGGTAGCAAAGTCAGCTTCGGCGAGTATGCGCTGAAGTCTGTAGCTCGTGGTCGTCTCACCGCTCGTCAGATCGAGTCAGCGCGTCGTGCTCTGACCCGTCACGTTAAACGTGGCGGCAAGATCTGGATCCGTGTATTCCCGGACAAGCCTATCTCCAAAAAGCCCCTCGAAGTTCGGATGGGTAAAGGTAAGGGTAACGTGGAATATTGGGTTGCCCAGATTCAGCCAGGCAAAGTCCTGTATGAAATCGAGGGTGTTACTGAAGAGCTGGCGCGTGAGGCTTTCGCCCTGGCTGCTGCAAAGCTGCCGCTCGCCACCTCCTTTGTTAAACGGACGGTGATGTGATGAAAGCGAATGAACTTCGTGAAAAATCCGCACAGCAGCTGAACGAGCAACTGCTCGGCCTGCTGCGCGACCAGTTCAATCTGCGTATGCAGAAAGCAACTGGCCAGTTGGGGCAGTCTCATCTGCTCTCGCAAGTTAAGCGTGACATCGCTCGCGTGAAGACTGTGCTCAACCAGCAGGCAGGTAAGTGATCATGGCTGAAGCCGAAAAGACTGTCCGTACGCTGACTGGCCGTGTTGTCAGCGACAAGATGGACAAAACCATCACCGTTTTGATCGAGCGTCGCGTTAAGCACCCGATCTACGGTAAATACGTTAAGCGTTCGACTAAGCTGCACGCGCACGACGAAACCAACCAGTGCCACATCGGCGACAAAGTCACTATTCGTGAAACTCGTCCGTTGGCCAAGACCAAGTCTTGGGCCCTGGTTGATGTTCTCGAACGCGCTGTGGAAGTCTAAGGACTAGGGGTCGGAGAAATTATATGATTCAGACTCAATCCATGCTCGATGTGGCCGATAACAGCGGCGCACGCCGCGTTATGTGCATCAAGGTGCTGGGTGGCTCCCATCGTCGTTACGCTGGTATCGGTGACATCATCAAAGTTACCGTGAAGGAAGCAATTCCTCGCGGTAAAGTGAAAAAAGGCCAAGTGATGACTGCTGTTGTAGTCCGCACTCGTCACGGCGTACGCCGTGCAGATGGCTCCATTATCCGCTTTGATGGCAACGCTGCTGTTCTTCTGAACAACAAGCAAGAGCCGATCGGCACCCGTATCTTTGGGCCAGTGACCCGTGAACTTCGTACTGAGAAGTTCATGAAGATCGTCTCGCTCGCCCCAGAAGTGCTGTAAGGAGATCCGACATGCAAAAGATTCGTCGTGACGACGAGATCATCGTGATCGCCGGCAAAGACAAAGGTAAGCGCGGTAAGGTGCTGAAGGTTCTTGCTGATGACCGTCTGGTCGTTGGTGGTCTGAACCTGGTCAAGCGTCATACCAAGCCTAACCCGATGTCGGGCGTACAAGGCGGTATCGTCGAGAAAGAAGCGCCACTGCACGCTTCTAACGTCGCCATCTTCAACGGCGAAACCAACAAGGCTGACCGCGTTGGTTTCAAAGTAGAAGACGGTAAGAAAATTCGTGTCTTCAAGTCGACCCAAAAAGCGGTTGATGCTTGAACACTGCTAGGTAGAAGACCATGGCACGACTAAAAGAGATTTACCGGAAGGAAATCGCACCGAAACTTAAGGAAGAACTTAAGCTTTCGAACGTGATGGAAGTTCCGCGCGTTACCAAAATCACCCTGAACATGGGTCTGGGCGAAGCGATCGGCGACAAAAAAGTCATCGAGCACGCTGTTGCTGACCTGGAAAAGATCACCGGCCAAAAAGTCGTTGTGACCTACGCTCGGAAATCCATCGCTGGCTTTAAAGTCCGTGAAGGTTGGCCGATCGGCGTCAAAGTGACTCTGCGCCGTGAGCGTATGTACGAATTCCTGGATCGTCTGCTGTCGATCTCCCTGCCTCGGGTTCGCGACTTCCGCGGCCTGAATGCCAAGTCCTTCGATGGTCGTGGTAACTACAGCATGGGCGTTAAAGAGCAGATCATCTTCCCGGAAATCGACTACGACAAGATCGATGCTCTCCGCGGTCTGGACATCACCCTGACCACCACTGCCAAGAACGATGATGAAGGCCGCGCTCTGCTGCGTGCGTTCAAATTCCCGTTCCGCAACTGATTGGAGTAGGACCATGGCCAAGATGAGCATGAAAAACCGCGAGCTGAAGCGTCAGCTCACGGTTGCCAAGTACGCCAAGAAGCGTGCAGCACTGAAAGCAATCATCGTTGATCTGAACGCAAGTCCAGAAGCGCGTTGGGAAGCTACAGTTGCTCTGCAGAAGCAGCCACGTGACGCAAGCGCTTCGCGCATGCGTAACCGCTGCCGCCTGACCGGTCGTCCACACGGCGTTTACCGCAAGTTCGGCCTCGGCCGTAACAAACTGCGTGAAGCGGCAATGCGTGGTGACGTACCAGGTCTGGTTAAAGCCAGCTGGTAAGTACTTTCGAAGTCGCAGTGGTCAGGATCGCAAGATACTGACCACCGGTGGCCTAGAATCTGGAACAAGCCCCTTTTGGGGCTTGTTTCATTTCCGGAGTGTGTCTAAAATACGCGGCTCGCCTGAGCCCGTGTGTTTTATGCCCGGAGATTCTCGGTGACATATGTAGCCGCAAGGCTAATTTTTTTGTATTAGGAGCGTCTAGCCCATGAGTATGCAGGACCCGTTAGCGGACATGCTAACTCGTATCCGTAATGCCCAGATGGCTGAAAAGTCCGTCGTAAGCATGCCATCTTCCACGTTGAAGGTTGCTGTTGCCAAAGTCCTGAAAGACGAAGGCTACATTGCGGGTTATCAGATCAGCAGCGAAATCAAGCCACTGCTGTCCATCGAGCTGAAGTACTTCGAAGGCCGTCCGGTCATCGAGGAAGTGAAGCGCGTTAGCCGTCCAGGCCTGCGTCAGTACAAGTCCGTCGATGATCTGCCAAAAGTTCGTGGCGGTCTCGGTGTGTCTATCGTCTCCACCAACAAAGGTGTGATGACGGATCGTGCTGCGCGCGCTGCCGGTGTCGGCGGCGAAGTTCTTTGCACAGTGTTCTAAGGGGGGATAAGCATGTCACGCGTCGCTAAGAACCCCGTTAAGCTGCCAGCCGGTGTCGAAGTCAAATTCGCAGGTGGCCAGCTTTCGGTGAAGGGTGCCAAGGGCACTCTGGAACTGAACATCCATTCGTCCGTTGAGGTCGTTGAAGAAGCTGGTGAGCTGCGTTTTGCTGCTCGCAATGGCGATCAACAAACTCGCGCAATGGCCGGTACCACTCGTGCGTTGGTAAACAACATGGTCCAAGGCGTAAGCCAAGGCTTCGAGCGTAAGCTCCAGCTGGTCGGTGTTGGTTACAAAGCGCAAGCAAAAGGCACGGTTCTGAACCTGGCCCTTGGCTTCTCGCACCCAGTGGATTACGAACTGCCGGAAGGCATCACCGCTGAGACCCCTAGCCAAACCGACATCCTGATCAAGGGTATCGATAAGCAGCTGGTAGGTCAGGTGGCCGCTGAGATCCGCGACTTCCGTCCACCAGAGCCGTACAAAGGCAAAGGTGTGCGCTACGCGGACGAAGTCGTCCGTCGTAAAGAAGCCAAGAAGAAGTAGGGCATAGCAAATGACCGACAAAAAAGTTACTCGACTGCGTCGCGCTCGCAAAGCACGCCTGAAAATGCACGAACTCGAAGTCGTGCGTCTCTGCGTGTTCCGCTCGTCGCAGCACATCTACGCCCAGGTCATCTCGGCCGACGGCAACAAAGTCCTGGCAAGCGCCTCGACTTTGGATAAAGAACTGCGTGATGGTGCCACTGGCAACATCGACGCGGCCACTAAGGTTGGCCAGCTGGTCGCTACGCGTGCTAAGGCCGCTGGCGTCTCGCAAGTGGCTTTCGACCGCTCTGGCTTCAAGTACCACGGTCGCGTGAAAGCGCTGGCTGATGCTGCTCGTGAAGCTGGGCTGGAGTTCTAAGTTATGTCAAATAACGACCAAAAGCGCGACGAAGGCTACATTGAGAAGCTGGTTCAAGTTAACCGCGTAGCCAAAACCGTTAAAGGCGGCCGTATCTTCACTTTCACCGCGTTGACCGTGGTGGGTGATGGTAAAGGGCGCGTTGGCTTCGGCCGTGGCAAGTCACGTGAAGTGCCTGCTGCGATCCAGAAGGCAATGGAAGCTGCTCGTCGCAACATGATCCAAGTTGATCTGAACGGCACCACTCTGCAGTACGCAATGAAGTCCGCTCACGGCGCTTCGAAGGTGTACATGCAGCCTGCTTCTGAAGGTACCGGTATCATCGCTGGCGGCGCTATGCGTGCTGTCCTCGAAGTTGCTGGCGTTCAGAACGTTCTGGCCAAGTGCTACGGCTCGACTAACCCGGTAAACGTGGTTCACGCCACTTTCAAGGGTTTGAAAGCAATGCAGTCTCCTGAATCCATTGCCGCCAAGCGTGGCAAAAGCGTCAAGGAGATCTTCTGATCATGGCTACCGTTAAAGTAACGCTGATCAAAAGCATGACCGGCCGCATCCCTAACCACAAATTGTGCGTTAAGGGTTTGGGTCTGCGTCGCATCGGTCACACTGTAGAAGTACTTGATACTCCCGAGAATCGCGGGATGATCAACAAGGCTTACTACATGCTGCGTGTCGAGGGTTAATCGATGAAACTCAATGATCTGAGTCCAGCGCCGGGTTCCCGTCGCGAAAAGCATCGTCCGGGCCGTGGTATCGGTAGTGGTTTGGGCAAGACCGGTGGCCGTGGCCACAAAGGTCAGTCCTCCCGCTCCGGTGGCACCATCGCTCCAGGCTTTGAAGGCGGTCAACAGCCGCTGCATCGTCGCCTGCCGAAGTTCGGTTTCGTTTCCCTGAAAGCCATGGACCGCGCAGAAGTGCGTCTGTCCGAGCTGGCCAAAGTGGAAGGCGACATCGTTACCGTGCAGACCCTGAAAGATGCCAACGTGATCAACGTCAACGTACAGCGTGTGAAAATCATGCTGTCCGGTGAAGTGACTCGCGCTGTCACTATCGGCAAGGGAATCGGCGCCACCAAAGGTGCGCGTTCGGCTATCGAAGCAGCTGGCGGCAAGTTCGAGGAATAAATGGCTAAGCAAGGTGCTCTCTCAGCGCTCGGCAAAGGCGGTATGTCTGAACTTTGGGCTCGTCTGCGTTTTCTGTTCCTGGCGATTATCGTCTACCGAATAGGCGCACACATCCCGGTTCCAGGTATCAACCCGGACCGACTCGCAGACCTGTTTCGACAGAATGAGGGGACCATTCTTAGCTTGTTCAACATGTTTTCCGGCGGCGCGCTGGAACGGATGAGCATCTTTGCACTGGGGATCATGCCGTACATCTCGGCATCGATCATCATGCAACTGATGACCGCCGTTAGCCCGCAGTTGGAGCAGTTGAAGAAGGAAGGTGAAGCTGGCCGTCGCAAGATAAGCCAGTACACCCGCTACGGCACTGTCATCCTCGCCCTGGTCCAGGCTATCGGCATGTCCGTTGGTCTGGCCGGGCAGGGTGTTGCGTTCACTGGTGACTTTGGCTTCCATTTCGTCGCGGTATCCACTTTTGTGGCTGGTGCGATGTTCATGATGTGGCTGGGTGAGCAGATTACTGAGCGTGGTGTTGGTAACGGTATCTCGATGTTGATTTTCGCAGGTATCGTTGCCGGTCTTCCGAGAGCGATTGGGCAGTCTTTCGAGTCTGCACGTCAGGGTGATATCAACATCTTCGCCCTGGTTGCCATCGGTTTGTTGGCAGTAGCGATTATCGGTTTTGTGGTGTTCATTGAGCGTGGCCAGCGTCGTATTGCTGTTCACTACGCCAAGCGTCAGCAGGGCCGCAAGGTCTTTGCCGCGCAGACCAGCCACTTGCCGCTGAAAGTGAACATGGCTGGGGTTATTCCTGCCATTTTCGCGAGCAGCATTTTGCTGTTTCCGGCTTCGTTGGGTGCCTGGTTCGGTCAGTCTGAAGGTATGGGCTGGTTGCAGGACATCTCGCAGTCGATCGCTCCTGGTCAGCCGTTGAATATTCTGCTGTTTAGTGCAGGGATTATTTTCTTCTGCTTCTTCTATACGGCGTTGATGTTCAATCCGAAAGACGTAGCGGAAAACCTGAAGAAGTCCGGTGCCTTTATTCCGGGCATTCGTCCAGGTGAGCAGTCGGCGCGCTACATTGATGGCGTTTTGACTCGCTTGACCATGTTCGGTGCTCTATATATGACGGCCGTGTGCTTGTTGCCCCAGTTCCTGGTGGTTGCAGCAAACGTTCCGTTCTACCTTGGCGGGACCTCGTTGCTGATCGTCGTCGTGGTTGTGATGGACTTCATGTCCCAAGTACAATCGCACCTCGTTTCGCACCAGTACGAATCCCTGATGAAGAAAGCCAACCTGAAGGGTTACGGCAGCGGCATGTTGCGCTGAGTACCCATAAGGTTCGAGGAGTTGGTGATGAAAGTTCGTGCATCGGTGAAAAAGCTGTGCCGTAACTGCAAGATTATTCGCCGCGAAGGTGTTGTTCGAGTAATTTGCAGCGCGGAACCGCGTCACAAACAGCGCCAAGGCTGAGTGTGATCCGCTTGAAGCCCGGCAGCTAGTGCGCTGCCGGGTTGATTATTTGTTATTACAGCGATATTATCTCGCGCCCTATTTCTTGGCTTCCGGGGCGTAGGTAGCTGTCAATTGGAGTCCCACTGAATGGCCCGTATTGCAGGCGTTAACATTCCAGATAACAAGCACACTGTTATCTCGCTGACCTACATCTATGGTGTTGGTCGCACTACTGCGCAGAAAATTTGTGCAGATACTGGGGTAAACCCAGCCGCAAAGATCAAAGATCTGAGCGACGAGCAGATTGAGCTGTTGCGTGGCGAAGTGGCGAAGTTCACCACTGAAGGTGACCTGCGTCGCGAAATCAACATGAAAATCAAGCGTTTGATGGACCTCGGTTGCTACCGTGGTCTGCGTCATCGTCGTGGTCTTCCAGTACGCGGTCAGCGTACCAAGACTAACGCGCGTACCCGTAAAGGTCCGCGTAAGCCGATCCGCAAGTAATCGCCCACGCGAATCGACAGGAAATTAATCATGGCAAAACCTGCTGCTCGTCCTCGTAAAAAAGTTAAAAAGACAGTGGTTGATGGCATCGCCCACATCCATGCATCTTTTAACAACACAATCGTGACCATCACCGACCGTCAAGGTAACGCGCTTTCTTGGGCTACCTCCGGTGGTTCGGGTTTCCGCGGTTCCCGCAAGTCCACCCCGTTTGCTGCTCAAGTAGCTGCTGAACGTGCTGGTCAAGCTGCGCTGGAATATGGCCTGAAAAACCTCGACGTTAACGTCAAAGGTCCAGGTCCAGGTCGTGAGTCTGCTGTCCGTGCATTGAACGGCTGTGGCTATAAGATCGCCAGCATCACCGACGTGACGCCAATCCCGCACAACGGGTGCCGTCCGCCGAAGAAGCGCCGCGTGTAATCCAGGAGATTGTAAAGAATGGCTCGTTACATTGGTCCAAAATGCAAACTCGCTCGTCGTGAAGGCACCGATCTCTTTCTGAAGAGCGGCGTGCGCGCGATCGAATCGAAGTGCAACATTGAAGCAGCACCTGGTATCCACGGCCAACGCCGCGGTCGCCAGTCCGATTACGGCACCCAACTGCGTGAAAAGCAGAAGGTCCGTCGTATCTACGGCGTTCTCGAGCGTCAGTTCAGCGGCTACTACAAAGAAGCTGCTGGCAAGAAAGGTGCAACCGGTGAAAACCTGCTGCAACTGCTCGAATGCCGTCTGGACAACGTTGTATACCGTATGGGCTTTGGTTCGACTCGTGCCGAATCCCGTCAGCTGGTATCGCACAAATCCGTCAGCGTAAACGGCCAAACCGTTAACGTCCCGTCGTACCAGGTTCGTGCTGGTGACGTGGTCGCGATTCGCGAGAAAGCAAAAAATCAACTTCGCATTGTCCAAGCTCTCGATCTGTGTGCCCAACGTGGCCGCGTAGAATGGGTAGAAGTAGACACTGAGAAGAAGTCGGGCGTTTTCAAGAACGTTCCTGCTCGCAGTGATCTGTCCGCCGACATCAACGAAAGCCTGATTGTCGAGCTCTACTCCAAGTAAGGGCTAGAAAATAGGTGCATCCATGCAGATTTCGGTAAATGAGTTCCTGACACCCCGTCACATTGATGTGCAGGTTGTCAGTCCAACCCGCGCCAAGATCACTCTCGAGCCTCTCGAGCGTGGTTTTGGCCACACCCTGGGCAACGCGCTGCGCCGCATCCTGTTGTCCTCAATGCCCGGCTGTGCAGTAGTCGAGGCCGAGATTGACGGTGTGCTCCACGAGTACAGCGCCATCGAAGGTGTACAGGAAGACGTAATTGAAATCCTGTTGAACCTTAAAGGTCTGGCTATCAAGCTGCACGGCCGTGACGAAGTTACGCTGACCTTGTCGAAGAAGGGTTCGGGGGTGGTTACCGCTGCCGATATTCAGCTGGATCATGATGTCGAGATCGTTAATCCCGATCACGTAATCGCTAACCTGGCGTCTAACGGCGCCCTGAACATGAAGCTCACCGTAGCTCGTGGTCGTGGTTATGAACCGGCCGACTCGCGTCAGAGCGATGAAGACGAAAGCCGCAGCATTGGTCGCTTGCAGCTTGACTCTTCGTTCAGCCCGGTTCGCCGTATCGCATACGTGGTGGAAAACGCCCGTGTCGAACAGCGTACTAACCTGGACAAGCTGGTTATTGATCTGGAAACCAACGGTACTCTGGATCCTGAAGAGGCTATCCGCCGCGCTGCAACCATTCTGCAACAGCAGTTGGCTGCGTTCGTCGACCTCAAGGGTGACAGCGAACCAGTGGTAATCGAGCAGGAAGACGAGATCGATCCGATCCTGCTTCGCCCGGTTGACGATCTGGAACTGACTGTACGTTCGGCTAACTGCCTTAAGGCGGAAAACATTTACTACATCGGCGATCTGATTCAGCGCACCGAAGTAGAACTGTTGAAGACTCCGAACCTGGGCAAGAAATCCTTGACTGAAATCAAGGACGTTCTGGCCTCCCGCGGTCTGTCCCTCGGCATGCGCCTCGACAACTGGCCGCCTGCAAGTCTTAAGAAGGACGACAAGGCGACTGCCTGATCGTCGTAATCACCGAACGTGAGTTTGGTAAGGAATGAACCATGCGTCATCGTAAAAGTGGTCGTCACCTGAGCCGTACCAGCTCGCACCGTAAGGCTATGTTCCAGAACATGGCGGTGTCGCTGTTCGAGCACGAGCTGATCAAAACTACACTGCCGAAAGCTAAAGAACTGCGTCGCGTTGCTGAGCCGCTGATTACTTTGGCCAAGACAGACAGCCTGGCTAACCGCCGTCTGGCTTTCGACCGTACTCGTTCGAAAGCTATCGTTGGTAAGCTCTTCAACGACCTGGGCAAGCGTTACGCTACCCGTGAGGGTGGCTACCTGCGCATCCTCAAGTGCGGCTTCCGCGCTGGTGACAACGCGCCTATGGCGTACGTTGAGCTGATCGATCGTCCAGTTGGCGGTGAAGCTGTATCCGCTGAGTAAGACGTCAGTCTGTAACGAAGAACCGGGCCCAGTGCCCGGTTTTTTGTGCGCGCTGTAAATCTGGAAGTACCTCAGCAACGGCTCATTCGACTTATTAAGTCGCTTTTAACTATCCGCTTGGATAGTTCGTTAGTTAAATTCTATCGAAGCTCATGATTTAATGAATTTGAAGGTGTCACCTTCCTGGTCAATACTCCCTCCAAGCCGATTAGCCGGCAGTTTCGAGTCTGACCTGAGGAAGATTGAGCATGAGCCAGAATAAAACCCTTACTACCGCCAGCGGTGCTCCCGTTGCCGATAACCAGAACTCCCGCTCCGCCGGCCCGCGCGGTCCATTGCTGCTCGACGATTTTCACCTGATCGAGAAGCTCGCCCACTTCAATCGTGAAAACATTCCTGAGCGTCGTGTCCACGCTAAAGGTTCGGGCGCTTACGGTACCTTCACCGTCACCCAAGACATTACTCAGTACACCAGTGCCAAGCTGTTCGAGGCCGTGGGCAAACAAACGCCGACGTTCCTGCGTTTCTCTACCGTAGGTGGCGAACGGGGTTCGGCTGATACCGAGCGCGACCCGCGTGGTTTCGCCTTGAAGTTTTACACCGAAGAAGGCAACTGGGACATCGTGGGCAACAACACCCCGGTGTTCTTCATCCGTGATCCACTTAAATTCCCGGACTTCATCCACACCCAAAAGCGCCTGCCGCAAAGCAACCTGAAAAGTGCACAGATGATGTGGGACTTCTGGTCGCACTCCCCTGAGGCGCTGCACCAGGTCACCATCCTGTTTTCGGACCGTGGCATCCCCGACGGCTACCGTCACATGCATGGCTTTGGCAGCCACACCTACAGCCTGATCAACGCCCGCGGCGAGCGTCACTGGGTGAAGTGGCACTACAAAACCAAGCAAGGCATCAAGAACCTGGCGCCTGCTGACGCTGCACGCCTGGCGGGTACCGACCCTGATTACGCCCAACGTGACCTGTTTGGGGCAATCGAGCGTGGTGATTTCCCGAAATGGCGCGTGTGCATCCAGATCATGACTGAAGCCCAGGCCAATGCTCATTACGAAAACCCGTTCGACGTGACCAAGACCTGGTCGCAGAAAGAGTTCCCGCTGATCGAAGTCGGTGAACTGGAACTGAACCGCAACCCGCAGAACTACTTTGCTGAAGTTGAGCAGGCTGCGTTCGGTCCAAGCAACATGGTCCCAGGTGTTGGCTTGTCGCCAGATCGTATGCTGCAAGGTCGTGTGTTCGCTTACGCGGATGCCCACCGCTACCGTGTAGGCACCAACCACCAGCATCTACCGGTGAACGCACCACGTAGCCCGGTTAACAGCTACCAGCGCGATGGTTCGATGGCATTTGGCAGCAATGGCGGCGCGGCTCCCAACTACGAGCCAAACAGCTTCGCCGATGCACCGAAGCAGGCACCGCAGTATGCCGAGCCGGCGTTGGCCCTGAACGGCGCGGCAGACCGTTACGATCACCGCGAAGACACCGATTACTTCAGCCACGCAGGTGCGCTGTTCCGCCTGATGAACGATGAGCAGAAAGCCCTGTTGATCAACAACATCGCAGGCGCCATGGCAGGTGTTTCCAGCGACGTGGTTCAGCGCCAGTTGCAGTACTTCTTCAAGGCAGATCCTGCTTATGGAGAAGGGATTGCATCTGCACTGGGTGTATCGCTTAACTAACTCTAAACGATAAGCAGAACCGCCCTCATTTGGGCGGTTTTTGCGTTATTTCAGCTATTTTTCACCGGAAATCTTCACTTTTCTGCCGTTGGTCCCGTGACCTCCGGGTCATCATGGTTCAAACTACAGACTTTCAAGCAGGGAGATGTAGGGCGATGCAAGGTCACCCCGACGTAATCGATTACCTCAACACGTTGCTGACGGGCGAACTGGCTGCTCGTGACCAATATTTCATTCACTCGCGGATGTACGAAGACTGGGGCTTTACTGAGCTCTACGAGCGTATCAACCATGAAATGGAAGAAGAGGCACAGCACGCCGACGCACTGATGCGCCGTATCCTGATGCTCGAAGGCACGCCACGTATGCGTCCCGACGACCTGGACACCGGCACCACGGTGCCCGAGATGCTCGCCAGCGACTTGCGCCTTGAATACAAGGTCCGTGCCGCGCTCTGCAAGGGCATTGAGCTCTGCGAGCAGCACAACGACTACGTCACGCGGGAAATCCTGCGGGTGCAGTTGAATGACACCGAAGAAGATCACACTTACTGGCTGGAAAAGCAGTTGGGCCTGATCAAGTTGATTGGCCTGGAGAACTACCTGCAATCGCAGTTCTGATTCTCCCGGCTACAAAAAAGCCCCTGTCACCTACACGGTGACAGGGGCTTTTTCGTGGGCCTGAATAATCAGTCCTTGTCGCGGGCCAGCAAAGGCTTGAGGTAGAAGCCGGTATGAGATTGCTTCATCTCAGACACTTGCTCCGGTGTGCCGACCGCAATGATTTGCCCACCTTTGGAGCCGCCTTCCGGTCCAAGGTCCACCAGCCAGTCGGCGGTCTTGATCACGTCCAGGTTGTGCTCGATCACCACCACCGTGTTGCCGTGGTCGCGCAAGCGGTGCAGCACGTCCAGCAGTTGCTGAATATCCGCAAAGTGCAGGCCCGTGGTCGGCTCATCGAGGATATACAGGGTCTTGCCGGTATCACGCTTGGACAGCTCGCGAGACAGCTTGACCCGCTGCGCCTCACCACCCGATAACGTGGTCGCCGACTGACCCAGCTTGATGTACGACAGGCCAACATCCATCAGTGTCTGCAGCTTGCGCGCCAGAGCCGGTACCGCATCAAAGAACACCCGGGCTTCCTCGATCGTCATCTCGAGGGTTTCGTGGATGCTTTTGCCCTTGTACTTGATCTCCAGGGTTTCGCGGTTGTAACGCTTGCTCTTGCACACATCGCACGGCACGTAGATGTCCGGCAGGAAGTGCATCTCCACCTTGATCAAGCCATCGCCCTGGCACGCCTCGCAGCGCCCGCCCTTGACGTTGAACGAGAACCGGCCAGGCCCGTAGCCACGGGAGCGCGACTCCGGCACACCGGCGAACAGCTCGCGAATCGGCGTGAACAGGCCGGTGTAGGTCGCCGGGTTGGAGCGCGGCGTGCGCCCAATCGGGCTTTGGTCGATATCGACCACCTTGTCCAGATGCTCAAGGCCTTTGATGCTGTCGTGAGCGGCGGCTTCCAGGGTGGTCGCACCGTTCAGCGCTGTGGCGCTCAATGGAAACAGCGTGTTGTTGATCAGTGTCGACTTGCCCGACCCGGATACACCAGTCACGCAGGTCAGCAGCCCCAATGGGATCTCCAGATCAACATTGCGCAAGTTGTTGCCACGCGCGCCCTTGAGGTGCAGTGCCATCTTCTTGTTGCGCGGCGTACGTTTGGCCGGCACGGCGATCTTCACGCGGCCAGACAGGTATTTACCGGTCAACGAATCAGGATGCGCCATCACTTCGGCAGGCGTGCCCTCGGCGACAATATGCCCACCGTGCACACCGGCGCCCGGGCCGATATCTACCACGTAGTCCGCAAGACGAATGGCATCTTCATCGTGCTCGACGACGATCACCGTATTACCGATGTCCCGCAGGTGCTTCAGTGTACCCAGCAGACGATCGTTGTCCCGTTGATGCAGGCCAATTGACGGCTCATCAAGAATGTACAGCACGCCCACCAGGCCGGCGCCAATCTGGCTGGCCAGGCGAATCCGCTGTGCTTCACCACCGGAAAGCGTGTCGGCGCTGCGGTCCAGCGACAGATAGTCCAGGCCTACGTTAACCAGGAACTGCAGCCGCTCACGGATCTCCTTGAGGATCTTGTCGGCAATCTCACCGCGGCGACCGGTCAACTTCAGCGTGCCGAAGTATTCGCAGGCATCGCCAATCGGGAGGTTGGTCACCGCCGGCAGGGTTTTCTCACCGACCCATACATGCCGCGCTTCACGGCGCAGGCGGGTGCCACGGCAATCCGGGCACGGCTGGGTGCTCAGGAACTTGGCCAGTTCCTCGCGCACGCTGGCCGACTCGGTCTCGCGGTAACGGCGCTCCAGGTTCGGCACGATGCCTTCGAACGGGTGGGAGCGTTTGACGATATCGCCACGGTCGTTCAGGTACTTGAAGTCGACGTTCTGCGAACCGCTGCCATGCAGGATGAATTTCTGGTGTTCGGCCGTCAGCTCGTTGAAGGGCACTTCGAGGCTGAACTTGTAGTGCGACGCCAGCGAACCCAGCATCTGGAAGTAATAGACGTTACGCCTGTCCCAGCCGCGTATCGCGCCTTCCGCCAGCGTGAGGTCACCGTTGACCAGGCGCTTGATGTCGAAGAATTGCTTAACCCCCAGGCCATCGCAGGTCGGGCAGGCGCCGGCCGGGTTGTTGAAGGAAAACAGTTTCGGTTCCAGCTCGCTGATGGCATGGCCGCAGATCGGGCAGGCGAAGCGCGCGGAGAAGATGATTTCTTCGCCGGGTTCGTCGTCCATCGGCGCCACCAGGGCAATGCCGTCGGCCAGCTTCAACGCGGTCTCGAACGATTCCGCCAGGCGCTGCTGCAAGTCGGCACGCACCTTGAACCGGTCGACCACCACATCAATCGAGTGCTTCTTCTGTTTGTCCAGCTTCGGCGCTTCGTCCAGCTCGTAGAGCTTGCCGTTGATCCGGGCCCGCACGAAACCTTGGGCACGCAGCTCTTCAAAGACGGAAAGGTGTTCACCCTTGCGCTCGCGAATCACCGGTGCCAGCAGCATCAGCTTGGCGCCTTCCGGCTGGGCCAGCACCAGGTCGACCATCTGGCTGACGGTCTGGGCTTCCAGGGGAATGTCGTGGTCCGGGCAGCGGGGAATACCCACGCGGGCATACAGCAGGCGCAGGTAGTCGTAGATCTCGGTGATGGTGCCCACGGTGGAGCGCGGGTTGTGGGACGTCGATTTCTGTTCGATGGAGATCGCTGGCGACAGGCCTTCAATGGTGTCGACGTCGGGCTTTTCCATCATCGACAGGAACTGGCGGGCATAGGCCGACAGGGATTCCACGTAGCGGCGCTGGCCTTCGGCGTACAGCGTGTCAAACGCCAGGGACGACTTGCCGGACCCGGACAAGCCGGTGATGACGATCAGTTTGTCCCGTGGCAGGGTCAGGTCGATGTTCTTCAGGTTGTGGGTTCGAGCCCCACGAATCAGGATCTTGTCCAAGATGGCCTCGCACGGCGGGCGTAAAATAATGCAGGAGTATACGGCTAAAGACTGGATGAATATACACTGTCAAAGTGCCGGGTGCAGCCTTACATGAAAGCTGCGCGGCAAAGCGCCGCATATACCCTCTCAATCGATGGGACTGGTAGAATCGCCGCCGGTTCACACGAGGTTTTTCCATGCACGATCCCCACAGCGAACGCATGAGTGGCAGCGAGACCCGCGCAGCAAGCGGTCTGGCCCTGGTGTTCGCCTTCCGTATGCTTGGCATGTTTATGGTGTTGCCGGTGCTGGCGACCTATGGAATGGATCTCGCAGGAGCGACCCCGGCCCTGATCGGCCTGGCGATTGGCGCCTATGGCCTGACCCAGGCGCTGTTTCAGATTCCGTTCGGGATCATTTCCGACCGCATCGGCCGCCGGCCGGTGATCTACCTGGGGCTGATCGTCTTCGCCCTGGGCAGCGTGCTCGCCGCCAATGCCGACTCGATCTGGGGCGTGATCGCCGGGCGTGTCCTGCAAGGCGCGGGGGCGATTTCCGCCGCCGTCATGGCACTGCTTTCCGACCTGACCCGCGAACAACACCGCACCAAGGCCATGGCCATGATCGGCATGACCATCGGTCTTTCGTTTGCCGTGGCGATGGTGGTTGGCCCGCTGCTGACCCGCGCGTTCGGCTTGCACGGCCTGTTCCTGGCCACCGGTGGCATGGCGTTGTTCGGCATCGTGATCGTCGCCTTCATGGTGCCGCGTTCCACCGGGCCGTTGCAGCACCGTGAATCCGGCGTGGCGAAACAGGCGCTGCTGCCCACGCTCAAGCACCCGGACCTGCTCCGCCTGGATTTGGGTATCTTCGTATTACACGCGATGCTGATGTGCAGCTTCGTCGCCTTGCCCCTGGCCCTGGTGCAAAAAGCCGGGCTGCCCAAGGAGCAGCACTGGTGGGTCTACCTGACTGCGCTGCTGATTTCGTTCTTTGCCATGATCCCGTTCATCATCTACGGCGAGAAGAAACGCAAAATGAAACGAGTTCTGCTGGGCGCCGTCGCGACATTGATGCTCACTGAGCTATTCTTCTGGCAGTTCGGCGACAGCCTGCGGGCGCTGGTGATCGGCACGGTGGTGTTCTTCACCGCGTTCAACCTGCTGGAGGCTTCATTGCCTTCGCTGATCAGCAAGGTTTCACCGGCCGGCGGCAAAGGCACGGCGATGGGCGTGTATTCCACCAGCCAGTTCCTCGGTTCTGCACTGGGCGGGATCATGGGCGGCTGGATGTTCCAGCATGGCGGTTTGTCGGTTGTGTTCCTTGGATGCGCCGGGCTGGCTGCACTTTGGCTGGCCTTTGCTGTTACCATGCGCGAACCCCCATACGTCACAAGCCTGCGTCTGCCGTTATCGCCCGAAGCGATTCGTGAAGCCGGTCTGGTAGAGCGCCTGAAGGCCGTCGTTGGGGTAACAGATGCAGTCGTGGTTGCTGAAGAGGCGGCCATTTACATCAAATTGGACACCGAATTATTGGATCGCGCGACGCTCGAGCAACTGGTCAACCCAGTGCCGACAGCGCGCCCAGCCTAGGAGAACGTTATGGCCCGTGGGGTTAACAAAGTCATATTGGTCGGTACATGCGGCCAGGATCCCGAAGTTCGCTACCTGCCGAACGGTAACGCCGTGACCAACCTGAGTCTGGCGACCAGCGAGCAGTGGACCGACAAGCAAACCGGCCAGAAGGTCGAGAAAACCGAATGGCACCGTGTGTCGATGTTCGGCAAGGTTGCTGAGATCGCCGGTGAATACCTGCGCAAAGGTTCGCAGGTCTACATCGAAGGCAAACTGCAGACCCGCGAGTGGGAAAAAGACGGCATCAAGCGTTACACCACTGAAATCGTGGTCGACATGCAAGGCACCATGCAACTGCTGGGCGGCCGTCCACAGGGCGACCAACAGGGCCAGGGTGGCATGTCCAACTCGGCACCGCGTCCACAACAGCAGTCGCGTCCGCAGCCAACCCAGCAGCCACAGCGTGAGTCGCGTCCAGCGCCACAGCAGGCAGCGCCTCAGCCGGCAGCCGACTTCGACAGCTTTGATGACGATATTCCGTTCTAAGGTCGCTTGAGACCCGAACTGTCGCGTAACACCTGAAAACCCCCGATGGCCTTGGCCTCGGGGGTTTCTCGTTTCGTGCCCGCCGACCTGCTATACGTCGGTAGACGCGGCGTTCACCACCAGCTCCCGAAACCTTTCCAGTACCGACGACGTATCACCCACCCGGGTCGCCAGGTGCAATGGCGCCACCAGGCTCCGGCACTCCGAAAGCTCGCGATACACAATCCCGTCACCCCGCAAGCGCTGCATGGAGGCGGGCACAATCGAAACCCCAAGCCCCGCCGCCACCAGGCTCAACGTCGCCGTCATGCGCGGCGCCTCCTGCACCACCTGCGGGCTGAACCCCGCCTCGCGGCACGCCACCAGAATTGCGTCATACAACCCCAACCCCACCCGACGCCGATACAGTACAAATGCCTCCGTCGCCAATGCCGCCAACGGCAGCGGGGTCGACGGGTCGATCGCCAGCGGGTGATCAGTGGGCAGCGCCAGCAACATCGGCTCCACCAGGATCGGCTCATCCTGCAACGCTTGTGTCCCGCTCAGCGGCGAGCGGATGAACGCCGCATCGAGTTTTTCATGCAGCAACGCGTCCAGCAGCTCGCCGGTACCGGCTTCTTCCAGGAGCACGGAAACGCCGACAAAGGTTTCCCGAAACAGGCGCAACACGCTGGGCACAAACGGGTGCAAAGCGGCAGAGCTGGTAAAGCCAATGGCCAGCCGCCCGCGTTCACCCCGGGCGGCGCGGCGCACAATGTCGGCCACGCCGTCGACGCTGGCCAGAATATGTCGAGCTTCCTCCAGCAAGGCCAAACCCGCCGTGGTCGGGCGCACGCCCCGTGGCAGGCGCTCCATCAGCACCACGCCCAATTCGGCTTCCAGGCTTTGCAACAGGCGCGTCAGGGGCGGTTGCTGCATGCCCAGTCGTTCTGCCGCGCGGGTGATATAGCCTTCTTCGGCAATCGCGACGAAGGCCTTGAGCTGCCTGAGTTCCAGCATAGGAATACTTTTGAGGTATGGGAGATGGTCAATCCTGGCATTTGTTCTCATGGATCACAAGATTTAGGCTGTCGTCACTCCTCACAGAAGAAGGAATGCCGCAATGACCTGGTCAGCCAAGCAATACTCGATGTTCGAACAACAACGCACCCGTCCCGTCCGGGATCTGGTGGCGGCCATCCCTGAGGGCGATGTGCGCACTGCCGTCGACCTGGGATGTGGCCCGGGCAATTCCACCGAGGTGCTGGCCGAGCGTTTTCCGAAGGCACTGGTCACCGGCATGGACAGCTCCGATGACATGCTGATCGATGCCCGCAAGCGCCTGCCCACGTTGAACTTCGAATTGGCTGACATCGGCGCCTGGAACCCGGCGCAGAAATTCGACGTCATCCTCGCCAATGCTTCACTGCAATGGTTGCCGGATCACGCCACGTTGTATCCGCACTTGGTCAATCAACTGACCGAAGGCGGCACCCTGGCCGTGCAGACGCCCGACAACCTTGATGAGCCGGCCCACAAGCTGGCGCGGGAAATCGCGGCCGACGGCCCATGGGCCGCAAAGATCGGCGCGGTGAAACACAACGAGCGCCATACCGCGAGCTACTACTTTGAGCTGCTGAGCAAACACTGCTCCACCGTGGATGTATGGCGTACCACTTACCACCATCCACTGGCAGGCTCTGCCGCAGTGGTGGAGTGGTTCAAGGGGTCGGCATTGCGTCCGTTCCTGGCGCCCCTGACTGACTCGGAAAAGAGCGCCTTCCTCGATGAGTACCTGGCGCGGATCACCCAGGCCTATCCGGCGCTGGCCGATGGCACCGTACTGCTGCCGTTCCCTCGGCTGTTCATCATCGCGACCCGTTGAACAACCCGGCCACCCGCTCGCTGTATTCCGCCGCCACTTCCTGAAGCAAGTGGCGCATCCAGCGGTGCGCCGGGTCACTGTCGAGCACTTTGTTCCATAAGGTGAATTCGCGCAGCAGCGGCAGTTCAAAGGGCGGCGCCAGCGCGCGCAATGACAAAAAATCGCCATACAGGGTCGCCAGGCTTCGCGGGATCACCGCGACCCGTTGGGTGCCCACCAGCAGATGCGGCACCGTGTTGAAGCTGCTGGTGGTCAACTCGACCCGGCGCGCCTGGCCATACCCCTGAAGGATTTTTTCACTGAAGCTGGGTTCGCGGGCACTGCCGAAGTTGACCGCAATGTGCCCCAGGCTCAGGTACTCCTCCAGGCTGAGGTGATCGCCCACCAGGCTGTTCTGCGACCAGACCACGCACTGGTAGTCATCCTCGAACAACAGCTCCTTGGCATGCAGGTCCGACAGGTACTGATCGGGCATGATCACAAAGTCCACTTCGCCCTGGGTCAGCATCTGGTTGTAGTGATCGGAGGCGTGCTGGATGTCGAGGGTGATGTGCGGCGCCCGTTGCTGCAGGCGTTGGGTCAGCGGGCCGAGAATGACCGTGGTCACAAAATCGGTGGCGATCAGCTTGAAGTGGCGCTTGCAGGTCAGCGGGTCAAACTCGGGTTTGTTGACGATCGTCGATTGAATATCCAGCAGCACCCGGCGCACCGGCTCGGCCAGGCCTTGGGCGAGTGGCGTCGGCAACATCTTGCGCCCCACCTGCACCAGCAACTCATCATCAAAATAATCGCGCAACCGCGCCAGCAAGCCGCTGGCCGCCGACTGGCTGACGTTCAGGCGCTGCGCGGCGCGCGTGATGTTCTGTTCGGTGAGCAGGGTGTCGAGGACCACCAGCAAATTCAAATCCAGGTGATGAAAACGCATGGCCTTGCCTCCAGATGAGCATGGCGCGTTGTATCACTTTTTTTGGATGGATGGCATCCCGATAATCGATTGTTCGGATTGTTTGGCCCTCCCTATTATCGACTCCAGAAGCGGCAGGAGCGCCGGTTCTCAAAAGACCTTTCAAGACAAAAATAACAAGTCAGAGGTTGGTATTGATGAAACGGGAACGTATGAGCAGCGTCCGGCCGCCTTGCCATTGGGCCACTCTCGCCGCGGCGCTTGCCGCAGTGGGCTGGGTCCATCACGCGGGTGCATTTGAAATCGACACCGGCGATTCAGACGTGCGTCTGCGTTGGGACAACACCCTCAAGTACAACGCTGCCTGGCGCGTCAAAGACCGGGACAGCAAGCTCGTCAGCACGGTCAACCAGGACGACAGCGACCGTAACTTCAACAAAGGCCTGATCTCCAACCGGCTGAATATCCTGTCCGAATTTGATGCGCGCTATAACAACTTCGGCGCCCGCGTCAGTGCGGCCGGCTGGTATGACAGCGTGTATGAAGGCAGCAACGACAACGATTCCCCGGCCACCGCCAATCAGCGCTCAGTCAGCTACGACCACTTCACGGACGACACCCGCAAGCTGCACGGCAGCGACGCCGAGATCCTCGATGCGTTTGTCTTCGGCAAGGGCAACCTCGGCGAACTGCCCACCAGTTTCCGCCTGGGCCGGCACACCGTGCTGTGGGGCGAAAGCCTGTTCTTCGGGGCCAATGGCATTGCTGGCGGGCAAGCACCGGTGGACATCATCAAGGCCACCTCGGTACCCAATACGCCGTTCAAGGAATTGATTCGCCCGGTCAACCAATTCTCCGGGCAGGTCCAGTTGCGGCCGAATGTCTCGGTGGCGGCGTACTACCAGCTTGCGTGGGAAGAGAACCGCATCCCTGCCGTGGGCAGTTATTTTTCCACCTCGGATGTGGTGGGCGAGGGCGGTGAGCGCTTGATTGTGGGTGGCCCGATCGGCCCCAACCAACAACCGTTGGCGTTCTTCCACGGCAAGGACATCAAGGCGGACGACAAGGGCCAGTACGGTCTGTCGCTGCGGTTTTCGCCTGAAGACTGGAACACCGATTTTGGCCTCTATGCGATCCGTTACCACGCCAAGGACCCGATGATTTACACCCGTGCCAATCCCGGCGGGCCCAACCCGTTGACCGGTCAACTGGGCGAATACCAACTGGTGTACGCCGAAGGGATTCGCGCTTTTGGCGCCAGCTTCAGCACCTCAGTGGGCGATGCCAACGTTGCCGGTGAAGTCTCGGTGCGGCGCAATACGCCGCTGGTGAGCGTGTCCCAGGCCAACCCGACGGGCCTGGGAGACAACGACAGCCATGCCCTGTATGCCGTGGGCAACTCGCTGCACGCCCAGCTCTCCAGCCTCTACTCGTTCAACAGCAACGGCATTTGGGACTCCGCCAGCCTGGCGGGTGAAGTGGCCTGGCACCGGCGCACCAGCATCACCAAAAACGCGGCCGCGCTCGACCCCAACAGCGAGCGCGATGCCTGGGGCCTGCGCATGAGCTTCACCCCCAACTTCTTCCAGGTGTACCCCGGCGTCGACCTGAGTGTGCCGCTGGGCCTGGGCTACAACCCGAAAGGGCGCTCGTCGGTGATCAGCAAATTCAACAACGGGGTGGGCGACAAAGGCGGCGATGTGAGCATCGGCCTGCAGCTTGAGTACCTGCAAACCTGGAAGGCTGGCCTCAACTACACGCACTACATCGGCGGCAGCGACAACTTCCTCGATAGCCGGAACGCCAATACCTATGGGCAACCGCTCAAGGACCGCGACTTTATCGCCTTTACCGTCCAGCGATCATTTTGACCGTGGCTGCATAACAACAATAAACAGAGGTGCGTTTCATGAAACTCCAACCGTTGATGCTCGCGGGTCTGTTGGTGGCCGTCGCGCCCGCAGGCTGGGCTGCAACCGACGCCCAGGCCCAGCAACTCAAGTCCACGCTGACCCCGTTGGGTGCCGAGCGCGCCGGCAATGCCGATGGCAGTATTCCCGCGTGGGACAAGGGTTTTACCCAGGTGCCGGCTGGCGTCAACCCGGGCCCGCGCCTGCCGGACTACTTTGCCAGTGACAAACCGCTGTACTCGGTCACCCCGCAAAACGTCGCGCAGTACGCCGACAAACTCAGCGACGGGCAAAAAGCGCTGTTCGCCAAATACCCGACCTACCGCATCGACGTGTACCCGAGCCGGCGCACCGCCGCCGCGCCGCAATGGGTCTACGACAACACCCTGAAAAACGCCACGGCCGCGCACCTCACTCATGAGGGCAACACCCTGGAAGGCGCCAGTGGCGGCATTCCGTTCCCTGTCCCGACCACCGGCGCCGAAGTGATCTGGAACCATCACCTGAGCTGGCGCGGCGTGGCCTGGAAGAACGACTACAACGTGTACGTGATCACCGCCAGCGGCCAGCGCATTCTGTCAGCCACGGTACAGGCGCAGCGCGAGATGCCGTATTACTTCCAGGACGGTAAACCCGAATACAAAGGGGTGTACTGGATGACCCGCCTGGTCAACCTCGGCCCGCCGCAACGTGCCGGTGAAGCCTTGCTGGGCCGTGAGCCGCTGGATTACGCCAACGGCGGCCCGCAATCCTGGGTCTACCTGGCCGGCCAGCGCCGTGTGCGCAAACTGCCGGTGTCGTCTTACGACACGCCCACGCCCACCAGTTCCGGTGTGGCCAACTTTGATGAGGTCTCGGTATTCACCGGACCGCTCGACCGCTATGACTGGAAGATCGTCGGCAAGCAGGAAATGCTGATTCCCTACAACAGCAACAAGATCCTGCAACCGGCCAAGGACGACGCGATCCTCGGCGAACGTTTCCTCAACCCCGACCACATGCGTTGGGAACTGCATCGCGTGTGGGTGATTGAAGGCAACCTGGTCGCCGGCAAACGCCACAGCATGCCCAAGCGCCGCTTCTACGTAGACGAAGACACCTGGATGGCCGTACTCGGCGACAGCTGGGACGCCAATCACCAATTGTGGCGCACCTACTTTCAACTGCCGTACCTGATGCCGCAATTGCCCGGGTTGGTGCGCGGTTTATACGGCCAATACGACCTGCAGACCGGTGCCTGGATGGCCCACAACGTGGTCACCGAAAAACGCGTGCACAACGATGTGGTCGCGCCGTTCCCCGACAGTGATTTCAGCCCGGACGGCCTGGCGGCCGATGGTGTGCGTTGATGCGTGGGCAACCCGTATGGCTGGCGCTGGGCGTGCTGGGCATCTGCCTGGCAGCCGATGCTGCCGAGGCGCCCGTCAGTGATGTCCTGCAGCGCCCGGCGTTGCAGGTGGCGGCGCCCACCCAGGCAGTGCTTATAGATATCGCCCAGGCAGGAGCACGCCTGGTGGCCGTCGGTGAGCAGGGCTTGATCGTGCTTTCGGACGACGGCGGCCAACACTGGCGCCAGGCCCCGGTACCCACCAGCGCAAGCCTGACCTCGGTCAGCTTTGCCACGGCCGCGCAAGGCTGGGCAGTGGGGCATGCCGGCGTGGTCCTGCACACCGTCGACGGTGGCGAAAGCTGGCAGCTCCAACTGGACGGCAAGGGCGCTGCCCAACGCGTACTCGATGCCGTGCGTGCGGCCCCGGATGCCTCGGCACGGCAACTCAAGGTGGCCCAGGGGTTTGTCGCAGACGGTGCCGACAAACCCTGGCTGGCCGTGCATTTCAGCAACGAACGGCAAGGCACTGTGGTGGGGGCTTTCGGCCTGATCCTGCATACCGAAGACGGTGGCGTGAGCTGGCAGTCCTGGGTCGACCGCCTGGACAACCCGGCGGGCAATCACCTGTACGCGATCGCTGTTCAAGGCCCACGGATTTTCGTCGCGGGAGAACAGGGCGCGTTGTGGACATCCGCAGACGGTGGCGCGCATTTCACGCGGTTGCCGAGCCCGTACGACGGCAGTTTTTTTACCCTGAACCTGGCAACCGATGGCTCGGTTCTGGTGGCGGGATTGCGCGGGAATGTCTGGCGCAGTAGCGATCAGGGCCAGCAATGGCAGGCCGTGAATAACCCGTTCAACAGCAGCGTGGTCGCAGCGCGTTCAACCCGCGCCGGTGTGATGCTCGCTGACCAGAGTGGCCACCTTTTACTCAGTGCCGAGGGTGATGCTTTACGCGAGCAAGGGCTGCCGGCCGTTGGTGCGGTGGCCTCCCTCAGTCAGGCGGGCGACGGCCAGTGGGTCGTGGTGGGCGCGCGCGGCATCAAACGATTGGAACAGGTGAACGGGCAATGACGCATCTTCGTAATCCGCTCGACCTGCAGCGCGGCCCCGAGCACAGTCTCCAGAACTTCGACCGCCATTCCGGCTCGCTGATTGAGCGGGCGCTGTTCAACCATCGCAGCCTCGTGCTGTGGCTGTGCCTGCTGTTGACCCTGGGCCTCGGCGCCGCCAGCACCCGCCTTGGGCTCAACGCCAGCTTTGAAAAAATGATCCCCACGGGGCATCCCTACATTGCCAATTACCTGGCCAACCAAAAGGAACTCACCGGGTTGGGCAACGCGGTTCGCATCGCCGTCGAGGCGCCCGGCACCACTATTTACGACGCGCACTACCTGGAATTGCTGGCCCGTCTTAACGACAAAGTATTTTTGCTGCCGGGTGTCGACCGGCCTTTCATGAAATCCCTGTGGACCCCCAACATGCGCTGGATGGCGGTGACCGAGGAGGGCGTGGAAGGCGGCCGGGTGATCCCCGATGACTACGACGGTTCCGCCAGCAGCCTGGAAACGGTGCGCCGCAATGCCACGCGCTCCGGTGAGATCGGCCAGACCATCGCCCTGGACGGCCGCTCCAGCCTGATCTTCGTGCCCTTGATGGACGTCGACGCGCAAACCGGTAAAGCCCTCGACTACAGCGCGTTGTCCCAACAGCTGGAGCAACTGCGCAGCGAGTTCCAGGCTCAGGGCCTGACGATTCACATCACCGGTTTCATCAAGGTGGTGGGCGACCTGATCGACGGGTTGCGCCAGGTGCTGCTGTTTTTCGCGGCGGCGATTCTGATCGCCACGCTGATGCTCTACGCATTCACCCGCTGCCTGCGCAGCACCTTGCTGGTGATGGCCTGCTCGTTGATTGCGGTGGTCTGGCAACTGGGCCTGGTGGCGTTGCTGGGGTTCGAACTCGACCCCTATTCGGTGCTTGTACCGTTCCTGGTATTGGCCATCGGCATGAGCCATGGCGCACAGAAAATGAACGGCATCATGCAAGACATCGGGCGCGGCATGCACCGGCAAGTGGCGGCGCGCTTCACCTTTCGGCGCTTGTTTCTCGCCGGCCTTACCGCCTTGCTGTGTGACGCGGTGGGGTTTGGTGTGTTGATGCTGATCGACATCAAGGTCATCCAGGACCTGGCATTGATCGCCAGCATGGGTGTCGCGGTGCTGGTGTTCACCAACCTGATCCTGCTGCCGATTCTCCTCAGCTACTGGGGTGTCAGTGCCCGGGCCGCGGCGCGCAGCCTGCACAGTGAAGAGGCTGACCGGCACGGGCGCAAGCATCCGTTGTGGGCGTTCCTCGACCGGTTTACCCAGCGCCGTTGGGCCACCGGCACGCTGATGATCAGCGCAGTGTTGGCCTGCGGCGGCTGGTGGGTCAGCCAGCAGTTGCAAGTCGGCGATCTCGACGCCGGCGCCCCGGAGTTGCGGGCCGACTCGCGCTATAACCGCGACAACGGGTTTATGGTCGCCCACTACGGCGCCAGCAGCGACGTGTTCGCGGTGATCGTGCGCACACCTGACGGCGCCTGCTCCGACTACACCACCTTGATGCGCGTGGATGCACTGGAGTGGCGCTTGCGCCAACTGCCGGGCGTGGAGTCCACGGCGTCGCTGGCCAGCCTCAACCGCAGCCTGTTGGTGGGCATGAGCGAAGGCAACCCGAAGTGGTACGACCTGACCCGGAACCAGGCGTTGCTTAACTCCATCACCGGTCGGGCACCGCGTGAGCTGTTCAACCAGAGTTGCAACACCCTCACGCTCTACGCCTACTTGCGTGACCACAAAGCCGTGACGTTGACGCGGCTGGTGAATGAAGTCGAGGCCTTCGCCCAGGCCAATGACACCGCCGACGTGAAGTTCCTGCTGGCGGCCGGCAATGCGGGCATCGAAGCCGCGACCAATATCGTGGTCAAGCAGGCCAATCACGACATGTTGTACTGGGTCTACGGCGCGGTGATTGTGCTGTGCCTGCTGACCTTCCGCTCCCTTGCCGCGGTGGTCTGCGTGATCCTGCCGTTGATGCTCACCTCGATCCTGTGCGAGGTGCTGATGGTGTGGCTGGGCATCGGCGTCAAGGTTGCGACCTTGCCGGTGATCGCCTTGGGCGTTGGCATCGGCGTGGACTACGCGCTTTACGTCATGAGCATTTTGCTGGCGCGGCGCAAGGCGGGTGACAGCCTGTCCCAAGCCTATTACCAGGCGCTGCTGTTCACTGGCAAAGTGGTGATGCTGACGGGGGTAACCCTGGCAGTCGGCGTCGCCACCTGGGGTTTTTCACCGATCAAGTTCCAGGCAGACATGGGCATTCTGCTGGCTTTCATGTTCCTGTTGAACATGCTCGGTGCACTGGTGTTGCTGCCGGCCCTGGCGCATTTCCTGCTGCCTGATGCACGTTTTGAACACCCGATAACAACAATAGGAAACCCCGCATGAACCCGTCCTCGCAAGCTGCCCCCGCGCCTCGCCCGCGCGGATCAGGCCCGTTGTTGTTGCTCGGCAGTTGCCTGCCGATTCTCGGTGGGGTGTTGATTGCCCCGGTGTTGCCACGCATCGCCGAACACTTTTCCGGCACAGCCAACGTCGGGCTGATCGTGCCCATCGTGCTGACGTTGCCGGCGCTGATGATCGCGTTGTTTTCGCCGTTCGCCGGCTGGCTCTCCGACCGCATCGGGCGCAAGCGCCTGCTGGTGTTGGCGATGCTGCTGTATGGCATCTGCGGGCCGTTGCCGCTGGTGCTGGATAACCTCGACGCGATTCTGCTCAGCCGCGCCGGCCTGGGCCTGGCGGAGGCGGCGATCATGACCTGCTGCACCGCGCTGATCGGCGACTACTTCGACGGCCGCGACCGGGTGCAATTGCTCTCGTGGCAAACCATCGTCACCTCACTGTCGGCCACCGCGTTTTTCATGCTGGGCGGAATCATCGGTGAGCACGGTTGGCGCCTGCCGTTTGCGGTGTACATCGTAGGCCTGCTGCTTGCGCCGTTGATGCACCTGGCGTTGCGCGAATCGTTGCGGGGCGCCAGCGCGGCGGTCGAGGTGGCGCGGAGCACAGGTTTTCCCTGGCGCTCGCTGTCGGTGATTTGCGGCATGACCGTGCTGGCGTCCCTGGGCTTTTTCATTGTTCCGGTACAAACCGGTTTCCTGCTGGAACACATCGGCATTGATTCGCCGCAGCGCATTGGCATGGCCATCGGCCTGGGCCATTCGGCGGTGTTTGTCGGTGCCCTGTGCTTCCGGCGCCTGAGCCGGTTCGGCCCGGGCTTGCTGCTGGCGCTGGCGTTTGTGGTGTCCGGCATCGGCATTTTGCTGCTGGCCAACGCCGTCGACTACCGCACGGCGGTAATCGCCGTGATGGTCAACGGCCTGGGCGGCGGGCTGGCGTTGCCCACGGTCCTCAGTTGGGCACTTTCCACCCTGAGCTTCGAACACCGCGGCAAAGGTACCGGCCTGTTCAACGCGGGTTTTTTCGGCGGCCAGTTTGCCAGCCCGTTATTGGTCATGGCGTTGTCCGGAGTGTCCGATGGACGTGTAGGCGCGGTGGCCATGGTCGGCTGGGGATTGCTGCTGGCGGCCCTGGTTTCGCTGATCGCACCGTGGCTGGCCGGGGTGCGGCTGCTTGATCCGATTCAAGTGTCGGACGACATGGTCCTGCATTAACCGTTTTATTCCCTGAGGAATGCTCGATGAAACTCGCTACGTTGAAAAACGGCCATCGCGACGGCCAGTTAGTGGTGGTCTCCCAAGACCTGCGCCACGCGGTCATCGCTCCGCCTTTTGCGACCTTGCAACAGGCGCTGGAGAATTGGGCCGAGGCCGAACCGGTGCTGAGCCGGCACTACCAGTTGCTTAACCTGGGGCAAGCGCCCGAATCGTTTGCGTTTGACCCCACACACGCCGCAGCGCCATTGCCCCGGGCTTATCAGTGGTGCGACGGTTCGGCGTTTCTCAACCACGCGCACCTGCTGCAAAAAGCCTTCAGCCTGCCGCCCATGGCCGACGAGCGCATTCCGTTGATGTACCAGGGCGCCAGCGACGACTTCCTCGGGCCTTGCGACGATGTGCCTTTGCCGGACGTGAATCACGGAATCGATTTCGAGGGCGAATTCGCCGTGATCGTCGATGAGGTGCCGATGGGCTGCCCCGCTGACCAGGCGTTGCAGTACGTGCGGCTGGTGCTGTTGGTCAACGACGTCAGCCTGCGGGGCTTCCTGCTGCATGAAGTCAGCACCGGCTTCGGGTTTTTCCAGGCCAAGCCCTCGTCGAGTTTTTCGCCGGTGGCCGTCACTCCGCAAGCGCTTGGCGCTGCCTGGCACAACGGGCGGGTGTGCCTGCCCCTGAGCGTCACCTGGAACCAGAGTTGGTTTGGCGCGCCCCATGGCGCCGAGATGAGTTTCAGCTTCGCTGACCTGATCGCCCACGCCGCACGCACCCGGCGCTTGCGTGCCGGCACCATCATCGGCTCCGGCACCGTGTCCAACGTCGACCGCGCGGTGGGTTCGGCGTGTATTTCGGAACGCCGGGCCATCGAGATGATTGACCACGGGCAGCCGCTGACCGGGTTCATGCAGTTTGGCGACCGCATTCGCATCGAGGCACTGGACAGCGAGGGCGAGTCGGTATTCGGCGCCATCGACCAGCGCCTGGTGGATTCCACCTTGCTGATTCAAGAGGCGCTTTCATGACTGAACGCAAACGTCGTCTGGTGGACCTGTCGGTCACCCTTGAAAACAATCCCTACACCGACCCGCCACCGCTGCTGCCGAAGATCGAGTACGTCGACCACCAGGGCGGTATCCAGGAGCTACTCGCGATGTTTCCGGGCCTGTGTATCGACGACATGCCCGGCCAGGAAGCCTGGGCAGCCGAGCGCCTGAACATCACCACCCACAGCGGCACGCACATGGATGCGCCGTGGCATTACGCCTCGACCACCGATGGCGGCAAGCCGGCCTATGGCATTGATGAAATCCCGCTGGACTGGTGCCTGCGCCCGGGCGTGAAGCTCGATTTTCGCCACCTGCCGGACGGGCATGTGGTCAGCGCTGCACAAATCGAGGCTGAGCTGCAGCGTATCGACCATGTGTTGCAGCCGCTGGACATCGTGCTGGTGAATACCCGTGCGGGAGCCTTGTTCGGCCAGCCGGGCTACCTGGACGCAGGCGTGGGGATCGGCCGCGAAGGCACCTTGTATTTGCTGGAGCGCGGGGTGCGCGTGGTGGGCACCGATGCCTGGAGTTGGGACGCACCGTTCAGCCATACCCGGGCGCGGTTTGCGGCCAGCGGTGACAGCTCGATCATCTGGGAAGGGCACAAGGCGGGACGGGATATCGGCTATGGGCAGATGGAAAAGCTGGCCAACCTGGACGCTTTGCCGGCCCACGGTTTTGAAGTGTCGTGTTTCCCCTACAAGATCAAACACGCCTCTGCCGGTTTTGTCCGGGCGGTAGCGATTTTCGAGGAAACCCTTTGATCGGCGGCCTCCTTGTGAGGCCGCACGGTTTCAGGTTTAGCCCTGTGCGTTCAAATACGCTTCAGCCGACACCACGCTCGCATAAGCAAACCCCAGCGACGACATAAACGCAGCATGCACCTGGGCTGCCGGTATGGTGGTGCCGTTGAATTCCAGGTCCCGCGTGGCGCAGGCATCGTGGATCACGGTCACTGTGTAGCCCAGGTCCGCCGCTGCACGCACCACGCCGTCGATGCACATGTGGCTCATGCTGCCGACCACGACCAACTCGGTGATGCTGCGTTGTTCCAGCAACGCCCGCAGGTTGGTTTCGCGGAACGCATTGACGAAATGCTTGAGCACCACCGGCTCGTCCGCCTGGTTCAGAACCTTGGGGTGCAAATGTGCACCTTCCGAACCCGGGGTGAAGAAGGGCGCATCGTCCGAGGTGAATTCGTGGCGTACGTGAATCACCGCATCGCCCGCCTGGCGGAACGCCTGGAGCACTTGCTGCGCCTTGTCTGCTGCTGCGTCCACACCGTCAAGCGGCCACTTGCCCTGGGGGAAGTAGTCGTTCTGGATATCGATTAGGATGAGCGCTTGCTTGGCCATGTTTGGTTTCCTTGTGATGGTTGATGCGTCCAGTATCGTGGCTGGCGTGGCGCCTGGGGATTGGCCGCACCGACAATAACAGAGGGAAAACTGACAATGGCGATCGTCGAACTTGGCGTGCTGATCTACAGCGGCGCGCAAATGGCCGCCGTGCATGGCTTGACCGACCTGTTCGCTGTCGCCAACCGGATCGCAGCCGAGCATCAGTCCGCGCAATTGCCGTCGTTGCGCATCAGCCATTGGCAGGCGGAAACCGGCCATGCGCCGACCCGGGTGTTCGACAGCCAGCCCGGCAGCGGCCAAGCGCTCACGGCCTTGCTGATTCCGCCCTCCATCGCGGGCTTTTCCGAAGGCCAGGCCTCCTCCGAGTTGCTGGATTGGCTACGCCAGCAGCACCGCAGCGGGACCATTCTGGGCGGAGTGTGCGTGGGCTCGATCCTGATGGCGGAAAGTGGCCTGCTGGACGGACGCAGCGCCACCACGCACTGGACGTCGGCCAAGTCTTTCGCCGCCCGTTACCCGGCGATTCGCCTGGAAGCCGACAAACCCATTGTCGACGACGGCGACCTGATCACCACCGCCGGCCTGATGGCCTGGTCCGAACTCGGCCTGCGCCTGGTTGACCGCCTGCTCGGCCCGAGCATCGCCGCCAGCACCGCGCGCTTCCTGGTGATCGAGCACAGCGACAGCGCCAGTGAGTGCGGCAGTAACTTTGCGCCGATCCTCGCCCATGGCGACGCTGCGATTCTCAAGGTGCAACATTGGCTGCAGGCCAGCGGTGCGGTGGACGTCTCACTGACTGCGATGGCGCTGCAAGCCGGGCTTGAGGAGCGCACGTTCCTGCGGCGGTTTCGCGCCGCCACCGGTCTGAAACCCACTGAATACTGCCAGCACCTGCGGGTCGGCAAGGCACGGCAGATGCTCGAGTTCACCAACGGCACCATTGATCACATCGCCTGGACCGTGGGCTACCAGGACCCGGGCGCCTTCCGCGCCACCTTCAAGAAAATCACCGGGCTGGCGCCAAGCGACTACCGCAGCCGTTTTGGTGTGACACCGACCAAGACCCAAAGCTGAATCGTGCAGAACGCCGCGACACCAGGAGCCCTTCGTGCAGAATAAAACAGGCCAAGTGCCATCGCTTTTTCCTCAACCGTTTGATTACCCTCGGGTTTAACCAGACGCCGCCTTGGCTTGATCCCTGCAACCGTTTCCCTACACACATGGCAGGACAGCCAAGGGGGACGCATGACCCCGACAAATCGCAAGAAAATCGTGGTGGCGCATTCAATCCGACCGGACGCGCCGTTGCACGAAGTCGAAACCAACCGCGCCCTGGCCCGCTGGCTGGCGCATATCCTCGGGCTCAAATACGGCGGCAGCTATAACCCAGAGCTGCACGGCGGGCGCGATCTCTACCTGTTACCTACCCAGACCCTGGTCGGCGCGGCCCAGGCACGGCAGTTGGGCGTCAAAGGCCCCGAAGACCTGTGGGGCGGTTATGTCGACCACGACTTCATTTGCACCAAGGCCATCAGCCACGGCTTGCTGAGTAAAGAGGCGGTGGCGCCTGAAGGCTGGTCGCCGCTGTTTGCCGAGCGCATCCGCAATGTGGTGCTGGATGGCTTGAGCGTGCACGCCCTGGAAGACGCGCGGCCGGCGGCGACCCATTTGCTGTACACCGGGCCGATCCGCCTCAAGCCCGTGCATGCGTGTGCCGGTCGCGGGCAGGAAGTAATCCGCAGCCTCGATGAGTTCGACGCCATTCTCGCGCGGCCCGACGCGGCGCAACTGTTCGGCGAGGGCGTGGTGCTGGAGCAGGACCTGCACGATGTGGTCACCCACAGTGTCGGCCAGAGCTTTATCGGCGATCACGTCATCAGCTACTGCGGTGATCAATACCTGACCCGGGACGGGCAGGGCGAAGAGGTCTATGGTGGATCTAACCTGCTGGTGGTCCAGGGCTACTACCAAGACCTGCTCAGGCTGGACCTGCCCGATGACGTGCGCCTGGCGATCGAACAGGCCCAAACCTTCGATAACGCGGCAGATGAGGCCTACCCCGGGTTCTATGCCTCGCGGCGCAATTACGACATCGCCCAGGGCCTGGACAGCGACGGCCAGCGCCGCAGCGGCGTGCTGGAGCAATCCTGGCGCATGGGCGGGGCCAGCAGCGCGGAAGTCGCGGCGCTGCAAAGCTTCGTCAACAATCCCGGGCTGAAGGCGATTCATGTGTCGTCGATAGAGACCTACGTCGACCAGCCACTGCCGGCTGACGCGATCGAGGTGTACCGGGGGCCGGCGGAAAACAGCGACTTTCTTCTCAAGTACGTAACGGTCAAATCTTATGACGGCTAGAAGTGAAACCATTGCCATTGATATCGACGACGAACAGATGAGCGGGACCTTCCTCAGTCCCAAATCGAAAGTGCCGGGGGTGTTGTTTGTGCACGGCTGGGGCGGGAGCCAGGAACGTGATCTGGAACGCGCCAAAGGGATTGCCGGGCTCGGCTGCGTATGCCTGACCTTCGACCTGCGCGGCCATGCCGGTAACGGTATTCCACTGTCCCGCGTCACCCGCGAAGACAACCTGCGCGACCTGCTGGCCGCCTACGACCGCCTGCTGTCACACCCGGCCATCGACACCTCGGCGGTGGCCGTGGTCGGTACCAGCTACGGCGGTTACCTGGCGGCCATCCTTACCTCGTTGAGGCCCGTGCGCTGGTTGGCGCTGAGGGTGCCGGCACTGTACCGCGACCAGGAATGGCTCAAGCCCAAACGCGACCTCGATAAAGCCGACCTGATGGATTATCGCGGGACGTTCGTGCACGCCGAAACCAATCGCGCGTTGCATGCCTGCGCAGCGTTTACCGGCGATGTGCTGATCGTTGAATCCGAAACCGATGATCACGTGCCCCACGCCACCATCATGAGTTACCGCGCCGCCTGCCAGCAGACACACTCGCTGACCCACCGGATCATCGATGGTGCGGATCACTCCCTGAGTGACCCGGTCTCCCAGCAGGCCTACACCTCGATCCTGGTGGACTGGATTACCGAGATGGTGGTGGGCGAGCGCTTGAGCATCATCCAGTCGTAGGCGTCTTCTTCACGCGCAACGCCTTGGCCTTGGCTTCCACCGCGAGGTACATCACCAGGGCCACCAGCAGCGGCAGGATGAAGTAGATCGCGCGGTAGGCGATCAATCCCGCGAGCAGACTGCCGCGGGAGGCTTCGTGTTGCAGCAGGGCGATAAACACCGCCTCCAGCACCCCAAGCCCCGCCGGGATGTGTGTAACCACCCCGGCGATGCTGCTGATCAGCAACACCCCGAGCACCACCGGGTAATCCAGTTGCTTGGGCAGCAGGGTAAAAATCACCGCCGCCATCAGCGACCAGTTCAGCGCACCGAGTGCCAGTTGCAGTACGGCCATGCGCAGCGAAGGCAGGCTGATTTCTATCCCGCGCACTGACCACGCGCGTTTTTTCGACAAGCGACACGCCAACAGATAACCCAGGCTCGCCAGTACCAGCAGCACGCCCACTCCTTGCAGCGCGCCACTGCTGAGCTTCCACCCCGGCGGCAATGTCACCAGCCCGCTGCTGAACACCGCGCCGGCAATCGCCATGTAGCCGAACCAATTGGTGGCCAGGCTCAAGCCGAGGATCTTCGCGATATTCCCGCTGCTCACCCCCAGCCGTGAATACAGGCGGTAGCGCATGGCGATACCACCGACCCAGGCACTCAGGTTGAGGTTGAAGGCATAGCTGATGATGCCCACCGGCAAGATCTGCTTCCAGCGCAAGGGTTGGCGGATGTAGGTGCGGCCGATCAGGTCGAAGCACGAGTACACCAGGAAACTGCACAGGGTCAGCGCGCCTGCAATGAGCAACGTACGCAGCTTGAAGTCGCCCAGGGTGTCGAACACTTCGCTCCAGTCGATACGCCGGGCGAGCAGGGTGAACAACACAATCAGCACCAGGAAAAACACCACCGTCAGCGGCTTTTTCCAGCGCTTTAAAAAGCCGGGGTGGGCGCTTTGTTCAGCGGTGCGGGCTTGGGTCATGGTCCGGGCGCTCCTGGTGAACGAAGGGTTTCAACCTCGGTTTATGGGCCGGCAACCAGCCGGTCCACGAGGGAAAATGCCGCAGCACGTGGAACACCACAAAACCCACCGTCACCCGCCAGAACCAGCCGCGGGGCGTGCGGTTTTCCGGCATGGCCTTGCAGTGGTTTTGACTGAGGTATTCCAGGCGTTCGAATAACTGCTGATTGAACCCGCGATCACTGATCAGCACATTGGCCTCAAGGTTCAGCGCCAGGCTCAGTGGGTCGAGATTGCTCGAACCCACGGTGCTCCATTCTTCATCCACCAAGGCAACCTTGCCGTGCAGCGGGCGCTGGCAATATTCGTGGATCACCACGCCTTCCTTGAGCAAATAGTCATAGAGCATGCGCGCCGCCAGCTTCGCGAGCAGCACATCCGGCTGGCCCTGCATGATCAGTTGCACCTGCACACCGCGCCGCGCTGCATTGCGAATTTCCCGCAGCAGCCGATAGCCGGGGAAGAAGTAGGCGTTGGCAATCACCACCCGCCGCTGGGCTTTGCGCAGGGCGTGCAGGTAGGCTTCTTCGATGTCGGAACGGTGTTGCAGGTTGTCGCGGTAAATCAGCCGCACCCGGCCATCACCTTCGCCCGCCGCCCAGGGCGATGCCTGTTGTTCGCGCCGCCAGCCACGCCGCTTGCGCACGCGCCGGCCACTTTGTGCGAGGGCGAAATGATGCAGGTCGGCCACCGCCGGGCCTTGCACCTGCACGGCATAATCCTGCTTGGCTTCGGGGCCGAAATCCCCCAGGTGATCGGCCGAAAAATTGATCCCGCCGATAAACGCCACGCTGGCATCCACCACCACAATCTTGCGGTGCAGGCGGCGAAACCAGTTGGTGCGAAAACCCAGGGTTTTGCTCGCCGGGTCGAACATCTGCACGGTCACGCCGGCCTGGCTCAGCTCACCGAGAAACCCCGGGCTCAGCTCGCCGCAACCAAATCCGTCGAGGCTGGCGACCACCTTTACGCCACGCTGCGCCGCCTCGATCAAAATGCGCTGAAGCTCATGGCCGACCTTGTCTTCAAACAGAATAAAAGTCTCCAGCAAGATCTCCCGCTGGGCCTGGCGCATGGCCTCGAACACCTTGGGGAAATAGGCCTCGCCGTTCTCCAGCAGCTCAACCTGGTTGCCGCTTTGCCAGCTGTAATTCAGGTCCCGGGCCGCCGCATCATCGGGCGGTTGATCGGTGGCGATGTGTTCCACCGCAACCTTCTCCAGCGGCGCGCTGTTCATAACTCGATCTCCACCGACAACGGCGCGTGGTCCGACAAATGCGACCACGGACGGCTGGTCAGGACTTGCGGCTGATGCACCTTGAGGTTGCGCACATAGATGCGGTCCAGGGGCAGCAACGGCAGGCGCGCCGGGAAGGTGCGGGCCGGCTTGCCCTGGGTTTCGATAAATACTTCCCGCAGCCCGCAGTGGGCAAGATCGGCCCGCTGGCGCCAGTCATTGAAGTCACCGGCGACAATCACCGGCGCGTCGGCTGGAATCTCGGCGATCCGCTGGGCAATCAATCGCAGTTGCTGTTGGCGATGCACCTCCCGCAGCCCCAGGTGCACGCAGATCGCATGCACGTCCTGCACGTTGCCCGGCAGGCGCAGCACGCAATGCAGCAGCCCACGGCTTTCGTGGCCGCTTTGGGAAATGTCGAGGTTGTCGTAGCGGATGATCTGGAATTTCGACAGCAACGCATTGCCGTGATCGCCATGGGGATACACCGCATTGCGACCGTAGGCGTATTGCGGCCAGATACTGTCGGCGAGGAACTCGTACTGGGGCATGCTCGGCCAATTGCTGTAGCGCTTGGGATGGCGCTCGTGGGTGCCGTGGATTTCCTGGAGGAACACCACGTCGGCGGCCACGCTGCGAATAGCCTCCCGCAGCTCGGGCAGGATGAAGCGCCGGTTGAGCGCGGTGAAGCCCTTGTGGGTGTTGACCGTCAGCACCCTGAAGCGGGTGATGGCTTCGATGGGTGTGGTCGGCATCAGCTCCGGGTGGGTCATGGTTGCTCCCGTCGGTTGGGTGTCGAGTGACCTCCGTTTTTGGATGACTGTGGAATTTGGCAGAAAGTTTCGGCGCCCTTACAGACGGCACACCGCAAAATGTGGGAGCGGGCTTGCTCCCACATTGGGTTCTTTATCGTTGCTGGATCAGTGCCCGCCAACCACGCGGGTCGAGCTCTCGGCATACACCGGCCCCAACCGGTCGAGACGCCCGCTCCAGGTCGTCAGCGCCAGGGCCACCAACACCACCGAGCCACCAATCCACGCGGTGTGGATCAAGCCCATATGGGCGACGATCAAGCCGCCGGCCCACGCGCCACCGGCGATCCCCACATTGAACGCTGCGATGTTCAAACCCGAGGCCACGTCCACCGCGTTCGGCGTGTGGTGTTCCGCCTGGCGCACCACGTACACCTGCAAGCCCGGCACGTTGCCGAAGGCGACCGCGCCCCACACCAGCACGGTGGCCAGGGCCAGCCATGGGTTGCCGGCCGTCAGCGTCAGCATGAACAACACGGCGGCGAGCAGCGCGAAGATGATTTTCAGGGCGCTGATCGGGCCGCGTTTGTCGGCCAGTTTGCCGCCCCAGATGTTACCGATGGCCACCGAGATGCCGTACACCAGCAGCACCAGGCTGACGGTGCCGGCGCTGAAACCGGAGATGTCCTGAAGGATCGGCGCCAGGTAGGTGAACGCGATGAACGAGCCGCCGTAACCAACCGCTGTCATGGCGTACACCAACAGCAGCCGTGGTTGTTTCAGCACTTGCAGTTGCTGCAACAGCGACGCCGGCTTGCTGTGGGCGATGTTGTTCGGCACATAGAGCAGGCTGCCGATAAACGCGATCAAGCCCAGGGCCGAGACGGCGAGGAAGGTTTCGCGCCAGCCGAAGTGCTGGCCGATAAACGTCCCCAGCGGCACACCGGTGACCAACGCCACGGTCAGGCCGGTAAACATGATGGCAATCGCGCTGGCGGCTTTTTCCTTGGGTACCAGGCTGGTGGCGATGGTGGAACCAATCGAGAAAAACACCCCGTGGGCCAAGCCGGTGACGATCCGCGCCAGCACTAGGGATTCATAACTCGGCGCCTGCCAGGCCAGCAGGTTGCCGAGGGTGAACAGCACCATCAGCGACAACAGCAGCAGTTTGCGTGGCACTTTGCCGGTCAGGGCGGTGAGCACCGGCGCGCCGATGGCCACGCCCAGGGCGTAGAGGCTGACCAGCAGGCCGGCAGACGGCAGGCTGACGCCCAGGTCGGCGCCGATGGTGGGTAACAGGCCAACGATGACGAACTCGGTCGTCCCGATGGCAAAAGCGCTGAGGGTCAGCGCGAGCAAGGCAATGGGCATGGCTGCAACTCCGGTGGGTTTCAATCAGGAGCGCAGTCTCGGTGGTTGGCTTGTGCGGAAAAAGACAGGTATTGGCATTTGATATTTGCCTGGAGCGCACGGATCCACGCGCCGGGGGAACGATCAGGCGCCAAACCCGTCAGTTCCTTACAGACCCTTCTGAAGGAGCCCGGTGTTTTGTTGAATTTAAAGACTGTGCTACTGCTCGCCGCGCTGCTGCTTTGCGGCAATGGCGCGCTGCAAGCGGCCACCGCCCCCGCGGCTCCGGAGCCTGCCGCCCCGGCCAAGCCGGAACTGTTGGTGGAAGGCGGCCTGCTCGGCGCCATCAGTTCCAGCATCGATGATGTGCAGGACAAACTCGACCTCAACCAGAACCTTATCGACGCCTGGCGCCTGCGGGCCGACCGGGCGGCGGACGAGGTAGACAAGCTGGTCAACCAGCCGTCCGAACGTTCCTCATGGAGCGTGGCCGGGGATTTCCTGTTGTTGTCTGGCGTATGGATCGGCGCCTTCGCTGCGCTGACGCTGCTCGGGCGGTTTATCGTCAGACGCCTGAGCCGGCAGCGGCATATCGCAACGCGCCAGCGCCTTCAGGCGTTGCTGGGCTACCTGATTCCCTACACCGTCCCGGCCTTGATCTGCCTGCCATTGACGCTTTACGTCAGCCACTTCCTGCCCACCTCCGTGGGGCGTGCGCTGGCGCTGTGTTTTGCCTACGCCACCAGCAGCGGTATTTTTTCCACCTCGATGCTGCTGTGCGTCATCGTCATGTTCAACGTCGGCCACAAGCGCCCGGCCGTGCAGATTATTCGTGACTACTGCCCCAAGCCGCTGTTCCTGATCGGCTTCCTCGCCGCCCTCAGCGACGCATTGACCAGCCCGCAGATCGCCCGCCAACTGGGCGGCAATATCACCGCCAGCGTCGCGATCTTCACGGGCCTGTTTGCCTCGGTGATTTTCGGCATGCTGGTGATTCGCCTGCGTCGCCCGGTGGCGCATTTGATCCGCAACCGGCCACTCGCCCAACGCTTGAAACACCCGGCGGTGCAGCAATCCTTGCGGGTGTTTTCCGGCCTGTGGTATTGGCCGATTTTGCTGATGGTGCTGGTCTCGGCGATCAATCTGATCGGTGCCGGCGACGACAGCCAGAAAGCCCTGCGCTGTGCGCTGTTCACCACGATTTTGCTGATCGGCACCGTATTCCTCAGCACGGTGTTGCAGCACCTGTTCCAGTCTCGCAGCACGGTGGCGGTGCAGCGCAGCAGCGCCTACAAGGAGCGGTTCCTCAGCCTGCTGCACGCGCTGTTGCGCATCGTCATGGCCATCGCCTTTATCGAAATCCTCGGGCGTATCTGGGGCGTCTCGCTGTTTGAATTTGCCCAGCGCAACTCCGTGGGCCGGGCCATCAGCGACTCCCTGAGCAGCATTGGTTTGATCCTGTTGGTGACCTGGTTGTTCTGGGTGGTGCTCGACACGGCGATCCAGGAAGCGTTGAAACCGCCGGTCAACAAACGCTCCAGCCGCCAGCCGAGTACGCGGGTAAAAACCATCCTGCCGCTGTTGCGCAATGCGGTGAAAATCATCCTGGTGGTGATCTGCGCGATCACCACCATGGCGAATCTGGGGATCAACGTTGCACCGCTGCTGGCGGGTGCCGGGGTGGTCGGCCTGGCGATTGGTTTTGGCTCCCAGCAACTGGTGCAGGACGTGATCACCGGGCTGTTCATCATCATCGAAGACACCCTGTCGATTGGCGACTGGGTGGTGCTCGACTCCGGCCACGCCGGCACGGTCGAGGGCCTGACCATCCGTACCCTGCGCCTGCGGGACGGCAAGGGATTTGTGCATTCGGTGCCGTTCGGCCAGATCAAGGCGGTTACCAACCAGTCGCGGCAGTTCGCCTATGCGTTCTTCTCGGTGCAGTTCACCTATGACACCGACGTCGACAAGGCGGTGGAATTGATCCGCGAGGCGGGGCAGTCGATTCGCGATGACGTGTTCCTCAAGTACAACCTGCAAGGGCCGCTGGAGGTGTTTGGTGTGGACAAGATGGACCTCAACGGCGTGGTGCTGACGGCGCAGTTCCGGACGGTGTCGGGCGGGCAATATGCAGTGAGTCGCGCGTTTAACCAGCGGCTGAAAAAGCTTGTGGATAACTGCGCGTTTGTTCACTTCGCGCAAACTTATCCACAGCAGGTGATGCTGCCGCAGCGGGTGGGGCAGCAGGTGGATGAGCCGGAGGACGAGGTGCCTTCGTCGGTGGTGCTTACTGAGCAGCCAAGAACCCAATAGTTTTTATGGTGGCAGTACTGGCCTCATCGCAGGCAAGCCATCTCCCACAGTTGGAATGCGATCAAATGTGGGAGCCGGGCTCGCCCGCGATGAGGTCGGCACAGGCGCCACACACTTCAGTGCCTGATCAGTTTCTCCCGCACCAACCCGGCCGCCTGCTGATCCAATTCCAATAGCACCTGCTGCTTGCCGGCAATCTCCACCGCCGCCGGCAAACCGTCCCGGTACACCAGCCGGTTGCCGCTCAGTGCCGGCACCTTGCTCCCCGGTAGCAGCGTGCCCACCAGGTTCAGCGGGTCGGCGCCGCACACCGCAATCAAGCTTCCATCATGAGGCCGCCGCCGAACTTCCCGCAGCAGCGGGATCGCTTCCGGCAACGCAAACTGTTCCCCGGCCAGGCCACTGACAAACCGCCCGCCGCGAATCTCGCCCCGGGCTTCCAGCCGATGGAAGGTGCGCAGCAATTCACGCCAACTGGGCAGCCAATCCGCCTCACGCTCCAGCAGGCGCCAGAACACCACGCCGTAGCGGCGGAGCAAGGTCATCGCCACATGCTCCAGTGTCTCGGCCGAGTGAGACGCCGGGCGGGTGCCGTCCGCCACCGGAGCCCGTCGTACCAGCGCCCAACGCCCGGCATCGTCCATCCCGCCCACAAACGCCCCGCGCCCGCGCCGACTGCTGCGGGCCTGGCGTTTGCTCGCGGGGGTAGTCAGTGCGCGCAGGCCGGCGAAGCTGTCGGCGTTCGCCAGCCCGGCGCCCACCAGTTCCTGCAAGGCGGTTTCCAGTTCGCTGCGCAGCAGATGGGCTTCGTGGATCAACTCATCGAAAAACAGCGCACCGTTTTCCCGCAGCGCCTGATGGACCTTCTGTGCCTTGGGCGACAGCTCGGCGCTGTCAGGCGCCTCGGTCAGCCCACTCCACAACGGCACCTGGCTGCGGGGCAACAGCACCACTGGCGTGCTGCGCAGAGCGGTTGCGCCGGCCTTGTTGCTCAGGCGTGTCCACACCACCTTGCCGCTGCGGCACAAGTCGTCCAGCCAGCTCGGCGAGTAATCCTTGATCCGTGCGCTGAGCAAATCGCTGTCCCAAGCCGACGTCGCGGCGGCGTAGCCTTCGAACTGCGCGACGATCTGCGGCAACACCGCGCTGCCCTGGCCGCGAGTGCCGTCTGACAGGTGCTGCCAGTCGAACAGGAACCGCATGAAATCCTGCAACGCCACCGGTTCGATTTCCCGGCGCAGGCGCTTGACCGTGTAGCGGTGAATGCGCGCCAGCAGGTGGCGCTCGCACCATTGTTCGTCGCTGGCGCCCGGGCTGAAGCGGCCGCGCAGCACGTAGCCTTCGCTTTCCAGCCGTGCGAGTGCCTGGGACACGTCGGCCACCGGCAAGGCCAGGGGCGCGGCGATCTGGATCAAGGTCAACGGGCCGAAGCCGCTCAGGCGTGCCCGCAGCACTTCTACCAGGGCTTCGTCGAAGGTCCAGGGTTCATCAAAACCCGGCAACAACGGCAGGTCATTCGGATAGATCGCGGCCAAGCAACTCAAGCGTTCCAGGGCCACCCAAATCGCCTGGTCGGTGCCGATTCGCAAGCGGCTGGCGCGCCCCCCGGCGGCCAGGGCGTGCAGCCATTCGGCCCACGGCGGCGTGACTTCCGATTCAGCGATGCACGCCAGGCTCATCAACGCCTCATGCATCTCGTCCAGGCCATTGGGTGCCGGCCAGGCTTCCTCGCACACACCGGCAATCGCCTCGGCATCCAGCGCGCCGAGGTCGTCGGTGCTTTGCGGGTCGCTCCAGCGTCGGTTGAGCACGGCCTGGGTGCGGCGCTCCTCCAGCGGCGCGTCGTCGAGAAAGGTGTAGGGGCGGGCGCTGAGAATCTCTGCCGCCAGGGGCGAGGGTGCCGGCAGATCGCGGCTGATCAGGCGGATGTCACCGCGCTCCATGCGCCGCAGCAGGGCCAGCCAGCCTTCGCTGTCCATGGCCTCGTGCAGGCAGTCGTCGAGGGTTTGCTCCACCAGCGGATGCTCGGGCACTTCGCGCTCGCCGGCGAGGTTTTCCAGGCACGCTATCTGGTCGGGAAACACGCTGGCGATCAGGTCTTCACTCTTCATGCGCTGGATCTGCGGCGCCACCTTGCGCCCGCCGGTATAGCGCGGCAGTGCCAGGGCCACCCCGGCATTCCAGCGCCAACGCACGCCGAACAGCGGCGCATCCAGCACGGCCTGGATCAGGATGTGCTCGGCCGTGTTGCTGTTGAGGTAGCGCCACACTTCGTCCAGCTCAAAGCTGTGGCTGGTGGACAGCGACAACACGATCGCATCCTCGCTGGCGGCGGCTTGCAGTTCGAAGTTGAAGGTGCGGCAAAAACGCTTGCGCAACGCCAGGCCCCAGGCGCGGTTGATGCGGCTGCCGAACGGCGTGTGGATGATCAGTTGAGTGCCGCCGGACTCGTCGAAAAACCGCTCCATGATCAACGTGTCCTGGGACGGCAACGCGCTCAATGCCAGCCGCGCCCGCGCCAGGTAATCCACCAGTTGTTCGGCGCTGGAGAGGTTCAGGCCGAGGCTGCCGGTCAGCCAGTCGAGCGCCGGTTGCAGGTTACCCGGGGTGGCGGCGAGCAACTCGTCGAGTTGCCCCTGCAATCGCGCCACGGCAAACGATAACTCCGCACTGCGCCCCGGCGCTTCACCGAGCCAGAACGGAATGGTCGGTGGCTGGCCATGGGCATCTTCGACCCGCACCTTGCCGGTTTCCACCCGCAGGATGCGGTAGGAGGTATTGCCCAGCTGGAAGATATCCCCGGCGATGCTTTCCACCGCGAAGTCTTCGTTGACGCTGCCGATGTTCAGGCTTTGCGGCTCCAGCAGCACGCTGTAGTCGGCGTTGTCGGGGATGGTGCCGCCGCTGGTCACGGCGGTGAGCTTGGCGCCACGCCGGCCGCGCAGGGTGCGGGTGATGGCGTCGCGGTGCAGGTAGGCGCTGCGGATGCCCTGGCGGCCGTTGTAGCCTTCGGCGAGCATTTGCAGGAGCGCCTGGTAGTGGCGTTCATCGAGCCCGGCGTAGGGCGCGGCGCGGCGAATCAGCGTGAGCAGCGCCTGCTCCTGCCATTCCTGGCAGCTGACTTCGGCGATGATCTGCTGGGCCAGCACATCCAGCGGCGCGACCGGGATCAGCAAGGTGTCCAGCTCGCCCCGGCGCACGCAGTCGAGGAGGGCGGCGCACTCGATCAGGTCGTCGCGGGTGGTGGCGAACAACCGGCCCTTGGGCGTGCCGCCGACCTGGTGCCCGGACCGTCCGACGCGTTGCAGGAAACCGTTGATCGAGCCGGGCGAGCCGATCTGGCACACCAAATCGACATCGCCGATATCGATCCCCAGTTCCAGGGACGCGGTGGCGATCAGCACTTGTAGCTCCCCGGCCTTGAGCCGTTGTTCGGCGTCCAGGCGCAGTTCTTTGGCGAGGCTGCCGTGGTGGGCGGCGACGGCGGTTTTGCCCAGGCGCTCGCTCAAGTGCCGGGCCAGGCGTTCGGCCAGGCGCCGGGTGTTGACGAAAATCAGCGTGGTGCGGTGTTGCCTGGCCAGTTCGGCGAGGCGGTCGTAGACCAGATCCCACACGTCGTTGGCCATCACGGCCGACAGCGGCACCGGCGGCACTTCGATATCCAGGTCCCGTGGGCGTGCGTGGCCGATATCGACGATTGCACAGGGCCGGTCGGTGCCCACCAGAAAGCGCGACACCGCTTCGATGGGCTTTTGCGTGGCCGACAGGCCGATGCGGGTCAGTGGCTCGCGGCACAAACCCTGCAAGCGTTCCAGCGTCAGGGCCAAGTGGCTGCCGCGTTTGCTGGCGGCGATGGCGTGGATTTCGTCGACGATCACTGTGCGGATGCTGGCGAGCATCTGTCGGCCGGAGTCCGAGCCCAGCAGCACGTAGAGCGATTCCGGGGTGGTGACCAGGATATGCGGCGGGTGCTTGCGCATCAGGGCGCGGTCTTTCTGCGGGGTGTCGCCGGTACGCACGGCGGTGCTGATCGCCAGCGGTGGCAGGCCCAGGCGCTGCAGGTGCTCGGTGATGCCGGCCAGCGGGTTTTGCAGGTTGATCTGGATGTCGTTGGACAAGGCCTTCAATGGCGAGACGTAGACCACCAGGGTCTGGTCTGGCAGTTGGCCGCCATTGGCCAGGCCTTGATGCACAAGGTCGTCCAGCACGGCGAGAAAGGCCGTGAGGGTCTTGCCAGAACCGGTGGGCGCGGCGATCAGGGTCGAGCGGCGCTGGCGGATCAGCGGCCACGCCTGGGCCTGGGCGGCGGTCACCGACGGGAACGTGCTGCGGAACCAGGCGCTGACGGCGGGGTGGAAACCGTTCAAGACCGTGTCCGTTGATTCAGGAAGGTTCATGGGGCAATCCTACCTTATTGGGGCCGCTGCGCAGCCCAGCGCGGGGCAAGCCCGCTCACCGCACTGCAACCCCGCACTTTATAAGTGACGGTTGCGCTACAAACCCGCAAAATGCAACGATTCTGGCAAATGCCAACGGCAGGTCTCACAAGCCTGTCGATAATAACCATCGTTCCAAACAGACCGGGCCTGCTCAATCTATGCGAATGCGCCTTATGTTACTGGGCGGCGGGAATGCCCTCGGGCAGGCGCTGATTCGCCTCGGCGCGGAGGAAGACATCGGTTTCCTCGCCCCGCGCCCGCCCCAAGACGGCTGGGATGCCGCGAGCCTCACGCAACTGCTCGACGACACCCGTCCCGATGCCTTGATCAATCTCGCCTATTACTTCGACTGGTTTCAGGCGGAGACGGTCAGCGAGACGCGTCTGGCCGCGCAGGAATACGCCATCGAGCGCCTGGCCGAACTGTGCCAGCACCACAGCATCACCTTGCTGCAACCTTCCAGCTACCGCGTGTTCGATGGCTCCCGCGCCACGGCCTACAGCGAAAAAGACGAACCCGTACCGTTAGGCCTGCGTGGCCAGGCGTTGTGGCGCATCGAGCAGAGCGTACGCGCCACCTGCCCGCAACACGTGCTGTTGCGCTTTGGCTGGCTGCTGGATGACAGCGTCGACGGCACCCTCGGGCGTTTCCTGGCCCGTGCCGAAAAACCAGACGAATTGCTGATGGCCGACGACCGCCGGGGCAACCCGACGCCGGTGGACGACGCTGCCCGGGTGATCATCTCGGTGCTCAAGCAACTCGATTGCGCAGCGCCGTTGTGGGGCACTTACCACTACGCCGGCCACGAAGCGACCACGCCGCTGGCGCTGGGGCAGGCGATCCTCACCGAGGCGCGCAACTTCCACCCGCTGGCCGTGGAAGCGCCAACCGCCCAGGCCCACGCCGCGCGCCCGGATGCGGCCGATGAACCGCAGCACGCGGTGCTGGCCTGCAAGAAAATCCTCCACACCTTCGGCATCAAGCCACGGGCCTGGCGGGCCGGGTTGCCGGCATTGCTCGACCGGTTTTACCGACATAGCTGAAAACAACACAAAGCAAAATGTGGGAGCGGTTTGTGTGGGAGCCGGGCTTGCCCGCGATGCAGTCAACTCGGTTTGTCAGTTACACCGAGGTGATGCTATCGCAGGCAAGCCAGCTCCCACACAAACCCCTCCCACATTTCGTTAGGCGGCGTTGCTTAAAGCGTGTTTAGAACTTGTAGCCAATACCCACCATGTAAACCATCGGGTCCACATCCACGTTGACCTTGGCCCGAGTGCCCTGGCCCAGGGCGTTGTTGTCCACGGTGGCCTTGGTGCTGATGTCGATGTAGCGCGCCTGGGCGTTGATCATCCACTTGTCGTTGATCATGTAGTCCGCACCGATCTGCGCGGCCCAGCCCCATGAGTTTTCAGCCTTGAAGTTGCTGAAGCCGGCCTCTTGGGCGCGACCGCCGACGTGTTCGTCGTAGATCCAGGTGTAGTTGATACCGGCGCCCACATACGGCTGGAACGCCGACTTGCTGTCCAGCGGGTAGTACACGACGCTCAGGGTCGGCGGCAGGTGTTTGAGCGAGCCGAGCTTGCCGTTGGCGGCGCCCAGGGCGGTGTTCTTGATCTTCACATCGTGCTCGAACGGCGTGGCCGCCAGCAGTTCGATACCCCAGTGGCTGGTGAACATGTAGGCGAAGTTCAAGCCCAGTTGGGTGTCGCTGCTCATGGTCGCCTTGCCGCCCAGGTTGGTCCCGGCCAGCGGGCCCTGGTCGACCTTGACACTGCTGCTGTCCGCTTTCGGGTTGACGGTGATGGCACCGGCGCGAATCAGGATGTCGCCTGCTTCGTGAGCATGGGCAACGGGGGCAACGAGGGCGAGCGCGACAAGCGACGCGCCGAGCAGGGACTTGTTCATGGGAGCTCCAAAGGACGTTATTAATTGCTTGTGTCCAATGGTAAAGATCGTAACGTTCGAGCTTTTGACTCAGCTCAATGAAAGCGCAATCACGGGTTATTCCTGCAACTCGTACACGTAGATCTTGTCGGCATCCATCTGGTAACCGGCATCCGCCAGTTCGCTGCTGGACGGTTTGACCTGCATCTGGCCTTCGATCCAGTACGGTTGATACAGCTCGTCGAGCTTCACGCCGATCTCGCTTTTCACATGCACGATCTGGTTCGACGGCGGTGGCGGCACGTGGATGCAGGCGCCGAAATACGGCACCAGCAGAAACTCCGTGGTGCGGCCTTCTTCGCTGACTTCCAGCGGCACGATATAGCCCGGCAGGCGGATGTGCTTACCGTCCAGGCTTTGCACGACTGGCGCGTTGGGCAGGTCTTGCTTGGCGGCCGGCGCAGACTCCACCGACAGCGCATCCGCCATGCCCGACAAGTCGTGCAGCGGTTTCATGTTGGGGATTTCCGGTGGCGCGTCCGGCGGGATCATCTCCTGCCACGACAGGTCCTTGGGTTGGTCTTCAGCCCAGGCGGGCAGGGCCACCAGCAATAACAGCGCAAGCACGACGCGACGCATCAACAGCTTCCTCATAAACGTATCGACAGGCCATCGGCCAACGATTGCCGGTAGGCGCGCCAGGCCGGCACGCTGCCCATCAGCAGGGCGGCGACGAGAATACCGCCGAGCAAGGTCCATTCATATTCGCTCGGCAGCGACAGCGGCAGATCCAGCCCGTAGTTGGCCTGCAAATACCCGCGCGACGCGGCGATGCACACGTACAACAGCCCGACACCGGCGATCACGCCCGACAACGCCAGGGCGAACGCTTCGAAGATCAGCAAGCTCGCGATGTGCCAGGGCCGCGCGCCCACCGACCGCAGGATCGCCATTTCCCGGCGCCGCTCATTGAGGCTGGTGAGGATCGCGGTGAGCATACCGATCAAGCCGGTCAGCACCACGAACAGCGAGATCACGAACAGCGCTTTTTCGGCGGTGCCCATCATGCTCCACAGCTCTTGCAGCGCCACGCCCGGCAGGATCGCCAGCATCGGTTCGCCACGGAATTCGTTGATCTCCCGTTGCAGGGCAAAGGTGGAAATCTTGTTGTTCAGGCCGAGCATGAACGCGGTGATGGCTTGCGGCGTCAGGTCCATGTTGCGGGCCTGGTCGGCGCTGATGCGGCCTTTGCCCTGGGCCGGTACGCCGTTGTGCCAGTCGATGTGAATCGCTTCCATGCCGCCGAGGCTGATATGCAGCGTGCGGTCCACCGGGGTGCCGGTGCGCTTGAGAATACCGACCACGGTGAACGGCTTGTCATCGTGCTTGACCAGGCTGACCACCGCCACGCCGTGAGCCAGCACCAGCTTGTCGCCGAGTTTGTAATGCAGCGCATCGGCCACTTCGGCGCCGAGTACCACTTCAAAGGGATCGGTGGCGAAGGCGCGACCGCTGGCGAGTTCGAGGTTTTGCCGGCGGCCGTATTGGTAGTGTTCGAAATAGGATTCGTTAGTGCCCATCACGCGGTAGCCGCGGTGGGAGTCGCCGAGGGAAATCGGGATCGCCCATTTCACCTGCGGGTTGGCGGCGAAGTGCTCGTAGCTGTCCCAGCGAATGTTGTTGGTGGCGTTGCCGATGCGGAACACCGAATACAGCAGCAAGTTGACCGAGCCGGAGCGCGCGCCGACGATCAGGTCGGTGCCGCTGATGGTGCTGGCGAAACTGGCGCGGGCTTCGGTGCGTACCCGTTCCACCGCCAGCAACAGGCACACCGACAGGGCAATGGCGAAGGCGGTGAGGATCGCGGTAAAGCGGCGGTTAGCCAGGCTGGCCATGGCTAGACGAAACAAATACATCTCAAACCTCTACGGGCGTGGCGGCGCGATTGAGTTCGGCCAGCGACAGGTTGCGGTCGAACAGCGGCGCCAGGCTCTGGTCATGGCTGACGAACAACAGGCTGGCGCCTGCTTCGCGGCACTCGGCGAACAGCAACTGGATGAAGGCTTCCCGGGCGTCGTAGTCCAGAGCTGAAGTCGGCTCGTCGGCGATCACCAGTTCCGGCTGGCCGATCAGCGCGCGGGCGGCGGCCACTCGCTGTTGCTGGCCGATGGACAGGGAATCGGCGCGGCGTTCCAGCAGGTTTTTGTCCTTCAGGCCCAGGTGGGCGAGCAAGGTCGCGGCGGCCTGGTCGACACTGCCGTGGCGCTGGATCGCCCGTTGCGCCCGCAGCTTGGAGAAGTGGCAGGGCAGCTCGACGTTCTCGCGCACCGAGAGAAACGGCAGCAGGTTGAACTGCTGGAAGATGTAGCCGGTGTGGTCGACGCGAAAGCGGTCGCGGGCGCCGGCCGAAAGTTCGGTCAGCTCTTGGCCGAGCAGGCGAATACTGCCGCGACTGGGCTTTTGCACACCGCCCAACAGGCCCAGCAGGGTGGTCTTGCCGCTGCCGCTGGGGCCCTTGAGGAACAGGGTTTCCCCCGGCTCCAGGCGAAACGCCGGGATGTCCAGCAACTGTGGGTGACCGGGCCAGTTGAAGCCCAGGTCAGACAGTTCGATAAGTGCTTGGGTCATAAGGAATCAGTGATCTGGCTCGATTTAAATGATGACACTGATCAACTGTGGGAGCTGGCTTGCCTGCGATGGCATCGCCGCGGTGTTTCAGAAAAACCGAGGCGTTTGCATCGCAGGCAAGCCAGCTCCCACATTAACCGGGGCATGAACTCAGAATTTCAGGGTAGCTGCCTGCGCCGTCGCTTCCACACCCTGCTGGCCGCTTGGGCCAATGAGTTGTACCTGAATTTTCTGGGTGGCGGGGAAGGTCTTGAACACCTGGGTCAGGTCGAGGTTGCTCAACGCGGTCGGCGTGGCGCAGGTGAACTGGTAGTGAGCGTGAATTTCGCTGTGGTCGTGATGATGTTCGTGGGCGGCGGCGCCTTTGCCGTCGGTGGCGTGGTCGTCATCGTCGTCGTCATGGTCGGCTTCAGGTTTGTCGCCAAACAGCGGGCTGTTCAGCTCCTGGGTGCTGATCACACAGCCGGCGGCCTTGGGCAGGCTGAACAGCACCAACGGTTGCTCCAGTTGCTTGCGGGCAGCGGCGACCTTGGCTTTGTCGCCAGCCGTGGTGGCCAGGTGTTCGAAACCCACCAGGTTCATCGCCGGGCTGTCCAGTTCCAGCTCCAGGGCCTGGCCGTCGAGCACCGCGTTGAGGCGGCCCACACCGTGTTCGTGGGCACCGAGGCTGCCGTGCTCGTGGTCATGGTCGTGCTCGTCGGCAGCCTGGGCGATGGCCAGTGGCAACAGGGCAAACGGCAAAGCGAGCAGCAAACGGCGCATGGTGGAGCTCCCGAACAAAGATGAAAGTTTTGTTATGTGATCTTATAACAATTTTGCGACGAGTTTGACCGCCTGCTTGGCGTAGCGCAAGACGCGTGGGAGCATGCTTGTCAGAAAAGTGCGGGAGTGAGTGCGATGTTGAGAATTCGTGGAACCGTGGGTGACCTGCCGGTGGACTTGACCCTGGAGCTGGACGACGGTGACTGGGCCCGGCTGGGCGCGCAGTTGCAGACCAGCAAGGCACCGAGTGCCGAGCCCGTGGTGGCGCCGGCGGCGGGCAACCTGGACGAGAGCCTGTGGCAGGCCGCCCAAGACTTGCTGCGCAAGGCCGGGCAACTCAACGGGCTGGAATTGCTCGATCAGCTGGAAGGATTGGCCGGCAGCGCCTCGGCGGGCAAGCGCCTGCTGGTGCGCCTGCGCCATAGCGCCAAGGTCAAAGTGGCCAGCGGCGGGGATACGCCGCTGTACAGCTGGATCGAGTAAGGATCAGTACAGCGCGGCGAACAGCTTGCGGCGGTAAACCGTGACAAGCGGGTGATCGTTGCCCAGCAATTCGAACACCTGCAACAGCGTCTTGTGGGGCAGGCCTTCGCTGTAGCTGCGGTTGCGGATGAACAGCTTGAGCAAGCCGTCCAGCGCGGCGTCGTATTGCTGGCGCGCCAGTTGCTGCACGGCCAGCTGATACACCGCCTCGTCATCCTGTGGGTTTTGCGCCAGGCGGGCTTTCAGGTCTGCGGCGTCCGGCAGGTCGGCGGCCTGGCGCAAGAAGGTGATCTGCGCCTTGGCGCCGGCCAGGGCGGCTTTGTGATCATCGCTCTTGACCGCGTCGAGCACGGTTTGCGCTTCATTCAGCTCGCCGCGTTCAGCCAGGCAGCGCGCGTACAGAATCAGCGCGGCGGCGTTGGTGTTGTCTTCGCCCAGCAGGGTGACCAGCACGGCCTCGGCGTCGGTGATACGGCCTTCGGCAAACAACGCCTGGGCCTGCTCCAGCGGATCGGCAGCGGCCGGCGGCGGCATTTGCACGTGTGGCTCCAGCATCGCGCGCACGGCAGACTCGGGTTGCGCACCGGCAAACCCGTCGACCGGCTGGCCATCCTTGAACAGCACCACCGTCGGCAGGCTGCGAATGCCAAAGCGCGAGACCACGTCCGGCTCGGCATCGCAATCGACCTTGGCCAGCAGCAACTCACCCTGATAGCTCTCGGCGATCTGCGCGAGCATCGGCATCAACGCCTTGCACGGCGCGCACCACTCGGCCCAGAAATCCACCAGCACGGGTTTTTCGAAAGAGTTCTGGATCACCGCCTGGTCGAACGTGGCGGTGGTGGCGTCGAAGATGTACGGCGTGGGCTCACTCATGGGGTATCTCGAAGAAAGCAGGGGATGGGGCAACTATAAGGGTTGGTGGGGTTGGCTGAAAGCGGGGCGGTCTCAGGATCGCTATCGCAGGCAAGCCAGCTCCCACAGGGGAATGCATTTCAAATGTGGGAGCGGGCTTGCCCGCGATGCTCTTAAGCGCGCCGCGAATGGTACAGGCTCACCTTGCGAAACTCCCAGGGCTCGGCCAGGTCGGGCAGGGTCAGGGCGTCGAGGATTTCCAGGCGCTGGTAGTCCGGGTGCTGGAAGTCCCGAACCCGGGAATCGGCGACCAGCGCTTCGCGGCCCCGGGTGAGGAACTGGTCCAGCAGCGGCAGGTTCGCCCGGTCGTACAGCACATCGGCGACCAGGATCAGGTCAAACCGGTCGGCTTCGGTGAAGAAGTCTTCTGAATAGCCCAGTGTTACGCCGTTGAGTTCGGCATTCGCCCGGCAGGCGGCCAGGGCCAGTGGGTCAAGGTCGCATGCCACCACTTCCAGCGCTCCGGCCTTTACCGCAGCAATCCCGGCAACGCCTGAACCTGCGCCAAAATCCAGCACCCGCTTGCCCGCGACCCACTCGGGATTGGCCGCCAGGTATCGCGCCAGCGCCAAACCACTGGCCCAGCAAAAGCTCCAGTACGGCGGCTCATGCAGGATACGTCGGGTTTCTTCCGGGCTGAAGGCGCGGTCCATGTTGTCGGCGTCCAGCAGCCACAGCGACAACGCGGTGCCCGGCAGCGGGCAGGGCACCAGTTGGGCGTCGCCGATCAGTTCGCTGAGGGCGCGTTGCAGGTCCAGCGGTGGCGTCATGGTGCGGGAACGAATTGCAGCGGGCCGGTGGTCTGGGTGATCGCTTGGGTGATGCGTACGGGCGGCAGGTGCAGGATCAACTGGCCGGACTGGCTGGCGCGGCCACGCAGCTCAACGCGTCCGCCTGCCGGGAAAGCCTCGGGGTTGAAGCGCAGGCGGAACGCCAACGGCTTGTTGTTGCCGATCAGCACGCTGCTGGCGAGCAGTTGTTGCGGGCGCGAACGGTCGTCGATCACCAGCAGCGCCAATTCGACTTCAGCCCCGGCCGGTACACCGTTCAATTGGCCGCTGACTTCACGCTGGTAGGCGGGCAGCGGGCCGAGGTCTTCTTCCACTCCCGGCAATTTTTTCTCTTGTTGCGGCGCCGGAGCGGGCGGTGCGGGTTTTGGGGTATGGCTGCTGCAGGCGACCAGGAAACCAAGCAACGTGAGCAAAACAAGTGGTCGTAACTGCATGTACGGCTCCAGAAAGGACAAAATCCGTGGCTTAAAAAATATGAAACATAATAGTCAGCCTATATACCGTAAAGGCTATGGCTTGTCTTGCCACGGGGATGCGCTACCATGGCCCTCCCATTTTTTGTTGCCTGCCACCATGCACTGTCCCTTCTGCGGTGCCAACGACACCAAGGTCATTGACTCGCGTCTGGTCGCCGAGGGCGAACAGGTGCGTCGCCGGCGTGAATGCCTGGCTTCTGGCTGCGGTGAACGTTTCACCACCTTCGAAACCGCCGAACTGGTATTGCCGCGTCTGATCAAGACCGACGGCAGTCGCCAGCCCTTCGACGAAGAAAAACTGCGCGCCGGAATGCAGCGCGCCCTGGAAAAACGCCCGGTGAGTGTCGAGCGGCTGGAAGCGGCGCTGGTGCATATCAAGCACAAGCTGCGGGCTACCGGCGAGCGCGAAGTCAAATCCCTGGTCGTTGGAGAACTGGTGATGGCCGAGCTGCAAAAGCTCGACGAAGTCGCCTATATCCGTTTCGCCTCGGTGTATCGACGCTTCCAGGACCTCAACGAGTTCCGCGAAGAGATCGACCGCCTGGCCCGTGAGCCGGTAAAAGAATGAACCCACCTTCGGCAGAACAAGCGGTGCTCGACGCCCATTACATGGCCCGTGCCCTGGAATTGGCGCGCAAGGGCCTGTACACCACGCACCCCAACCCACGGGTTGGCTGTGTGATCGTGCGTGACGGGCAAGTTGTCGGCGAAGGCTGGCACGTGCGCACCGGCGAGCCTCATGCGGAAGTCCACGCCCTGCGGGCAGCGGGCGATAAAGCCCGGGGCGCCACCGCCTACGTGACCCTTGAACCGTGCAGCCACCACGGGCACACGCCGCCGTGCGCCGATGCGCTGGTGAATGCCGGTTTGGCCCGTGTGGTCGCGGCGATGCAGGACCCGAACCCGGAAGTCGCCGGGCGTGGCATGCGTCGCCTGGCCCAGGCCGGGATCGAGACTCACAGCGGCTTGCTGGAGAATGAGGCGCGTGCGCTTAACCCGGGCTTCCTCAAGCGCATGGAACATGGCCTGCCGTTTGTGCGGGTCAAATTGGCCATGAGCCTGGACGGTCGCACCGCGATGGCCAACGGCGAAAGCCAATGGATCACCGGCCCGGCCGCCCGTGCCGCTGTGCAGCGTTTGCGGGCCCAGGCCAGTGTGGTGCTGACCGGTGCCGACACGGTGCTGGCCGATGGTGCTCGCCTGACCGTGCGCGCCGCCGAGCTCGGCCTGGATGAAGAAACCACTGCCCTGGCGATGTCCCGTCCGCCGCTGCGCGTGCTGATCGACGGCCGCCTGCGGGTGCCGCTGAATGCGCCGTTCTTCAAGGCCGGCCCTGCGCTGGTCATCACCTGCGTGACGCCGGACAACCAATACCCCACAGGCCCAGAGTGCCTGGTGGTGCCGGGTGTCGACGGCCAGGTCGACCTGCGTTCCGCGCTGGTGGCCCTGGCCGCCCGTGGCGTCAACGAAGTGTTGGTGGAGGCCGGCCCGAGTCTGGCAGGTGCCTTCGCCCAGCAGGGCCTGGTGGACGAGTACGTGATATTCGTCGCCGGCAAGTTCCTCGGCTCCGCTGCCCGGCCTTTGTTGGACTGGCCGCTTGAGAAACTGGCCGACGCCCCCCAACTCAAGATCACTGAAATGCGCGCTGTGGGCGACGACTGGCGAGTCACTGCCATTCCTGTGCCATCAGCGAGCGTATAATTCCCGGCCTGCGCCACGTCTTCAGGAGAACGGCATGTTCACCGGCATTATCGAATCCATCGGCAGCATCCGTGCAATGACCCCAAAAGGCGGCGACGTACGCCTGCTGGTTGAAACCGGCAAGCTCGACCTGAGCGACGTCAAACTGGGCGACAGCATCGCCGTCAGCGGTGTGTGCCTGACCGTCATCGAGTTGCCTGGCAACGGCTTTGCCGCCGATGTCAGCCGGGAAACCCTGGACTGCACCGCGATGAACGACCTCAAGAGCGGCAGCCCGGTGAACCTGGAAAAAGCCCTGACCCCGACCACCCGTCTCGGCGGGCACCTGGTCAGCGGCCACGTTGACGGGGTCGGCGAAGTCGTCGCCCGCAGCGAAAACGCGCGTGCCGTGGAATTCCGTATCCGCGCACCGAAAGAGCTGGCCAAGTACATCGCCCACAAAGGCTCGATCACCGTCGACGGCACCAGCCTGACCGTGAACGCCGTGAACGGCGCCGAATTTGAACTGACCATCATTCCCCACACCCTGAGCGAAACCATCATGGCGTCGTACCAGCCGGGTCGCCGGGTGAACCTGGAAGTGGACTTGCTTGCCCGTTACCTGGAGCGCCTGTTGTTGGGCGATAAGGCCGCAGAGCCGACCGGCAGTAACATCACTGAAAGTTTTTTAGCCGCTAACGGCTACCTTAAATCCTGACCCAAGGGGGTGCCGCGTGGCGCTCAACAGCATCGAAGAACTGGTTGAAGACATCCGCCAAGGCAAGATGGTCATCCTCATGGATGACGAAGATCGCGAGAATGAAGGCGACCTGATCATGGCCGCCGAGTGCTGCCAGCCGGAACACATCAACTTCATGGCCAAGCACGCCCGTGGCCTGATCTGCATGCCGATGAGCCGTGAGCGCTGCGAGCTGTTGAAGCTGCCGCTGATGGCGCCGCGCAATGGTTCGGGGTTTGGCACCAAGTTCACCGTGTCCATCGAAGCCACTACCGGTGTCACCACCGGCATCTCCGCTGCTGACCGCGCCCGCACCGTACAAGCCGCCGCCGCGAAAGACGCCAAGGCTGAAGATATCGTCAGCCCGGGCCACATCTTCCCGCTGATGGCCCAACCGGGTGGCACCCTGGCCCGCGCCGGCCACACTGAAGCGGCCTGCGACCTGGCACGCATGGCCGGTTTCGAGCCGAGCGGCGTGATCTGCGAAGTGATGAACGACGACGGCACCATGTCCCGTCGCGCCGAGCTGGAAGAGTTTGCCGCGCTGCACAGCATCAAGATCGGCACCATTGCCGACCTGATTCACTACCGGATGATCCACGAACGTACCGTTCAGCGGATTGCCGAGCAGCCGCTGGACAGCGAACTGGGCCAGTTCAACCTGGTGACCTATCGTGATTCCGTGGAAGGCGACGTGCACATGGCCCTGACCCTGGGCACCATCTGCGCTGAAGAGCCGACCCTGGTGCGGGTGCACAACATGGACCCGCTGCGTGACCTGCTGATGGTCAAGCAACCGGGGCGCTGGAGCCTGCGGGCCGCGATGTCCGCGGTGTCCGAGGCCGGAAGCGGTGTGGTGTTGCTGCTGGGCCATCCGCTGGATGGCGACGTGTTGCTGGCGCATATCCGTGAAACCGCCGACCACGCGCCGGTGAAAAAACCGACCACCTACAGCATCGTCGGTGCCGGTTCGCAGATCCTGCGGGACCTGGGCGTGCGCAAAATGCGCCTGATGAGTGCGCCAATGAAATTTAATGCCATATCCGGTTTCGACCTGGAAGTAGTAGAATACGTGCCCTCCGAATAAAGGCCGGCGTTGTTTGCCCCTTGTTCGCGGTTCAAATATCACTGAGGGGCGCGCACTAAGCGCGTCCCGGCTCTTTAAGAGATTTGTCGAATGACCCTGAAGACCATCGAAGGTACCTTCATCGCCCCCAAAGGCCGCTATGCGCTGGTGGTTGGCCGCTTCAACAGCTTCGTGGTTGAAAGCCTGGTAAGCGGTGCCGTGGATGCCCTGGTTCGCCACGGTGTGAGCGAAAGCGACATCACTATCATCCGCGCTCCTGGCGCCTTCGAAATTCCACTGGTTGCGCAGAAAGTTGCACAGCAGGGTGAATACGCAGCGATCATCGCCCTGGGCGCGGTCATTCGTGGCGGTACTCCGCACTTCGAATACGTGGCTGGCGAATGCACCAAGGGCCTGGCCCAGGTGTCCATGGAGTTCGGCGTGCCGGTCGCCTTTGGCGTGCTGACCGTTGATTCCATCGAGCAAGCCATCGAACGTTCCGGCACCAAGGCCGGTAACAAAGGTGCTGAAGCTGCCCTGTCCGCCCTGGAAATGGTCAGCCTGCTGGCACAGTTGGAGGCCAAGTGATTAGCGACGACAGCGATCAGTTCAACCCCCAGGACCCGCGCCCGGCAGACGCCGGCAAGCCCTCGAAAAGCGAAAAGCGTCGTGCGGCCCGCCAGCTCGCGACCCAGGCGCTGTACCAGCGCCACATGGCCAAAACCTCGCTGAACGAAATCGAGGCGCAGTTTCGCGTCGACAACGATTTCAGCATGGCCGATGCCAGCTACTTCCACGACATCCTGCACGGCGTTCCGGCCAACCTGCCAGAGATCGACGCTGCACTGACGCCGTGCCTGGACCTGGCGATCGAAGAGCTGGACCCGGTTGAACTGGCCGTGTTGCGCCTGTCCACCTGGGAACTGCTCAAGCGCGTCGACGTGCCGTATCGCGTGGTGATCAACGAAGGGATCGAACTGGCGAAAGTCTACGGTTCCACCGACGGTCACAAGTTCGTCAACGGCGTGCTCGACAAGCTGGCCCCGCGCCTGCGTGAAGCCGAAGTGAAGGCGTACAAGCGCTAACCGGCGCTTGCTGACGCAATGGGCGAGTTTGAGCTGATCCGCAACTACTTCGCCGCCGCGCCCTGTGCGCAGGGCGGCGAAGGTATTGCACTGGGGATTGGCGACGATTGCGCCCTGCTGGCGGTTCCTCCCGGGGAACAGCTGGCGATTTCTACCGATACTTTGGTGGCCGGCGTGCACTTTGCCGACCCCTGCGACCCGTTTCTGCTCGGCCAGCGCTCGCTGGCCGTGGCAGTCAGCGATCTGGCGGCGATGGGCGCCAATCCCCTCGCGTTTACCCTTGCCCTGACCACCCCGACGGTTGATGCCGATTGGCTGCAACGCTATGCCCAGGGTTTGAACGCCATGGCCCAGGGTTGCGGTGTGGTCCTGGTAGGCGGCGACACCACCCGTGGGCCCCTGAGCCTGACCATGACCGTGTTTGGGCGGGTGCCGGCGGGCCAGGCCTTGACCCGCAGCGGCGCGCAGCCTGGCGACGTGCTGTGTGTGGGCGGTGAACTGGGTAACGCAGCGGGCGCATTGCCGCTGGTGCTGGGGCGGCGCACGGCAGAGGCGG
>NZ_AHHC01000066.1:0-106996 GCF_000242655.1 Pseudomonas sp. PAMC 25886
CTTCGACAAACGAGCCGCTGAAACGCCCGACGCTGTTGGTCAGCAGCACTTCACGTACCGCTTGCAGCCCGTCGCGCTGGTACAGGAAACCCAGCCAGATCATCAGCGGCACCAGCGCCAGCAGCGTGAACAACCCGGGTTTGATCCAGTCGCCCAGCTTGAATCGTTTGTCCATCAGGCTGGTGCTGGCCAGATAGACAAAGATCACGATGCCCGGCATGGCCAGGCCCAGCACACCTTTGCTCAACGTAGCGATCACCATGCCCAGGCTGAACAGCAACCAGGTGCCCAGGTTGGAACTGTCGCGCTCCGACTCGGGGCGGTTGGCCTGGTAGAACGCCAGCAGGGCCGTGGTGACCCCGAGGGTGAGCAGCGAGTCTTCACCCACGCCGCGCACGTTGCTCCAGTAACTGGCCATGGTCGCCAGCATCAACGCCGCGATAAACGCCAGGGTTTTGGGCCGGCCAAACTTGCGCAGCATCCCGTACAGCAGCATCACACTGAACAGCCCGGCAAACGCCGACGCCAGGCGCACCGCCCAGGTGGTGCCGCCAAACAGACGAATCGCCCCGGCGTCGAGCCACAGACTCAGCGGCGGTTTCTCCAGGAACGGTTCACGAAACAATCGCGGCACCACCCAGTCGTTATCCAGATGCATGGCCATGGCAATCCCGGCCACACGGGCCTCGGTCGAGCCTTGCAACTCGTGATTGCCAAGGGCAAAGAAAAACAACAGCGCAGCAAGCAGGAGCAGCAGAGGAGCGGAACGCGTCATGGATTCTGGCTACCGGGGCAGGGGACCGTTCGGGGGAACAGTCCGGGCGATCGGTGAGTATACGAGGGCGATTCTTAATAATTCGTGAATGAATGTGAGGTTTTTGCAGGGTCAGGGCTGTTTCAGCAGCGGCCAGCGGGTTAGCCAGCGTTTGGAGGCGATGCGTTGTTGGTAAATGGCGTGTTTTTCTTGGGTGAAGCGCTGTGTGGGGTTGAGTTGGAGATTGAACAGGTCATCCAGGCCAAGTGGTGCTGAAACTTCGCACAGGTCTTCTGCGGTTCTTCTGACGGCTACGGCGGTGGCCGTCTCTGGCCAGAAGCGCATGGCGTCGCTGGCGTTGCAGTAGGGCGCGTCGCCGTTGCGCCGGTGCATGCGGGCCTGGTTTTTGACTGACCAGTCGATGGAGGGTTCTGCTGCGCGTAACAGCGCTTCGAGGCGGCGGTCTTCGGCGGGGTCGGTGCAGGTGGCGTCGAACCACAGTACGTCGACGTCACCGGTCAGTGGTGACAGGGGGCGACCGTGCAGGTGATCCCACACGGCGTTACGTACGAAGCCGGCGCCGATCCAGCAGTCGGGGAGGGCGAGGGAGCGGACGACGGCCAGTAGGTGCCAGCGTAAAGGATCGCTGCTGATCAGTGTCTGGAGGGCTTTCTCGCTCAAAGGATTACGGCCTCTTTTACAACGATCCCCAGGTCATTGCTGACTTTCACCACCCTCACTTCATCGCGGTGACCGATCCACGTGGGGCGGCAGATTTTAATCGTCTTATTCAGTTCAGGATCGAAGACCCTGATTCCGCTGCAGCTTTTACTTCCGCCTGACGAATATTCGTAGTGAGCCGTATAGCTGCTGCGGGTGCCGCCTGAACATAAAATGGCCAACGAAAACAGCGTCACCGATAACAGCGTGCATAGGACGAACATCCCGGCAAACGCCTTAAGCAGGGTCCATTTTTTTTCGAGCAGTATCTGAGGTTTTCTTACGCGCCAGACAATCACGGACCCAGCCAGGGTCAGGACGAGCGATACGAATAAACAGGCTTTCCCAGCGATCGGCTTGAAGTGGATGGCCGGCGAAATGCTGAACTGCCATATAAAGAGCAGGGCCAACAGAAGCTGTACGCCCAGCACGACAGGTATCAGGTAGGCGTAGGAATTCTTGTTCACTGCGGCACACATCCTTATGTTTCAACAAAGGTGGGGTTTATCTTAAAAGAAAATAGACCCTCACCTTTTTCTTACTGTTGGGGTACTCAAGCGGATCGCTATGTTCCCTGTCAGGAAACGGCCCTCTCCGCAGCTTCTGAATCTGCCGTTGGCGCAAGAATGTCCAGTGCGCGCGTCACCAGCAACTCACCCAGGGAGCTTAATTGCTGGGTGGCCAGAAGTTTATGGCGAAAGGCGCCATCAAGCTCGAAAGCCAGGTCGGTCGTGAGCGCGTTCAGTGAGGCGAGGGTTTCGCAGGCTTGTACCAGCAGGGTTTCGGGGTCGATGTTTTGGGCGATACAGAAGATATCCGTGCCGGATTGGCTCGGGTGTGGAGGGTTGGGGCTGTGCTTTTTCATGACTGCAACTCCTTGATTGGTGGAGTCGCCAGACATCGCTGCTAAACGAAAAGGGTGGCGACTGTACGCGGGTTAGCAGACCAGGAATCAAGGAACCCAGCGCACTCGAAAGTGCCCCACGCACAGCCGCCATAACGTGAACAAGCGGACGCTAGATGCTTCGCTTGAACGGATGATGGCATTGCATGCCTTGATATTAACCGAGCTGCTAAACCCGGTCGCTGATTTTGCAGCGACGTTTCAAGGCTAGTCGTGTCGATTGATGAGCACCAGTTCACCAAGGGCGCGATGTCTTGCGGGAAAAATCCGAAGGGCTAATCGGCGGTGTGTTTCCAGGAGAACAGAAACACCAAAAACCGCACTAGGCGGGTTTTGGTGGTGCTTCGTGTTTGGTGGGCCGGGGTAATTTGAATCCGATCGGTAAGATATTGATTTATAGCATTTATATCTTTTTTTATTTTTGGTTGGAATACCAATTGGAATACGGCACTCCACTTGACCACCCGCTTGCATTCGATCTTACCAGAACGCTTCGTAACCATGATTGGCAGTGAACTGCCTATAGCTGCCGATGGCTGCTAGTCACAAAGGGCCGCAGTCAACCCATTGCTGCCAATCAACATCGGCAAAGATCGGCCAAAGGCATTCATTCGGCTGAAAGGCTAGTCATGTAGCCTCCTCAGGGCGAAGTAAAAATCCTCAAATCCACATCTAATTCATCCGCAGTGCTTAGCCAATCCTCGATAAGCTGAAAGGCTTGAATACTCTCGGGCGAAGACTTGAGTGGATTTCCCATGCTTTTGATGAAATGGTCACTGGAAAATGAATTTCCGCCAACGATCCAGATCTCTTTTTTACATCTCATTGATTTTCTTCGTTCGCAGATAAGATCCCAAACTCGCTCAGAAAGAGAGCCGTCAGGTGCTACCGGATGATTAATCTGACCATCGAATAATCTATAGCGCGTCCCGAGCGGATAAGTTGCATCATTGGATGGCCAGCATCCATTCCACGTTTTGAAATTTCCCGGTTTTATATTCTTGTTATTAGAAACAAGCATATGAATATTTTTGATCGCTTGACTGCCGACCTCGGCGAGAGCACCTGCTGATGATTTTGGATTGAGGGTGTTGCCACACTTGACATGAACGAAACATAGCCTCTCAGGGGATGACAAAATGAAATCGCCCGGCTCAACGCCCATATCGCAGCAAAGCACGAGATCACAACCAGGTATGAACTTGGCGAACGGCCCCAGCTCGCCGTGTGGCGTGCCTGAATTCCCATATCCCTTTAGCCTGTCGATGAGATGGAAAATCGAGTCCGTATCAAAGCTGTCTTTGGTGGTTCGAAAATATTTGTGATCCCGGACGTGACCTTTCTCCTTAAGATTTTGGCTCCGCATCTCTGGAAGTGGGAACAGCGACGCCCCCGCGAAACTTTGTTCTGCCTCGATTCCCCGCTCATAAGGAAGTGCCAATCGGTAAAAATTTCCTCCTAGATACGTGACCCCATCCTCATACAGAACTTTCAATCGATGGCCAAAATTTAGATATTCCACTACCCATTCATGATCAGCCCTTCCTTCAGAAACACCAGCGAGCTGGACTTCGAAACATGAAACGTCGTCCGAGTACGTCAAAGCTAGTGCCACCAACTCACCATGCGCATGGAAGCTGATTCCATCATTGAAGTCCACGTAAAGAAACTCTGCATGGATCTCGCCCCGGCCAATCTGCGTAGGTCCATCGAGTTCATTGAAATCCAGCAATACGGAAAGAATCTTTGTATCCGGCCTTTCGGCTATCGGTTGCGCGTAGGACTTGATAAGCCGTCCAGCATTGCCTCCTGCCTCGATGCATTCGCTGACCACGTCGATCCATTGAGAAAGATCATACAGCGTGAAATTGGATTCCTTCTGATCGACCACTCGGCCTGATCTGGCGCCAATGTAGTAGCTGCTGTCTTTCTTGCCGTCCAGGCCAATATTGTCGACTTTCACCATCGTTAAGGCGTACCTGGAATTGCTCTGATTACTACGACTTCCATCTAGGTTTTGTCCCTTTAAAGCCACAGACTCCGGACGTCGTACAGCTTGGCCAATAGCTCGTGCGTGAGTCTCCTTGACCTGATGAATCGCAGTCCTGGCCGCTAACGCAGTAAGCTTGTCGATATGGATGGCATTACGAAGCCGATATTGCTCTTGGTTGTAGTATCGCCCGCCGCCGCTATCGAATATTGCTACACCTGACCCCATCTCCTTTACGACAATTACATGAAGTTTTGGCTCAAAAAACAGCTTGTTAGAAAAGAATTTTGAGCTATTAAACGACACGTAGACCATGACTTTTAGGTCGAGGACCTCCTCATAGCTCTTGACCAAAGCCCCGGATCCATGAAGCTCCCAGTAGAGGCGATCCATAAGTAGGGACAGGGAAAATTCTTCCTCCTTCTGCACGAAGCACACCGAAGCGTGAGGGATTTTGATGTCGTCCTCAGGAACTAGCTCATTGAGATCCACTCGCTCCTTGAATTTGCCATCGAAATAGCTGTACTTGGGGAAGCTATCGAGGAAGGACTCGATTAGGTAACTCGTACTGAGAGACTTTACGAATTCTGACGCTCCTCCACTGGCGAGATAATCGTCAAATTTTTGGTAGCCATCCCACATCCCCTCATTCGCCCCCCGGCTAAGATCCAATACCAAGGGCCGCGCTTCCCCGTAACGCCGGACGATCCGGCCGACGGCCTGTACCAGCTCTCGCCCACTACCCAACTCGTAGGTCAAGACCAATAATTTGGCTTCGGGAATGTCTATGCCTTCGTCAAGCTTGTGCTGGTGGATGATTACCCTGAGGCCCTCAACTTTAAGCGCTCGTCCAACCCGCTTAAACTTATTTTTCTCGTCCTCATTTTCCAAACGCTCATGGACACTTGCGGTGCAAAAAAGTGGAGCTATTAGGTCGTGATATCTCTCGATTTCCTCAAGACTCTTGCACTTAACGATGCATTTTAGACTGTCGTCGACTTCCAAATAGTCCGTAATCTTCGCGAGCATTTTCGCTTCATCGGCAATCTGCTCATATAAAGGCTCCGAAATTACTCCATCGGCTACAGCGTCTTTGAACGTAAATACATAGAAGTGGTCTGTACTCACGTTTAATTCAAACAGGTCATTCCTATAAGGCGTCGCGGTAATCACCACCTTCATAGCGGAAGATTGTCGGATTATTTCTCGCCAAACGGGTGACGGCTCTGAATGGCCTTCATCAACGATAATTAAATCGAAGTCCTGCTGAATTTTCCCAAGAGCCTCATCTCCGATAAATGTTAGTTTCTGAAAGCTGGTTATATAAACACCATCACCTTGCCCGAAATCAGAATCCCTGAAAGTTTTCTTAAGTTTGAAATTCGAATCATTGATTGTGATGCGAAAGAATTTTTTAGAAATCTCTCGGAAAAGTTGATCTTTCACTGCTTTGCGGTGACATATGACAAGGACTTTAGCTGCACTCGAGAGATGGGATATAAGCGAAATGACACCCGTTTTTCCCGCGCCGGTGGGCAGATTTATTAAGAAGGCCTTGTCCGCTTCATTTTCCTCGGCATACTTCACGAAACTTCGCACCGCGCCGAGTTGGCAGTCTCTTAGTTTTTCTTTCGCTGAATCCAAATACTCGAGAATTTTCACAACGTTCGTCCATGTCGAAGTAGGGCGTGTTCGTAATGCCTCTGCCTGCTAAAGCAGTGCCTTAGCAGGCGGGAGTGTCAAAATGCCATGACTAACAGTATCTTGATACTAAGTGACGGTAAAGTGAGCGATTACAACCGCACGGGAGCAAGAGGTCGATGCTCATTCTTGCTTCTCATCATGTACGGCTTCGCACTTAGGTACCAAGCTGTTCAGTCGTCCGTGATGCACTGCTCTGCACGAAAGGGGGCAACGTGGGTTGCTCCAGGCGGAGCCCCTGAGTAGTAGAGCTTCGATAGGTCATCAAGGCTGCAGGGTACCAACGTGTTGCTCCATTGATCCGCGATCGCAGTGATTCATATGAGTTTTCCTGATTTTTTTCCGGCAAAAGACCAGCTTTTTTGGCGGTTTTTGCTCTTCGTTGGTCCCTGTTTTTGCATTGAGTAGACGGCGAAAAAAACTATCAAGTAGGACCTGCCATTTGAAAGTATGTCTTATGTTCTCTTATGTCAGTTGGGAAGCTCAGATCCTAGGCAGGCACTAGGTACTTTGATTCTCTCATTACCCAAATGCAGTCAGCTTGGCTGGTTCAGCGATGTGGTGGCGGCCGATTTGGTCAGCGGCCTGCTGACCAAATTGCACTCGACACAGACTCTTCGCTCACTCATCGTCGAAATAATCACGGTCCAATGCCGGAAGCCTCAGCAGTCGTGAGGTAACCCCGACCTCATGATCCATCATCAGATTCACCAGGCGATTACCGTCCACCAGAACGATTCCGTCAACAGACTTGGCAAAATCAATAGCGTGGGCGGTGAAGCCGGAAGTGGTGATGAATACGCCGCGCTTCGCTTTCTGCGCTGCGAGGGCTCCATAGAACGCTTGCAGCTCAGGACGGCCGACCGTGTTTTGCCAGCGCTTGGCCTGAACGTAGACCTTCTCAAGCCCCAGTTTATCGAGAGAGATAATGCCGTCGATACCAGCGTCGCCTGAGCCTCCGACACGCTGTAGATCATTGCGACTGGCGCCGTAACCCAGGCGGTGCAGTACATCCAGCACAATCACTTCAAAGCGATTGGGAGTCACCTGCAACAGGTTATCAAGCAAATCGGCGGCGGTAGCTTCGCGCAATTCTTGCAACGCCTGCTCAAGACGGTCATCGGGGCTAGCGGTGGCTGAAGTGACGTCAGGCTCAATTTGAGCCTGATCATCCAGTGGGGCGGCATCGGTTGCGACTTTCAGCTTCACATCCATATAGCCTATAGCCAAATGCTCCACTTCATTGTGAGGGAGTGGCGCAGCGTTCTCTTTTGCATAGCTGATTCCAGCGTCAGTCAGCTTCCAATAACCGCGCTTCGCGCTGCTAGACAGACCTGCACGTTTGAGTCGGTCATGCGCCCAACCTGCGCGGTTTTTGTAGGTCGCCTGACCGCTGGCGATCAGTTCCTGCCGTTGCTCTTCGGTCAGGTGCAGCGTTTTCGCCGCAGCTTCCTGGGCATCCCGCGTAGGCGCGCCTTCTGGCTTGGTCGCTAAAAAACGCAGCACTGGTTCGATGAACTGGTCGTAAGTGGGAACGGGCATTTTGCCTTCCTTTGGCAGAGGTATTTATTGGGGGAGTCACCTGAGCAGCTTGCAGGAGTAGGTGAAATCTCGGCAGACCAGCTGAGCAGTCTCGACGAACGTAGTGGGGTATCCTATGGCATTTTTTGCACGGACATCTTTCAGGTGCTTCGCTGCACCCAATTAGCACTCCGTTCGACGTTGTGACAGGAACCAGAATACCTATGGCAAGCGCCAAATTAACACTCGCACGGCTTGAAAATCTGTTGCTGACAGCCTGTGATGACCTACGTGGCAACATGGATGCCAGCGAGTACAAGGAATACATTTTCGGCATGCTGTTCCTCAAGCGTGCCAGCGATTTGTTCGATCAGCGGCGCGAAGAGATTGCCGCAGAAGGCAAGGCCAATGGTCTGAGCGAGAATGACATCAAGGCCCACCTTGAGGACCCTGATCAGTATTCCGGCAAATATTTCTTCGTACCGGAGCGGGCTCGATGGAATCAGGGCTGGGTCGATAGCACCTGGAATCTGCACCCGGCTCTCAAACACGTCAAAGAAAACGTTGGCACGGCCCTCAATAAAGCTCTTGAAGCATTGGAAGAGGCCAACCCCGAGGCTTTGCAGGATGTGCTTAAACACATCAACTTCAACAAAAAAATCGGCCAGAACACGCTGGATGACGACACACTGGTCAACTTTATTCAAAACTTTGAAAAAATTCCGCTGCGCGACGAAGACTTCGAATTCCCAGATCTACTGGGCACTGCTTATGAATGGCTGATCAAGCACTTTGCCGACTCTGCAGGCAAGAAGGCCGGTGAGTTCTATACCCCGGCCGAAGTGGTACGTATCTGCGTCGAAATCTGCGACCCTCAGGAAAGCATGAGTGTGTATGACCCCACCGTGGGGTCGGGCGGCATGCTGATCCAGGCGCGTGATTACCTGCGCGAGTGCGGCGCCGATGCCTCCGAGCTGGCTTTGTATGGTCAGGAAAAGATGGGCACCACCTGGTCCATATGCAAAATGAACATGTTACTGCACGGCATCTCTCACGCAGTGATTCGCCAGCAAGATACCCTGCGCGAGCCGCAACACCGAGATGAGCGTGAAAGTGACCATCTCAAGCGTTTCGACCGTGTGTTGGCCAACCCTCCGTTCAGCCAGAACTACATCAAGAAGGACATTAAATTCCCCGGCCGCTTCCCGGTGTGGATGCCCGAAAAGGGTAAGAAAGCCGATCTGATGTTCGTGCAGCACATGCTAGCCGTGCTCAAAAGCGATGGTCGGATGGCGACGGTAATGCCCCATGGCGTGCTGTTCCGCGGTGGTGAAGAGCGTGAGGCGCGCAAATACTTTATTGAAAAAGGTTATCTCGAAGCAGTAGTTGGCCTGCCGAGTAACCTGTTCTATGGCACTGGAATTCCTGCCTGCATTCTGGTGCTGAATAAGGCCGGGGCGGCTGACCGTGACCATGTGCTGTTTATCAACGCCGACCGTGAGTACCGCGAAGGCAAGGCCCAGAACCATCTACGGCCCGAAGACATCGATAAGATCGTGCACGCTTATCGGGCCGGGCAAGATATTCCTGGCTATGCCCAGAGGATTCCGGTGGCCGACATTCGTGCGGAAGACTTCAACTGCAATATTCGACGCTATGTTGATAATGCTCCGCCGCCCGAGCCCCACGATGTGCGGGCCCATCTGCACGGCGGTGTGCCGGTCAGCGAGATCAATACGCTCGAGCACTTCTGGCAAAACTATGCCGGTCTGCGTGACAGTTGTTTTGTACCCCGCGCCTTGCCGGCCACCGGCGTGGCTTATGCCGACTTCTCGACTGAGCTGCAAGATAAACGCGCCATTGCCGAGTACGTTAACGCACACCCTGGAGTCACTCAGCGGCAGGCCCAATTTATGGCCGAACTGCACAGTTGGTGGCAACAGTACTTGCCCATCGTCGAAGCGCTGGCGCCGGATACCACGAACCAGCAAGCTCGCGCCAACAATGTCTACCAGATGCGCGCCACCTTGCTGGACAGCATCGAGCGCACTTTTGCTGGTCAGCACCTGCTGAACCGTTATCAAGTGCGCGGTGCCTTCGCCAACTATTACAAGTTGCTGGCCGCCGATTTCAAATCTATCGCTGCTAGCGGTTGGGGCCCGGAGCTGATTCCCAATGAGGATATTCTGCAAAGCCAGTTCCCCGAAGTGTTGGCCGAACTGGAACAACAACACAGCCGTCTGGCAGAACTGCAAGCGCTGTTCGCCGCAGCGGGCGAAGAGGATTTCGAGGACTCGGATGACAGTGGTGTGCTGCCAGCCGATGAGGTGAAAACCCTCAAAGCCAGCCTGAAAGAAGCTCGAGGGTTGATAAAGCTGGCCAAGCGCGATACCAGCTTTGGCAACTGGCAAAGTCACCAGAACGAGGCTGAGCGCATTGGGAAGTTACTGGCTCGCCATAAAGCGCTGGAAGACGAAGCAAAAGGCCTAAGGGCCTTGATCAAGGCGACCGAGCGAAGCCGCGATGAGTTGGTTGAAAAAGCCCGAGAGAAGATCAGCAGCGACGAGGCCCGTGTGGTGATTGTCGAGCGGCTGGGCAAGGTGCTGTTTGATAGTTACCGCCAATATTTGCGAGCTGATCAGCGGACCTGCATTGCCGTGATTGAGAACCTATGGGGCAAGTATGCGGTGACGGCCAAGCAGATTGAGGCCGAGCGGGATCTAGCAGCGCAGGCGCTGCATACATTCTTGGTGGAGTTGGGATATGAGTGAGTGGAGCTCAGTCGCTCTTGGAGACATTTCGACCCATATTAAGGACGGAACACACGGTACTCATCAGCGAGTGGAGTCCGGTATCCCTTTTTTGAGCGCAAAAAATATTGGTCGCAATGGGCGTTTAAGTTGGGATAAAAGCGATGATTTCGTCAGTGAATTTGACTATTCAGCGATAACAGCAACATTCATTCCCAAGCAGGGAGACTTACTGTTAACCGTCGTTGGTAGCATCGGACGAGCGGCACTATTTGACGGTTGCAGGGTAGCGTTTCAGCGAAGCGTAGCGTTTGTCCGCTGCGGTAGTCGTGTTCTACCTGAGTTTTTGTTTCAAGCAAGCTGTTCTGAGAGCTTCATGCGTCAACTGGAGCGCCGCTGTAATGTGACAGCACAAGCAGGGCTATACCTTGGCGAACTTGCCAAAGTCAAAATCCCCTTGCCGACTGTACCTCAGCAGAAAAAAATTGCCACGATCCTCTCAGCTACCGATACAGCCATCGAAAAAACCGAGGCCCTGATCGCCAAATACCAGCAGATCAAGATTGGTTTGATGCGTGATTTGTTCGACCGTGGTGTTTTGCCAAACGGCCAACTGCGTCCGTCTCGTAATGAAGCGCCGGAGTTGTATCAGGAAACGGCGGTTGGGTGGATTCCAAGTCAGTGGCAGCTCTGCTCTTTAGAAAGTGCTTGTCAAGCAATCATTGACTGCCCCCATTCAACACCGCAATTCACCCAAGATGGAGTCCTCGTTGCGAGGACCATGCACATCAAAGACGGCGTTTTTCTTGAGGCGACAGCTTCAAGAGTTTCAGAGAGTGAGTACATCGCGCGCGTTTCACGAGCGACCCCTATTCCTGGAGACGTCATTCTTACGCGCGAGGCACCTGTTGGGGAGGCATTCGTAATTCCAAAGGGCATGCGGATATGCCTGGGGCAACGGGTTATGCTAATCAAACCGTCCCCGATGGTGCTCAACGGAGAATATCTTGTAGAGCAAATTTATGGCGGAAAATTGAGCACGCGAATTTACGAGTTGACCGCAGGTACTACCAATCCCCACCTGAATGTCGCCGATGTTCGTGCCCTAACAATTGTTTTGCCGCCTTACGCAGAGCAACTGGCTATGTCCGCTCGTATCAAAGCGATCAATTTGGAGATTCAAACGATACGGAATAGTCTCGAAAAAACTCGGCAACAAAAGTTCGGCCTAATGCACGATCTCCTAACCGGCAAAGTCCCAGTAAAAATCGATACCCCAGAGACCGCCGATGCCTGACAAACTGCCCATCAACCTCAACGACCTGCTACGCCAGCGCACGGTGGAGGGCGAGCGTATCGAATACAAGGCGGGCTGGAATCCGGACGCCATTCTTCGTACGCTTTGTGCCTTTGCCAATGACTTTGAAAACCTGGGCGGCGGTTATGTGGTGATCGGGCAGGATTGCGATGCCAACGGCCAGCCGCTGATTCCCCCAGTGGGCCTGGCCGACAATCAGTTGGATAAAATTCAGCAGGAGCTACAGGCGGCCTGTCAGTTGATTCAGCCGGCCTACTTCCCAGTGCTAAGTGTGGAACTGGTCGAAGGCCGCAAGCTGATCGTGCTATGGGCGCCGGGCGGGCAAAACCGGCCTTATAAGGCGACGGTGTCAGTGACGGCCAAGCAGAAAAGCTGGCGCTACTATATTCGTCACTATAGCAGTACGGTGGAAGCCAAGGATGAGACCGAGCAGGAGCTGTTGAGTCTGCCTGCCATTGCGACCGGATGCCTAGAAATGACATTGCCCGAGCAACCCAACAGTCGGTTGCAACGCTACCGCCTCACCGCCACAGGCCAGCACTGGTTGCAGGCCAATAGCCAAAGAAGCACACGATGAGTGAGTACAGCGAAGTCGAACAACCCTTTTTGCAGCAGTTGGCCGAACAGGGTTGGACAGTGATAGACCAAGGAACGGGTATTCCGCAGAGCGCACACGGAAGCTTGCGTACTAACTTTCGCCAATGGTTGCTGCCCGAAGTATTCAATAACGCTGTCCGGGAGAACAACCGCACGGATGAAGGCCAGCTCTGGCTGACTGATCGCCAGCTGGAAGATTTACGCAGCCAATTGCTGCGCCATCCCAACCGCAGCCTGCTGGAGGCGAATGAAACGATCCAGGCCTTACTGTTTAAAGCGCAGGTAGATGTCAATGAGCTGACCGGCGAAGCTGATCCTGTGGTGCGACTGATCGATTTCAAAACGCCTGAGAATAATCAGTTCCATGCTATCAATCAGTTCCGTATTGATACTCCCGGGTGCGTAAAGGACTTCATCGTTCCGGACATTGTTCTGTTCGTGAATGGCATCCCCCTCGGAGTTGTGGAGTGCAAAAAAGCCTCTCAAACCTGCGCCAATCCGATGCAGGAAGCCTTCGTGCAGCTTCAGCGTTATATGCGCAAACGTCCGGAATCCCAAAGCGCTGGGCTAAAGGAGGGTGAACCGGCCCTATTCCATAGCAACCTGCTACTGATTCGCAGCAGTGGTTTGCAAGCAGACTACGGCACCATTACCTCAGAGGCGGAGCATTTCTATACCTGGAAGACGCTCTATCCGCAGGACGATGCGGCCCTCGAAGGATTAAACCCGCAGCAGCAACTGATCGCTGGGATGTTGAGTCGAGCCAACCTGCTGCAGATTCTGCGCACTAGCTCAGTTGTGATGGATACAGATGGCGGCCCTCGGGTGAAGGTGGTATGCCGCTACCAACAATTTCGCGCGGCGAACAAAGTAATGGAGCGCTTGCGTAACGGCACTACGGCCATGGCGCGCAGTGGTGTGATATGGCACACCCAAGGCTCGGGGAAATCACTGACGATGGTGTTTCTGGCGCGGATGCTGCGAGCCAGCCGCGATCTCGCGGACTACAAGATCGTGCTGGTCAATGATCGGCAAGATCTAGAAGAGCAGCTTGGAAAAACCGCTACGTTGATTGGTGGCCGGGTTAATGTGATCGAGAACCGTCAAGCGTTACGCCAACATCTGGCGACCGGCAGCTCCGACATCAATATGGTCATGGTGCACAAGTTTCAGGAACACAAACAGACCTTGAGTAATACCGTGGCTGAGGCGCTGGGCACCTACCTGGCCATACCGTCAGGCAAGACCTTTGGTGTGGTGAATCCGTCAGAGCGGATCATCCTGATGATCGACGAGGCGCACCGTACTCAAAGCTCGGACCTGAGTGAAAACCTGTTTGAGGCTTTTCCCAATGCCACTCGCTTGGCCTTCACCGGCACTCCGTTGCTGACCGAGCGCCACGGTGAGCGCAAAACCCGCAAACGCTTTGGTGAGTACATCGACACTTACCGGCTGATGGATGCGGTCAAGGATGGTGCCACCCTGCAGATTTTGTACGAAGGTAAAACGGCCGATAGTGCGCTGAATGAAAAACATGCGTTTGATGAGGCCTTTGAAGACCTGTTCCGCGACCGCAGCGAAGAAGAGCTGCTGGCGATCAAAAAGAAGTATGGCGCTACCGGCGACATCCTGGAGGCCGAGAACCGCATCAACGCGATTGCCCGCGACCTAGTTAAGCATTACGTCGACAACATCTTGCCCAACGGTTTTAAGGCACAGGTGGTGTGTCATTCCAAGCTGGCCTGTGTGCGCTATCAAGCAGGTATCAAAGCGGCGTTGTCCGACCGTATCAAACAAGAACAGGCCCGGGCACTGCCTGACACAGAATTGATCCGACGGCTGAGTTTTTTGAAAACAGCCGTCGTGGTGTCGTCAGACGGCACTAACGAGGCGGCGTTCATCACTGATGCACGCAAACAGGCCGTGCGGATGAACGCGGTTGATAATTTTTGCCGTAGTTTCGATTTTGACGATCCGGACAAAGAGCACACAGGCATCGCGTTTCTGATCGTCTGCGACATGCTGCTGACGGGCTTCGATGCGCCCATCGAGCAGGTGATGTACATCGACAAGAAACTGCGCGAGCACACCCTGCTTCAAGCTATTGCCCGTACTAACCGGGTCAAGAGGGGCAAGCAGCGCGGCTATATCGTCGATTACATCGGTTTGGCCAACCATCTGACCGATGCGCTGACGCTGTACGCGGCCAGTGATGAGCTACAAGAGCTGCAGGACGGTATGCAAAACATTACCTCCGAGTTGCCGGTGTTGGAGGAGCGTTATCAGCGTTTACTGCAACATTTCACAACCTTGGGTGTGAATAACATCAAGGCGTTCGTCACGGGGGCTTTACTCACATTGGATGCGGATGCAAGGGTGGTGCATGAGGCCGTCAAGGCCCTGAAGGATGAAAAACAACGGGCGGATTTCGAGGTTTACCTCAAGAAATTTTTGATGAGCTTGGACATCATTTTGCCTCACTCGTCTGCACAGCTCTACCGCGTCCCCGCCAAGCGTTTTGGTTATATCCTGCAAGTCACCAAGGAGCGCTACAAAGATTCCAGCCTCGATTTGGGCAGCGCAGGTGAAAAAGTGAAGGCGTTAATCAACGAGCACTTAATTAGCCTGGGTATTAACCCCAAGATTGAACCGGTGGAGCTATTAGCCGAGGACTTCCTGGAGAAACTCAATGCTCATGCTGGTAAAAACAGTGAGGCCAAGGCCAGTGAGATGGAGCATGCCATCCGCAAGCATTGCACTGTCCATCATGATGAGGATCCATCCTTCTTCAAGAGCCTATCGGAAAAGGTAGATGCCCTCATTGAGAAGCACCACGACGAGTGGGATTTGTTAGCGGAAAAATTGGCCGAACTTAGAAACCAAGCTATCGCCGGCCGTCAGCAGGGCGAAGAGGGGATGAGTAAGGAGGTGACGACCTTCTTCGAGCATATCGTCCAGGTTGGCTTTCCAAACGGCACAGTTGAAGGCGGGGATAAACCCAAGTTCAAAGCATTGATGGGCGTTACGGTGGAGATTTTGCAGGAAACCATTGCCAGCATTGATTTCTGGCAAAATCCGGACAAACAAAAACGTGTTCGAGGACTGCTCAAGGCTGAAATCACCAAAGCGGGCATTGAGGAACTCAAGCAGAATCGTGAGCGCGTGGCAATCGAGGTCATGAAGTTGGCCAAGAACCGTCATGATGAACTAATCCGAGCCCTGCGCCGTGGAGACGCATAAATGCAACTTCGTCAGGTTCGAGACATCGAGTATCAGTTACTGCCAGGCTCAGACCGCCAGACTACAGATATCGTAATTGAGCGAGATGGTTTGATCACAGTGCGCCCGCCCAGGCGTATGACCCCTGAGCAAGTGGATGAAACCGTACTCAGCAAACGTATGTGGATCTATCGCAACCTTGCCGATTGGCGTGACCTCAACGCCACTCGCGTGACACGTGAGTGGGTCGGTGGGGAGTCTTTTCTGTATCTGGGCAGCAGCTATCGCTTGCAGCTGGTACAAGAGCAGGATGAGTCTCTGAAACTCAAGGATGGACGGTTCTGCCTTTTACGGTCCGTTGTAGAAACGGGGGGGCACGAACTTGCGCAGCAGATCTTTGAATCCTTCTATAAGGAAAAAGGTCTTGCCCGGCTGAGCAAGCGGGTCGCTTTCTTCGCCAGCAAGGTGGGGGTGACGCCGGGCAATGTTCGCGTCAAAGATATCGGTTACCGCTGGGCATCCTGTCTGAAAAACGGAGATTTGCATTTTCACTGGAAGTGCCTGATGGCTCCGCTGACCATCATTGACTACATAGTCGTTCATGAGTTGTGTCACTTGCATCATCGTGATCATTCTGATGCGTTCTGGAATGAGGTCGACAAGGTGCTACCCGATTATCGCGACCGGAAGGAGTGGCTGCGGGGGCGTGGAGCTGGTCTTGACCTTTAACGAGTAAGCGAAGAATTGCCTTTGCATGCACGTTGCCATCTCAACTTTCCCCAGACGTCTAACTATCAGCAGTACGCTCTGGCGGTAGCGGCTCCTATGGCACGGTCCTTCAGGTGCTTTCACGACTTACGCACAGCCTACGGCTGTAAACGCTACGAACGTATGACTGGCCACCCCAGGTCAGTTACTGGCCGATTTTCCGCCAGTAAAGAGAGCTCTAAGCGCCAGCAGCAGCCAAAACGACGCTCTTACACCAAGACTTTCAAAGCCCAAATCATCCAGGAATACGCCCAACCGGACGCCTCTATTGCCAGCGTGGCCTAATACCACGGGATCAACGCCAATCTTTTACATAAGTGGATCCGCCGTAGGCCCCAAGCGACGAACAGGCCAGCGTGCTGCTAGGGCGCGTCCAAGCCCAACGTGCGGCCGAGCCGAAAACCAAAAGAGATTGTAGGTCAGTCGGCTAGGCTAATATCCGGCACGCCCTTCGTCCTCGCTAGCCTCCCAATAAAACGTAAATAGCACCAACTGCTCCACCGGTTCATAAAACATCATTATCAGATCCGCCCCCCAACTCTGGTAATGATGTGCAGGCACGCTGGCCACGTGATGAAACAGACGGCCAGCGGGGCTGCGCGGGTATCCCGCTGTGACTCCGTTCTTCTCGCCTTCCACATAACTAAGCGACAGGCTGGAATTCGGGAACTTTGAGAAGTCCGCCACACCGCCAATCTGCTCAACAAACGTCATCGGCTCAACGTCGTACAGGGGGACTCTCTCCGCTAACGCTGATGGGAAGAACAGGCGCCCCGAGTCGTGATAAAGCTTTTTGGCCGCCTCATAGGCAGCTTTCTGATCAGCATACAGCGCAAGCAAACTTTCGCGCGCGCCCTCATACGGGTCGCCCAATTGCTCGTTATCCGCATGGAGGAAGAAATAGCGCGGGTCTCCCATCAGGCGGTACCGCCCTTCCTCGACCTTGAAGCCAATCCAGTTAGTATGCAAAAGCATGGAATGCCACGGGGTATCTTCGGTCGCTTGGCCCACGAATTTATGTTCTGTCGGCTCCAACGGCCCCAGCATGGTCAGATACCCAGACCACTCGCGGTTAACCACATTGAGGTCAATGCCAAAAAACGGTTGCAAGTGCTCGATGAGGTCGGCCTGATCGGGCACGAAAACCGTCTCGGGGGCCGGGAACGGGTACAGCCCATAAGGTACCTTCCTATAATCCGGCCAGCGCTGCTCAATCTCACGGAGAACATCCCCGGCCTCAGGGTCTTTGTCCAACCCTTTCTTGTAAACGCTCAATAGGGCTTGCGCCGCATCAAAATGTTCCGGACTAAGCTGCCCCAGCTCATCTGCGGCCACGGCATACCTGTAAGGTCCACGCATCGACAGTACGATCGACCGTAAACATTTAGCGGAGGCACTGTGGTCATTGACGAGCACGTCCTTGTATCTGAGAAAGGGGGATTCGCTCATGTTTGGTCGTCCGTAGCCCGAGTCTGTGGATGCCCTCCACATTGCTGCCGGAGAGACTGTTGAGGGACTTTACGTCCCGTGGCACAGATGCAGCAACCTTGCATGCCACTCCCTAACTATCATTCATCCACTCAGCGGTTACAAAGATGAAACCTAGCTGCGTACTTAGCAAAACCAATCGGCCCCATCCCCACCGCTCAGCGGGCTGTTTCCTATCCGTCTCCAGATCAGTAGGGCCGTGAGCCGATAGTAATAGCGGGTGGCGTCGGAGTGGTTTTTCAGGTGCTGAGTGAGAAACCAGCGCACATGCTTGAGCTGCCAGGTCCAGGGAGTGTCTCGCTGCCATCGTTGTTGAATGGCCGCTTGCATGATTCGGGCTTGCCGTAAGTGGCGTTGCTGGGTGACCTTTGAGCCGCTCAGTACGCCGCTCAGGAAGAGTGCCATATCGAAGGGCTTGGTCACGCTCGGCCACCAATGTAGGCCGACACCACATCGATCCGGTGGTGTCCGAGCTCGTAGCTGATCTGCTGACGCGCCTGTCGATCTAGTTCGCGGTCAATGCGATAGCAGTGTCCACCATTGACCGGTGCAGCGTGGCCAGCGAGTTGCTTATAACGCTCGCAGGCATAGGCCGCGCGCAGTTCATGGAAACCCTTCAGCCCGTGTTCATGCAGCACTTCGCGGGCGGGGAGCACGGTCTGTTGCAGGAACGCGGCGTAGCTTTCGTCGCGGGCCAGCATGTTGCGGCTGCCGGTTGGCGACGCATGACGAGCCAACTGCAGCGCCGCCTTCACCTCTTCATTCGCCACGACCCATCGCGGCGCTGACGCGCCTGAGCGGCCGCCTTTGGTGCCTTCCTGGATGTTGATGCGGCCGAGGCGCTCGGCTTCGCGTTGCAAGCGTGGCAGGTCAGCCAGGATCGCCTCGCGCAGGCGCATACCGGTTTCTCGAGCCAAACGGACAATCGCGGCCACCCGCTCATGTTGCCGTTCGCCAAGCACCTCAAGCACTCGCCGCACCTGTTGGCGGTCTTGGCCATCCGGTGAACGGGTGCGTACGGTCGAGCGCTGCTGGCCTAACGCCTGGCTCGGACTGGCGATCCTCACGTCCTGATCACCGCGCAGCGCAGCGAGGGTGCGGTTGACGCTGCTCAGGCGGTTCTGCGCGGTAGCGATGCAGAGTTCACCTTGCTGGATCTGCTGGCGCAGGTAAGCGGCGTAGTCTTGCAGCGTCCGTCGATCGATCTGACGTGCATCGTTGTAACCGGGGCCTCCCTCGGACCGACACCAACGCACGAACGCTTGCCAGCGATCGCTATGCGCTTTGACCGTGGCGAAGTGGCCACCGGCAAACAAATCCTCTAGCGCTTGCGGGCCGGCATAACTTAGCTGGCGGCCGTAGCCAAAGTTGCGACCATCACGCCGACCGACCAGAGCCATCGTCATCACCGTTTTCGTTTGTTTGCAGAAAGAGCAGCAGGGCTTTCCAGTGAGAGCTGAGCCTGTCCACCTGCTGCCAGTGTGTCGGACGGATCAGGAGGGTGTTCTCGTGGTGTTGCAGCAGTGCCCCTTCCTCACGCAGTTGCTCGATCAGCAGGGCGAGGTTGGCAGGCTCTAGAGGTGGTGTGGCGACAGCGGCGACAGTGGTGACAACCCGCGTCGTTTCTGGCCTAGCGCGTGGCGACAGGGTGGCGACAGAGACGGCGACACGCCGCGATTCTGGCTGTGGTTGATGTTGCGCCTGGTAGCGGCGCACCGCGTCATTGAGGCGGAACATGGCGGACCTCGAAGGTTCTTCCATCGCGACTGCTCAACCAGCGATGAGTGATCAGTACGACCAATAAAGAGGCGGTATGGTCAGCGCTCTTGCGGGCAAAACGAGGGCCGTTGCGATTGATGTCTCGGATGCTGAAGTGGGTCCAGCCTTTCTGTACCAGCCAGCGCAGCAGCCGATCCGCCTCTTCGTATCGGCTATTGACTGGCTCCTGTTCGGTCAGGCGCTGAATCTCGGCCAGGTAGTAATCCATCAACGTGGAGGCGCGCTGGATGTGTGCTTCGTCCAACGCACTGACCTCTTCAACCATGGCCAGTACGCCCGCGATACGCAGTACGTTTGCCGCCGCCTTGCTCGCGACAGGCTGGACGCCGGCCAGCTCGCCGAACTCGCCAGACTGGCACTCGATGGTGTCGTGAATATCAATCCAGGCCCGGCGGGCACGGGACGTCAGCTCCAGCGCGGCAGGATTGAGTGAGCCATCCTTGTGGAGTGACCAGGGCTTTTGCAGTAGGGCGGTGATTCGCTGTTGGTAGCGCTGGACTTTGGCATCTCGGGTCAGGTCGATTGCCTTGTAGAGACGCTGGCCGGCCAGGCGCTCGGGCCAACTGATCAGGCAACGGCCAAGGATGCCTTGGCCATTGATCACCGGGTCTTTGAACAGCTGGTTGGCGAGGTAGGGTTGCAGCATCAGATGCAGGCTGAGGCGGCGGTCATAGGCACGCAGGCTTTCCCCAGCCATGGAGCGCGCCCGGTCGATAGGACTGCCATCCCACAGTGTCGACAAGGTGGTGATTGCCTTGAGCAGATTCTCTTTGCTCATGGTGCTGCTGCCCAAGAACTGGCCACCTTCATCATTGAACAAGCCCATGCTGGGCAAACCATGGCACAGACTTTTGACCAGGGCCTCGATAGTGGGCTCGGCAATGATCAGTCTCGGCGGTACCGGCTCGGATACTTCGCCGCCTTCCGCCTCCGAGGGTTTCTTTGAGGTTTTGGGTTTGGCCATGATGTTGGTAACGGCGCGATAGGTTTTGAGCTTTTCCGCATACAGGGTCCACTGCTGTCGTTCCCAGTCGCGCGCCGCCTTCAGTGCCAGATGATCCACCGCGCTTTTGCGATCACCCGAGGACGCCACTGTCAGTAGATAGAGGGACAACGGATAGGTTCGGCCATCGAGTTGGACATTGGCATGACCCTGGCTCACCAGAGCAGCGCTGGCCAGCACCGATTGTGCAGCCATGGCGCAGGGCACGCCGATCACCTCGGCCAGTCGTTCGACCGCAGGGCCCAACAGTTCCCCGAGTGCGTCGACCGGGTAGAGCAGTGGCGCCTGCTGGTAGTCCAGCAATGGTTGTGGTGGCTCGAACGCTTCGCACAGTTGCATCGCTATTCTCCTGAGATTATCGACTTCGTCCTCACTCATCCCGCCACGGTTGTTGAGTGTTATCAGGGATCAAGGCCCCTGCGGCCTGTGAGGTTTGTCCACTAACGCGGGACTGACGGCTCCTTACGACCGGGAGCTTGGGCATCTCATGATCTGGCCTCCTGAACACTTCCGAAGAAGTGGGCGGGTGGAGGCTGTACTGGCTGACGAGACCAATGCCGCGAGATCCTGAGTCAGGTGAAGGCAGTGATGCGATGACCGGGGCATGCCTGACTGTCAGTCAGGTGCAGTCCATTTCTTGGGCTGCGGCACCATCATCGGCATCGCTGTGGTGAGTGAGCATTCGGTGTTTGTCACGCCGATTGTCACGAGGGGGAAAGCCGCAAAGGCCCGTGCGAGCAGGGCTGCAGCAATGTGATATGCGCCCGTCTCTTTAGGGGGCAAAGAGACGGGCAACAGGTCGGCGCAAGAAATGGCCAAGCGGATAAGTTGCTGCAGAGCAGCCAGGAGAGGGCATCAGTTGCCGCAGAGGGCATTCTGGAAGAAGTGGCATCCATCACATCGCTGTGACCGTGCGAGCCGCCGGACGCTAATCGCACTTGGGGGTGAACCACCACGATGTGGCGTAGCCTCAAAGGTTCTGGCTACCTGGGTTGCTGTCGAGGACAGCGCTGGTATGGTTCTGGTTTAGCGCTCGTTTCGCTCGCGGTCAACAGTATTTTGGGGGCGGCTCTTGCGCCAATCGGTAGTGCTGGAAGACCTTGGAGATCGGTGGCATTCCATGGCCGGGTGGTCGTTCGTCGGGTTTTAATGTGAGCCTACGTAAGTGCATGGACTTGACCATTTGCATTGTCACTTACCAGTCAATTACATTCGTGCTGACCAACCGTTTGCATTCGACTTGACCAGCACACGCCGTAGTGACGACCGGCGGAGAACGGCCAGAAGCAGCCGCTAGCAGCATTTATCGACCCAAGGGTGACACTCAATAACCGCACTAACGCTAAGATCTGCGGGAGCGCCACAAGCTGACGGCCCGACAGGTGATATTTGGCAAATGACCCGGCTAGCCGGTGTGCTCCACGGCGGGCGCAACGACTGGCAGCAAGTCAAGCTGGGACAGTTGGAAGTTTCAACTCTGTCAGGCCCAGATAGTGGCTCAGCACATCGATCATGTGCTGCTGGTGTTGTGCGGCCTGGACGTCTCCCCAATGCTCCTGGGAATAGATCAGCTTCATCTTCAGCGAGTCAATGCGTTCCCGATTATGGTTCAGGAAATGCGCGCGCTTCTCGTCAAAGGGTTTGTTGCCGTATTCGGAGTTGATACCTCGCGAGACCAGTGCCAGGTTGCCGAATGTATCGAGCGTCCAGGCGGAGACGCGCTGGCGGTCCACCGCCTGTGCAGTCTGCGGTGAGATATGCTCGATGGAGTTCTTTGCCGTCATTCTGAATTGGCTGCGCTGCTGGGTACTCAAGCGCGCGGCGTTGGAGCTCCAGAGTACGAACTCCAGCTTGTAGAACCAGTAGTGAGGGAATTTCAGGCCCAGAGGCTTGGCAAAATATGAGACTGGGTCGATCAGTGACGAGGTGGCGAAGGGATCGTCGAGGAAGTCATGGCTGCGCTCAATCAGTGGCCTTGTGCTGTCGCTGCTGCACAGCAAGTGGTTATCGAGGTGTTTCAGGTGCTGTAGGTAGCTATCCCGGCCCGCCCGGCTGGCCCGGATGGTGGCTAGCAAGGGGGTCAGCCAGTAGTGAGTGGTGATCTGCTGTGAGTGGTAGAGCATACTTTGCAACAGGGCGAACTCGTAATCGCTGCCCTCTTCGCGGACCAGACTTGTATAGGTTCTGCCGGAGACAGATTCGCTCTTTCGTTTGTTTAGGTCGAGGATGAGGTGGTGTTCCTCACCCTCGACTACCACCCACTTGATGACATGCTTGTCGAAGCAGTAACGGACTTCCCACAGCAAGGCGAGGAATGTTTTCACATTGGCGCCCGTGCAGGTCGGTTTCAGGAAATGCGCGTCGAACAGGGACAGCAGGTCCTTGTCACTGATCCTTGCGATGTCAGGCTTATCTTGCTCGTGCAGCCAAATGCGCAACGTATGCTGCAGCAGCATCGAGAAACTGATGATGCTGCGCACCTTGCGCGAGCCCTGGTACACCTCTGGAAGCTCTTCAGCAGGTTCGGTGAATGCTGCCGTTTTCCCGGCAAGAATCGCGCGCAAGGTTAACGGACGAGCCTCTAGGGTAGCCTCATATTCATCCGCCAGCGACTGCAACACGCAGTCCGACCAGGCAAGCGCTTCGTCATCCTGCCTTGCCGCCACTGTCGAGAACAGCGGGTGCACGTCGAGCCTGGTAATTCTGCGCAGATTGCGCTCCACATAGTCGTCCATGTAGGCGCAGGATTCCCAGAGCGCGGCATAACGCTCACGCTCTGCGGCACTGCGAATGTGCTGGAGCAGCCTGGCTTTGAGGATTTCATGGTGCTGCAACTGCACGCCCCGGTTGTTGATCACCTCGAATATCCTGTTGAGGTCCATCGACGCTGGAAAGTGGGTCATGATGACGGTTGTGCTGTTCAGCACATACTGGGTAAACGCGGCCAGATCGGAGTCATTGAGCCCTTGCTTGAAGCGCTGGATGATACCGAGCGCGTTGTCGATCCTCTCATGCTCCACCGAAGGTGCCTGGCCGGATACGCAACTTGCCTTGAAGGCCTTCTCGATATCCGGGCGGATGGGAAAGCCCAGGCGCGGTCGTACCCCCTCGGCGTGTTCGGCAGCGAGGAATGGCTTGAGCTTGCGCCCAAGCGATAAGGCCAGCAACCACAGGGTGGTGAAGCGTTGTTGGCCATCGATCAGGTCGTATTCTACGGTCGTACTGTCCTGGCGCCGGGTCACGACAAGAATGCCCCCCAGATAGGCGATGGGGCGTTGGTCCTCGTAGGCGGCCCAAAGATCGTCCAGCAGGGTCCGCACCTGTTCATCGCTCCAGACATATAGACGCTGGTAGACAGGAATCTGAAAGAACATGCCCTGCTTGACGATATGCTGCAGGGTGACGGCTTGCGATTGAATGGTCATGCGCATTGCTCCTCGATCCAGGCCGCTCGCCCAGCCAGCTTGCCTTGCTTCCCATAGAACGCGAGCACTGCGGCCTTGTAGCTCCCCCGAACCGTAGCGTTCGGCTCGATATCCTCGGTCGCATAAACCGTGTCGGGGTGTGAGTCGGACATGAGGAAGTCGATGACTTCGTCAGGCGTGTAGGCCTGGGCGATGACATCCAGCAGGTTCAGCGACGCGTCGCGCAGATAAACGGTGACCGCCGCTGCGAAGATGTAGCTCTTTCCCATACGGATAGCCCCCAGCACGTAGTCCAGAGTGAGGGCAAAGCGCAGAAGGTCGCGGGTGCCGAAACGGTCGACGAACATCAGCACAGCCAAGCAGAAAAACTCCCGCAAGTACGGCGACAGGCGCAGAATCACTTGGCTGTAGAACTGCCGGAATTCCCGCAGCTGTGGAGCTTGGCGCGCCGGACCAAACAACTGGTCGACAACAGCCGCGTACTTTTCGACGTACAGGAAGAAACCCAGTCCACACTGGATGGGTTGACGCAGCGAAAAGGGCAAGGCAGAAGCGTCGTCCGGCTCGGGCAGCACGCCGCGACTCATCCTGACGTTGCCTGCCCGGGAGACCAGCAACTGTGCCGAGGCATAGGCGACCGGTGAAGGCGCAATGCCTAACCGATTCCCCGGTTCGTTGCGCAGGGTACTTGCTTCGAATTCATCGATGATGCCGTCACGGGACTCTTCACCAAGCACCTTCTGTCCACGCCAGCGCCGGCCGCGCCAGAGCAGCTTGCCGAACAGCAGCGCGTCGAAGTGGCCGGCGATGCCCTGGCACAGGTTATGCTCCTGCCAATATTCCCAGCGCTTGGCAAACAGCGACTGCAGCTTCTCTCGGTGTTCGCCCTCGATGGCCCGCAGGTGAAAGGCTTTGAGCAGGTCCGCGGCCCCCAGCGGGACTCCCCGACTGTTCTGGTTATCGAAGAAGGTGAACGCCAGGTCTTCGTTGGGTACCGTGATCACTGTGAAAACGATGCGCCGGAGCAGGGTCTTGAAATCATCCTGCAAGCCTTCGGCCGCGATGATCCGCTGGGCTTGCTGGATATTGTTGACCGACTCTGGTGACCGGTAAGCAAAATCTGCCCCGTCTGGGAGTGTGCCATGGAGTGCATGGTAGAGAACACACAGCGTGGTTAGACGCTGCTGGCCGTCGATGACGAATTGCTTGTTCTGCCCAGCATCCTGATGGATCAGCAGTGCGCCCATGTAGTAGTCGAGCCCGCTGACCAGCCCCAGCTGAAACTCGCGCAGGTCTTTAAGCAACTGCCTGACCTTGCCCTTGCCCCAGACATAGGGCCGCTGATAGGTGTCCAGAGCCAGTGGCATCCGCGGTGAGGCTAGCAGCGCCTCGAAATTGCTGATCGAGACCGCTACGGCCTTGTTCTTACTCATCGCTGGCGAGTCCTTGCGCTGACAGATCTTGATAGAAGAGCCATCGTATAGCTGAGGGTGAATGATGGCCACAGGCTGTCAATTTGAACAGATAGAGTGCCTGGACGTGCTCGCTTTCAAAAAAAGGTTGGACGATACCATTGCACTCGAATGCTTGCTCCTTTCCGTTTTCAACCATCAGTGAACGGCAGGTATGAGGAGGTTGCAGTCCTTCAGTGCTTGGCTGACGCACTCGCGGCTGAGTGGCATCCGCTGACATCCATCAACTGCAAACGGCTGGTCAGCGTGAATGCGAATGACTGGTCAGTGGCAATGCAATTAGGTGGTCAAGTGAGATGCAATTACGCAGAGCCCATGCGAGTGGGAATGCAGAGCCTTCCCGCTCGCGTGGGCTTGGCCGAGAAAGCCCCAAGAGAGAGGCTTGCAACGGCGACAGTCGCCACTTCTGTCGCCATGCTGCAAACCGGGTATTACGCGGGTTGTCGCCGGTGTCGCCGCTGTCGCCAAATCAACCATCACTCCATCTGGTGAGTTATTTTCGGTTACCGGCGGCGTCCGGTGAGCGTTCACCGTATCGGCACGACATTGCAGTTCCTGGTGTCATTGATGGCAGCTGCCGAAAGACTGCCCGTTGCTGCTTTTTGGATGTGCTCACTCCACCAAGCCATCATCGGACGCCGACGTTCGATGTAGTCCGCTCGGTTGTAGGCGCTTCGGACTTCGTCCTTGTCGACATGCGCCAGTGCGACCTCTATCAGCTCCGGATCCCAGCCATGTTCGTTCAGGATGGTACTGGCCATGGAGCGCATACCGTGGCTGACCAAGCGGTCCTGAAAGCCCATGCGTTTTAACGCCATGTTGGCAGTCTGGCTATTGGCATGAGTGCGTGGGTTTCTATCTGCGGGGAACACGTATTCCCTGTGGCCGCTGTGGGGCTTGAGCGTCTCCAGTAATGCGAGTGCCTGTTTGGTCAGCGGGATGGCGTGCGGACGGCGCTTTTTCATGCGCTCTGGCGGGATGGTCCAGATGCGTTTGTCGAGGTCGATATCTGCCCATCGGGTTGTGGCTGCTTCGGCGGGACGGGTCATGGTGTGTAACTGCCATTCGATTAAGCAGCGGGTGATCCGTTTGATGCTGGCATTCGCGATTTCCATCATGAGCTCGGACAGCTCCTCTGGTCGTAGCGCGGCCATGTTCTGTTTTTTGGGTTTCTTGAATACCGCGCGAATACCACTGAGGGGATTCGCAAAGATCAGCCCGGAGTTGACCCCGTAGGTCATGATCTCGTTGAGCCGTTGGCTCAATCGCTTCACTGTCTCGAGACTGCCTTTGGCCTCGATTGGGCGAAGCAGTTCGATGACCATCGGTGCGGTAATTTTCGAGAGCGGCGTTGTTTTCAGGTCTGGAAATACGTGCAGCGTGAGCGATCGCCAAATGTCTTCGGCGTACGCCGGCGTGACGGAGTCCTTCTTCAGCTCGAACCAGGCCGAGGCCACGTTTTCGAAGGTGTGCTCCGTCTCCGCTCGTTTGGCTTCGTCCTGTGCATTGCGTTGCACCTTGGGGTCAATGCCTTGTGCAAGCAGCTCGCGCGCTTCAACCACTTTCCTCCTGGCGTTCGCTAGCGAGAGCTCTGGGTACGTGCCAAGCCCCATATTGATACGGTTTTTGGTTACCGGCTCGCGGTAGTTGAAGTTCCACAGCATTGAGCCGTTGCTCCTGACCCGGAGCTGGAGGCCGTCACCATCGCTGAGGACGTAATCCTTGTCTTTTGCCTTGACTGCCTTGAGCTGGCGGTCTGATAGGCGGAGGGCTGGAGCAGGCATGAGAGCTACCTCTGACACCGTTTTGGTATTCCAAAAAATAGCACCGGTGAGCTTGGAATACCATTTGGAATACCCAAACGGCTAGAACTCAAAAAACCTCTGCGGAGCCAAGTAGCGCTGAAACCCTTGATTTCACTCGATTTCAGGCACAAAAAAAGACGTCCGTGGACGTCTTTAGATGATGAAGTGGTGGAGCCGGGGGGATTTGAACCCCCGTCCGCCAGTACTCCGCTGTCGGTACTACATGCTTAGCCGTATCTATTAAGTTAACCCTCAGCGACCCGAAGGGCAGGGTGCTTTGGGCGAGTTGTGTAAGTTTTAGCCGCTTCGTCCACAACGTACTGCACGGCGATTCTGTTCTATATGACAATCACTTTGGGTTTACAGACATCCCCTGGTGATTGCTGGACCCGAAGGTACCAGAAGCTCAGGATCTAAAGCTGCTTACGCAGCGAGAGAGAATTCCTGGCCGTAGGTTTCGTCATTGGCAACTATAAGAAGTTGCAACAGTGGATTTACGAGTTCTGTTACCAACTCGGCATGCACCTAAAGTTTCGCAACCGGCGTCGAATCCTAAACGGCCCCGTGCTTGTAACTCGTTGTTTCTTAGTGAGTGACAAGCCTGTGCAGTGTACGCCAATCGGTCACAGAAGGCCAACCCGAAGGTTGGCCTTGGGCAATCAGCGAGTTACTGATTGCCGCCTTTGTCCGAGTCTTGCAGGCTTTGCAGGGCCTTGGAGGTGATCTCGATGCATTTCTTGTCATCGCCTGCCGCATGGGCCGCTTTGGCTTGGGAAACGGCGGTGTCAATTTCGCCAGATTTGCCGCTGGTGTCGGTGGCGAGCAACGCTTTACCGTTGTTGATTTTGTCCAGGTTGATTTGGCACAGATCGTCTTTTGTTCCGGCTGCAAACGCGGGGGAGGCCAGCATCGCAGCGGTAATGAACAAACCAGCAAGAGCGGAACGCTTCATGGGTATCTCCTTGTGCAAATAGGGCTCGATGCTGCCGGTTTTCCGTGCAGCCAGCGAGGTCACTGATGAGCCTCGTGTGTCGAGGCCTATGCAGATGACTACGCCGGCGCGCAGGGGTTCTGTTTTGTCGCTGGATTAGTCGAAAAACCCCGAAATCATTAGGTTTTGCACCCAAAGAGGGCGGCCCTAGTGGGCGCGCGCCTGGGTTACTCGATCCACCAGGTACACCAGGCCGTGGTAATCAATTCCACCGTGTTGTGTCAGGCCAATCTCACATGTACGGCTAGTGGAGATGCCTTCGCTGCAATATTGCACGGCGTCTTTGAGGCTGCGCAGGGAGTGGGCGTTCAGCTCCGGTGTGGTGAAGCCCTTGTCGCCGGCAAAACCGCAGCAGTGAATGCCTTCGGGGATTACCACGGTTTTGCTGCAACGCCTGGCCAGGTCGATCAGCGCCTGGCTTTCTCCCAGGTGCTGGGTGCTGCAGGTGACGTGCACGGCGATCGGGGCTTCCTGGGGGGTGAACTCGAGGCGGTCCATCAGGTGGGTGCGGATAAAACGCACGGGGTCGTAGAAGTCGAGGCGGGTTTCGGCCAGGTCCTGGACCAGGCGCAGGGTGCACGGGCTGGTGTCGCAGTAGATCGGGTCAAGGCCGCCACGGCTGGCGTGGAGCAGGGCGCCGATCAGTTCCTGGCGTTTGTGTTCGGCTTGCTCGGCGTAGCCTTTGGACGCGAAAGGCTGGCCGCAGCAGAGGTTGTCCTGATTGTCGGGAAAGACGACCTGGTAACCGGCTTTTTCCAGCAGGCCACGGGTTTTGTCGTACAGCGACATCTGTTCCTTGTCACCGGCTGCCGGGCCCATTGCGCGTGATACGCAGGCGGCGAGGTACACCACGCGGGGTCGCTCATCGTTCACGGCGGGGCTGAAGCGAATGGCTTTTTCCGGCTGCGGCATGGCGTTGGTCCACTGGGGGATTTGCCCCTTGGACAGCCGGGTCACCGTGGCCGAGAGCTTCGTCAGTCGCGGCGCGCCCAGCAGCATGCGCGCCCCGTTGGCCACGTGCAGGGTGAAGCGCGCCCCTTGTAAGGCGGTGGCGAAATGCGTCGACAGCCATTCGGCGGTTTTCGTACGGTCGGCGTCGCGGCTGCGCAGCTTTTTCACCAGGTCGCCGGTATTGATTCCTACCGGGCAGCGTTGGGCGCAAAGCCCGGTGGCCGCACAGGTGTCGATGCCTTGGTATTGATAGGCCGCTTCCAGTTCGGTGGTGTCGATACCTGCGCGCTTTTTGGCCTGGATATCGCGCCAGATCACAATGCGCTGGCGTGGGCTCAGGGTCAGCCCCTTCGACGGGCAAACCGGCTCGCAGAAGCCACACTCGATGCACTTATCCACAAGCTCGTCGGCGGCAGGCAGCGGCTTGAGGTGCTTGAGGTGAATTTGCGGGTCCTCGCTGAGCACCACGTCGGGGTTGAGAATGCCGTTGGGGTCGAGCAAGCGCTTGAGTTGCCACATCAGCTGATAGGCATCGCTGCCCCATTCCAGTTCGACGAAGGGCGCCATGTTGCGACCGGTGCCGTGTTCGGCCTTCAGCGAACCGCCAAACTCCACCGCCACCAACTGGGCGACGTCGTCCATGAACGCCTGGTAGCGTGCGACTTCTTGCGCGCTGTTGAAGCCTTGGGTGAACACGAAGTGCAGATTGCCTTCCAGGGCGTGTCCGAAAAGGATGGCTTCGTCGTAGTGATGTTTGTCGAACAACTCGATTAGGCGATTGACGCCGATGGCCAGTTGTTCCACCGGGAAGGTCACGTCTTCGATGATTACGGTGGTGCCGGTTTTGCGCACGGCGCCCACGGCGGGGAAGGTGTCTTTGCGGATTGCCCACAGGCGGGCGTTTTCCACCGGGTCTTCGGTGAAGTCGACTTGTTTCTCTACCGGGAAGCTGGCCAGTGAGGCCATGATCAGCGCCAGTTGCTCATGCAGCAACGAAGGCGAGGCTGCGCGGGATTCGATCAGCAGGGCGCAGGCATTTTCCGATAGCTGTTGTACGAAAGCCGGCATGCCGGGTTTGTCCTGCACCGAACGCATGCTGCGGCGGTCCAGCAGTTCGACCGCTGAAACCGGTTGGGTTTTGAGTACAGTCACGGCGTTGCAGCAGGTTTCCACATCCGGGAACACGATCAGGGCCGAGGCTTTGTTCGGGTGATCGATCACCGTGTCGTAGGTCACTGCGCTGATAAAGCCCAGGGTGCCTTCGGAGCCCACCAGCAGGTGGCTGAGGATATCCAGCGGCTCGTCGAAATCGACCAGGGCGTTGAGTGACAAGCCGGTGGTGTTTTTCAGACGGTATTTGTGGCGGATTTTTGCAGCCAATTCGGCATTTGCCCGCGTCTCGCGACCCAGTGTTGCCAGGCGTTCAAGCAGGTCGCTGTGACGCTGGCGAAAGGCCGAAACGCTGGCCGGGTCTTCTGTGTCCAGGCGGCTGCCGTCGGCCAGTACCAGGCGAATCCCCGCCAGGGTGTGATAAGTGTTCTGGGCCGTGCCACAGCACATGCCGCTGGCATTGTTGGCGACGATGCCGCCGATCTTGCAGGCGTTGATCGATGCCGGATCCGGTCCTATCTTGCGGCCGAAAGGCGCCAGCCAGGCGTTGGCCTGGGCGCCGATCACGCCGGGTTGCAGACGGATTTGCGTGCCCTGGCCGCGAATCTCGCGCCCGTTCCAATTGTCCCCCAACACAATCAATACCGAGTCGCTGATGGCCTGCCCGGAAAGGCTGGTGCCCGCCGCGCGAAAGGTCACCGGGACGCGGTCGCGCTGGGCCAGTTGCAGCAGCGCCACTACTTCATCTTCCGATTCAACGCGGATTACCAACTGTGGGATCAGTCGGTAAAAGCTGGCGTCGGTGCCGAAGGCGAGGGTGGAAAGTGGATCGTCGAAACGACGATCTTTCGGGATCAGTTGTGCGGCGTCGCTCAGAAAAGCAGCAGGCAGGCTCATCGGTCCTCCAGAAATAGCAGACGCCGGAATCGCTGTCCGGCGTCGGTTCTTACCCTATTACACGCAGGACTCAGTGCACCAGCATGCCGGTGAACCAGTAGGCCTGGGCCAAGGTGATCAGCCCGACAATCGTCGCGAAAAACAGGCTGTGCTTGAGGGTGAAGCGGAACAGGTCGGATTCCTTGCCCACCAGGCCAGTGGCGGCGCACGCCACGGCGATCGACTGCGGCGAGATCATCTTGCCGGTTACGCCGCCGCTGGTGTTCGCCGCCACCAGCAAGGTGTCGTTGACGCCGATCTGGTGCGCGGTGGTCGCTTGAAGTGAGCTGAACAGGGCGTTGGATGAGGTGTCGGAGCCGGTCAGAAACACCCCGAGCCAGCCGAGGAATGGCGAGAAGAACGGGAATGCCGCGCCGGTAGCCGCCAGTACCAGGGCCATGGTCGATGACATGCCCGAGTAGTTGGTGACGAAGGCAAAGGCCAGCACCATGCCGATGGACAGGATCGGCCAGCGCAGCTCATAGAAGGTTTCTTTTAAGGTGGTCAGACCAGTTTTGAAGTCGATCTTCAACACCAGCATCGACACCAGGGCGGAGAAGAAAATCGCCGTGCCGGTCGCGGAAATCGGGTCAAGCTTGAACACCGCTGGGATCGCGGTAGGCGCAGCAACGATTGGCGCAACCTTGATCACCAATTGGTCCAGGTGCGGGATCGCGAAATTGAACACCGAGCTGTACATCGCGCCACCCGCGGCGAACATCGCCTTGAAGGGCTTGAGGGTCCAGATGGTGACCAACACTGTCAGGATCAGGAACGGCGACCAGGCCTTGAAAATTTCCCCCAGGCTGTAAGGCGAAGCCAGGGTGTTGCGAGGCAGGCCGAAACCACCGGCGCTGGCAGTGACGGCGGTGCCGGACGTTGCGCCAGCGATTTGCGCATTGGCGCTGCGCTTGGGCTGCCAGACTTTCAGGAACAGGGTCAGGGAAATCAGGCTGGCCAGGGCCGAGGTGATGTCCGGCAGTTCCGGGCCGATGAAGTTCGAGGTGAAGAACTGTGTGACGGCAAAGCTCAGGCCCGCGACCAGTGCGGCTGGCCAGGTTTCTTTGACGCCGCGCAGGCCGTCCATCATGAACACCAGCCAGAACGGCACGAACAAAGACAGCAGCGGCAGTTGGCGCCCGGCCATGGCGCCGATCTTGAATGCGTCGATGCCGGTCACCTGGCCGGCCACGATGATCGGAATCCCGAGTGCGCCGAACGCTACAGGTGCGGTGTTGGCAATCAGGCACAGGCCGGCGGCGTACAGCGGGTTGAAGCCCAGTCCTACCAGCAGTGCAGCAGTAATCGCCACGGGTGCTCCGAAACCGGCGGCCCCTTCGAGGAAGGCGCCGAAGCAGAAGCCGATCAGCAGCACTTGCAGGCGTTGGTCATCGGTAATCGACAGCACAGAGCTGCGGATGATTTCGAACTGGCCGCTCTTGACCGTCAATTTGTAGAGGAATACCGCGGCGACGATGATCCAGGCGATTGGCCACAAACCGTAGGCAAAGCCATAGCCGGCGGCGGCGAGCGCCATGTCGACCGGCATCTGGAAGGCAAAGATCGCCACCAGGATCGACAGTGCCAAGGTGATGCTGCCCGCAACGTGGCCTTTGAGGCGAAACACGGCCAGGGCCAGGAAGAAAAATACGATGGGAATAACGGCGGCCAGTGCGGACAGGCCGAGGCTGCCGAGCGGGCTGTAGAGCTGTTGCCAGGTTTGCATGTGGGGTGGCCCCTAATTGTTGTTGGTCAGGCACTGCTTGGGTGATTTGGATAATTGGTATTACCAATTTACAATCACCGTTGGCTAGGTTAAAAGCCTTCAGGGGGATGTGTCAATTTGCCGCTTGTGAATCTTTGGTCGTAGGTCGGCGTGAGCGGGGTCTGATTGGCTGAAACGAGGGTGTTCTGATAGGTGCCGGATGCGCGGCGATAGGCCAGAATAGGGGCCCCGGCGAGTGGTCGGGATGGTGGAGAGTGAGTTATGGGGTTTGATCAGGTGCGTCAGCGCCGTTTGTCTGACGATATCGTCGAGCAGCTTGAGGGCATGATCCTTGAGGGCACGCTGAAGTCGGGCGAGCGCTTGCCGGCCGAGCGCGCACTGGCCGAGCAGTTCGGGGTGTCGCGTCCGTCGCTGCGTGAGGCGATCCAGAAGCTAGCGGCCAAAGGCTTGCTGGTCAGTCGTCAGGGTGGCGGCAATTATGTGGTGGAGTCGCTGGGTTCAACCTTCAGTGATCCGCTGCTGCATCTGCTGGAAAATAATCCCGAGGCCCAGCGCGACCTTCTGGAGTTTCGCCAGACCCTGGAAGCCTCGTGCGCGTATTACGCTGCCCTGCGCGCCACTGAAGTGGACCGTGAGCGGCTGACCGCCGCTTTCGAAGAATTGCAGGATTGCTACACGCGGTCAGATGAAGTGAGCCGGGCGGAAGAGGGCGCGGCGGATGCGAAGTTTCACCTGGCCATCGCCGAGGCCAGCCATAACGCGGTACTGCTGCACACCATTCGTGGCCTGTTCGACCTGCTCAAGCGCAATGTGGTGACCAACATTGGCGGCATGTATCAGCAGCGTACCGAGACCCGGGACATGCTGATTAATCAGCATCGTGATTTGTACCTGGCGATTATTGAGGGGCGTGCGGAGCAGGCACGGGAAGTCTCAACACGTCACCTGCTGTATGTGCAGGAAGTGCTGGAGGAAGTGCGTCAGGAGGTTCAGCGCATGGCCCGGGCGGAACGGCGCAAGGGGATGTAGCGATGGTTGTGGCTGAGGGAGTGGGCTCCCTCGGCCACATCAAGTCACAAGAAAGTCAGTCTTCCTTGCCCTTGTTGCGCACGGCACGCTGCAATTCCCGGTTGGAATCGCGTTCGCGCTCGGTGTCACGCTTGTCGTATTCCTTCTTGCCCTTGCCCAGCGCGATCTCGCACTTGACCAGGTGCTTGCTCCAGTACCACGACAGGCAGACACAGGCGTAGCCCTTTTGCTGCACGGCGGCGTGGAGCTTTTCCAGTTCGCGGGCATTGAGCAGCAGCTTGCGCGTACGTACCGGGTCGGCGATCACGTGGGTGCTGGCGGTCATCAGCGGCGTGATATGACTGCCGAGCAGCCATGCCTCACCGTCTTTGAGCAGCACGTAACTGTCGACCAGTTGCAGCTTGCTGGCACGCAGACTTTTTACTTCCCAGCCGGCCAGGACCAGACCAGCCTCGAACCGATGTTCGATGAAGTAATCGTGTCGCGCCTTTTTATTTTGCGCGATGGTCCCTGTTGGGTGTTTCTTTTGTTTAGCCATAGGGGCGGCATTATAGGGAGTTGCGAGCGCGTCGGCTACGGTCAACCTGCGTGCTTGAGCGTGTTGAGTGAATCCCGGACAATGCAGGCTGATTTTTGATTTTTTTCTTTCGCGAATCCTGTTGCCCTTTCGCGATGTTTGCCGCTCAGCTGTGGAAATAACGCTCACATGACGACGCATATTCAACGTTCGGCCCTGCTGCCTTACCCGGCACAGGCGCTCTATGACCTGGTCAACGACGTGGCGCGTTACCCGGAGTTCCTGCCTTGGTGTTCAACTGCCGAGGTGTTGGAGAGCAGTGATGAGCACATGGTCGCCAGCGTAGGAGTCGCGAAGGGCGGCTTGAGCCAGCACTTTGTCACGCGCAACACGCTGGTGCCCGGGCAGTCCATCGAGATGAACCTCGAAGAAGGCCCGTTCACTCAGTTGCACGGTGTGTGGGTGTTCAAGGCGTTGAACGAGAAGGCGTGCAAGATCAGCCTGGACCTGTCGTTCGATTATGCGGGCCCTATCGTGCGTGCCACCTTGGGCCCGCTGTTCAATCAAGCGGCCAATACCCTGGTGGACGCGTTCTGCCAACGCGCCAAGCAAATGCATGGCTGAGCCATTGGTTGAGATTGAGGTGGTGTACGCCGCGGTGGATCGTCAGGTGCTGATGAGTCTGGCAGTAGCGCCGGGCTCAAGCCTGCGGGCGGCAGTGTTGGGCTCGGGAATGGCTGCGCAGTTTCCGGAACTGGACCTGCAGAGTTGTCCCTTGGGGATCTTCGGCAAAGTGGTTGCGGATGCGGATGTTCGTGCTGTGCGCGCCGGAGACCGAATCGAGATCTATCGGCCATTGCTGGCCGATCCGATGGAGATACGGCGCTTGCGTGCGGCCAAGGCTGCCAAGGCAAAACAGCAGAGTTCTTAGCTTGCGAAATGGCAGGCAACAAAAAGCCCGGCATGCCGGGCTTTTTATCGAGCGTTACAAACTTATTGCGGGCTGGCGTCCAGAGGTTCTGGAGTCGGCACCGGAACGGTTTGTACGCCGTCGACGCCTTTCTGGATCTGATCGAGCAACGAGCCAGGCTTGGCCGGTACTTCGGACTGGGGCTTCTCCTCGTTCTGCGCGGGCGCAGGCGTGGTGGTGCCGCTGTCCTTGCCCAGCAAGGCTTCATCGCGGCTTACGCCCGGTTTGAAGTCCCCCGACAGGCTGACGAGCTGGTCATTGCCATTGAAGATGACGCTGACCCGCTCCTGCTGACGTTCACCGCCACCAGGTTGGATGCTATAGAGATAATCCCAGCGATCGGCATGGAATGTGTCGGTCAGCAGGGGATTGCCCATGATAAACCGTACTTGCCGTCGGGTCATTCCCGGGCGTAACTGGTCTATCATGTCCTGCGTGACGACATTGCCCTGCTGGATGTCGATTTTGTAAACCCCGGGGAATGAACAACCGGCGAGTGCGAGCAGTCCCACAAAGGTGAAACTGGTTAGCAAGAGCTTGGTGTTTTGCATCGGTGGGCGACTTCCACTATCTTGGCTGGGACAACGTAAACGCCGATCATACCCGTATTAAGAGAAGCTGCGAAGCAGCATCCGCGAGAAAGCTAACCATGGTTGAAAATAGCGAACTACGCAAAGCCGGTCTTAAAGTGACTCTGCCACGAGTCAAGATTCTACAAATGCTCGATTCTGCTGAGCAGCGCCACATGAGTGCCGAGGATGTATACAAGGCACTGATGGAGTCTAACGAGGACGTCGGCCTGGCCACGGTTTACCGTGTACTGACCCAGTTTGAAGCAGCAGGACTGGTGGTTCGTCATAATTTCGACGGCGGTCATGCAGTCTTCGAACTGGCCGACAGCGGCCACCACGACCACATGGTCGATGTGGAAACTGGCGAAGTGGTCGAGTTCGTCAGCCCGGAAATCGAGAAGCTCCAGAAGGCGATCGCCGAAGAGCACGGAGTCGAATTGGTGGATCACAATTTGGTTCTGTACATACGTAAGAAAAAGTAAGAAAGCTACGCAGATTCGCTCTGCGAAACGATCGAAGGCGACCCTAGGGTCGCCTTCGTGCTTTCTATAGGAAGAAAAGGGTCAGTAAGCCGAGCTTTTCAGACCTTCGCGGTCACCACCATTTTCTTCGCGTGAGCCAGGGATTCCTTGGTCAGGTCGATGCCTCCCAGCATCCGCGCCACTTCTTCTACCCGTTCGGTCTTGTTCAGCTTGGACACCGCAGTATGGGTCGCATCACTGCCCCGCACCTTGTGCACGAACAAGTGTTGATGCCCTTGGGCGGCCACTTGTGGCAAATGGGTGACGGTGAGCACTTGGCCGCGATCGCCCAGCCGGCGCAACAGTTGGCCAACGATCTCGGCAGTCGGGCCACCGATGCCGACGTCTACTTCATCGAATACCAGCGTTGGCACACGGGAGGTCTGCGCGGTGATCACCTGGATCGCGAGGCTGATCCGTGACAGCTCGCCACCGGACGCTACTTTAGCCAATGCCTTGAGGGGTTGGCCCGGGTTCGCACTGACCAGCAGTTCTACCTGTTCAAGGCCGTTGGGCAGCAGCTCGTTGCTGGTGTTGGTGTGCAGCTCGATGGTGAAGCGCCCGCCGGGCATGCCCAGGCGCTGGATTTCCTGTTCCACTGCGCTGGCCAGGCCGGTTGCTGCCTGATGGCGCAGGTCGCTCAGCTCCCGGGCCTTCTCCTGATAATGGCGAGCAAAGGAGGCCAGCTCTTCACCCAGTCGCTCGATGGATTCATCGTTCGCGTTCAGGGTTTCGATCTCATCCAGCAGCTTTTGCTGCAGGGTCGCGACTTCGGTCGGCTGGATCCGGTGTTTGCGCGCCAGGGTGTAGATGGTGTCCAGGCGCTCTTCTATATCTTGCAGGCGAGCCGGGTCGGCATCGAAGTGATCAAGAAAACGGTTCAGCTCGCCCACGGCTTCTTCCACCTGGATTTGCGCGCTGGTCAGCAGCGTAGTGGCTTCATTCAGCGAGCCTGAGGCGTTATTCACGCTGGACAGTCGGTTCAGGCTCGCAGTCAGGGCATTGAGCACATTCCCGGAATCACTTTCGCTGCACTGTTCCACCACTTGCCGGCAGATACCCAGCAGGGTCTCGGCGTTGGTCAGGTTCTTGTGTTCCTGTTCCAGTTGCTCCAGTTCGGTCTCGCCGAGCCCCAGGCTTTCGAGTTCTTCCAGTTGATAGCTGAGCAACTGGTGGCGGGCGCGCTGCTCGTCGCCGGAATTTGAGAGGCGCTCCAGTTCCTGACGCGTTTGGCGCCAGCGCTGGGCGGCCAATTGCACCTGGCGCGCCAGGTCGGTGGCACCCGCGTATTCGTCGAGCAGCCGGCGATGGGTGTCGGTTTTCAGCAGGGATTGGTGTTCATGCTGGCTGTGGATGTCGATCAGCAGCTCGCCCAGGGCTTTCAGATCACCGAGCGGGCAGGGCGTACCGTTTATATAGCCGCGGGAGCGCCCCTCGGCAGTGATCACCCGGCGCAGGATGCACGGCCCGTCATTATTCAGGTCGCGCTCGGCAAGCCAGGCTTCGGCTTCCGGGATGTCAGCCAGGTCAAAGGTGGCGAGGATGTCGGCCTTGTCGGCGCCGGGGCGAACCACGCCGCTGTCGGCGCGGTCACCGAGGGTCAGCCCCAGGGCGTCGAGCATGATCGACTTGCCGGCGCCGGTTTCGCCTGTGATTACGCTCATCCCGCGATCCAGTTCAAGATCCAGGTGTTCAACGATGGCGTAGTTATGTACGGACAGGTGCACCAGCATGACGGCCGCTCCCAGGCTTTAGGTCTGGTTATTTATACAGTGTTTTGTTTGGGGGTGACAATCCTGATGCTTAGTCCGATTTGCTTGAATGGATGTCTTTTTAAGTGCGACGAGGAATGACCGGCAGGAATTGATCCAGGACAAGTGAAAGACTTTTGGTAACGCCTCAACCCTTGAACCTGAAAATTGTGGCCCCATATACCGGAACAGAAGCGCGAGTCGAGTTCGCGCATGATTTTGAAAGGAGAAATCTATGGCTGACGAACAGACGCAGGATACGCAAAATCCAGACGCCAATCAGGCAGCAGGTGAAGACCTGGCCGCTCGTGTGCAAGTGCTCGAAGAGCAATTGGCCGGCGCACAGGATCAATCGTTGCGTGTTGCCGCCGATCTGCAGAACGTCCGCCGCCGCGCCGAGCAGGATGTAGAAAAAGCTCACAAATTCGCCCTGGAAAAATTTGCCGGTGATCTGTTGCCGATCATCGACAGCCTGGAGCGTGGCCTTGAGCTGTCCAACCCGGACGACGAAAACATCCGCCCAATGCGCGAAGGGATCGAACTGACCCTGAAAATGTTCCAGGACACCCTGAAACGTTATCAGCTGGAAGCCATCGATCCGCAAGGCGGTGAGCCGTTCAATGCCGAACATCACCAGGCGATGGCGATGCAGGAAAACGCTGATCTTGAGCCGAACAGCGTATTGAAGGTGTTCCAGAAGGGTTACCAGCTCAACGGTCGCCTTCTGCGCCCGGCAATGGTTGTGGTGAGCAAGGCTCCTGCACCGGTTGCACCTTCGATTGATGAGCAGGCTTGAAATAAGTCGTAACGGCCCCATCTATAAGTCAAGCGTTTAAGTACTGCCGCAGTTAGCCACCACTGCTGCGGCAACAAAATCTAAGTTTCGGGAGAGTAAATCATGGGCAAAATTATCGGTATCGACCTGGGGACTACCAACTCCTGCGTCTCCGTGCTGGAAAACGGCGTATCCAAAGTTATTGAAAACGCCGAAGGCGCACGTACCACCCCGTCCATCGTGGCCTATGCCAACGACGGCGAAATCCTGGTGGGCCAGTCCGCCAAGCGTCAAGCTGTGACCAATCCGCATAACACCCTGTACGCGGTGAAGCGTCTGATCGGTCGTAAGTTCGACGAAGAAGTCGTACAGAAAGACATCAAGATGGTCCCGTACAAAATCGCCAAGGCTGACAACGGTGACGCCTGGGTTGAAGTGAACGGCCAGAAAATGTCGCCGCCACAAATCTCGGCTGAAATCTTGAAAAAGATGAAGAAAACCGCCGAAGACTACCTCGGTGAAGCAGTGACTGAAGCGGTGATCACCGTTCCGGCCTACTTCAACGACAGCCAGCGCCAGGCGACCAAAGACGCCGGCCGTATTGCTGGCCTGGACGTAAAACGTATCATCAACGAACCAACCGCAGCCGCTCTGGCCTACGGTATGGACAAGGCCAAGGGCGACCACACCGTGATCGTCTACGACCTGGGTGGCGGTACCTTCGACGTTTCCGTGATCGAAATCGCTGAAGTCGATGGCGAGCACCAGTTCGAAGTGTTGGCCACCAACGGTGATACGTTCCTGGGCGGTGAAGACTTTGACATTCGTCTGATCGACTACCTCGTTGACGAATTCAAGAAAGAAAGCGGCATGAACCTCAAAGGTGACCCGCTGGCCATGCAGCGCCTGAAAGAAGCCGCTGAGAAAGCCAAGATCGAACTGTCTTCGAGCAATTCGACCGACGTGAACCTGCCGTACATCACTGCAGACGCTACCGGTCCTAAGCACTTGAACGTGAAAATCTCCCGCGCCAAGCTGGAAGCGCTGGTAGAAGACCTGGTTCAACGTACCATCGAGCCTTGCCGCATTGCGCTGAAAGACTCGGGTATCGACGTTGGCGCGATCAACGACGTGATCCTGGTAGGCGGTCAGACCCGTATGCCACTGGTTCAGAAGCTGGTTACCGAGTTCTTCGGTAAAGAAGCGCGTAAAGACGTGAACCCGGACGAAGCAGTTGCCATGGGTGCTGCCATCCAGGGCGCGGTATTGGCCGGCGACGTGAAAGACGTTCTGCTGCTGGACGTAAGCCCGCTGACCCTGGGTATCGAAACCATGGGCGGCGTGATGACCGCGCTGATCGAGAAAAACACCACGATTCCTACCAAGAAATCGCAAGTGTTCTCGACTGCCGACGACAATCAGGGCGCCGTGACCATTCACGTGCTGCAAGGTGAGCGTAAGCAAGCGGGTCAGAACAAGTCCCTGGGCAAGTTCGACCTGGCCGAGATTCCACCAGCACCACGTGGCGTGCCACAAATTGAAGTGACCTTCGACATCGACGCCAACGGCATTCTGCACGTAGGCGCCAAAGACAAGGCCACTGGCAAGACTCAGTCGATCGTGATCAAGGCTAACTCGGGTCTGTCCGAGGAAGAAATCCAGCAGATGATCCGTGATGCTGAAGCCAACGCCGACGAAGACCGCAAGTTCGAAGAGCTGGCCGCAGCCCGCAACCAAGGCGACGCGCTGGTTCACTCGACTCGCAAAATGATCGCTGACGCTGGCGACAAAGTGACTGCCGAAGAGAAAACTGCAATCGAAGCCGCAGTAGTTGCCCTGGAGGCCGCCGTTAAAGGTGACGACAAGGCCGCTATCGAAGCCAAGGTTGAAGAGCTGTCGAAAGTCTCTGCGCCAGTCGCTCAGAAAATGTACGCCGAACAAGGCCAGCCGGCTGACGGTGCTGCACACCAGGCAGAACCTGAAGCCAAGCACGACGATGTTGTCGATGCCGAGTTCGAAGAAGTTAAAGACCAGAAGTAACTTGGTCGCCCGGTTGACCGCTCACAAGCGGTGACTGGTAGGATGTCGCCGCGCGGGAGCTTGCTCCCGCGTTGGCGTGTCTGGGGTACGCGAATTTTTACAGCATGCGACAACGCTCGGATGCTGGCGGTGTGATCGGGAATGCTCCTGCTTTCCGGACGACATTCACCGCGTTTTTGGCCGGTTGCCGGCTGAAAGCAGTAACGACCAGGATCGTTGAATTGACGTGAGTTGGGTCCGGGCCTGTATTGGGGCTCAACGAGTTTGGCAAGGCTCAGGAGGGTTTTGCCGGACGTCCTTAAGAGTGCAAAGACTTATGGCAAAGCGTGACTATTACGAAGTGTTGGGTGTGGAGCGCGGCTCCAGCGAGGCGGACCTGAAAAAGGCTTACCGTCGCCTGGCAATGAAGCACCACCCGGACCGTAATCCGGATAACAAAGAATCCGAAGACCTGTTCAAAGAGGCCAACGAGGCCTACGAATGCCTGTGTGATCCAAACAAGCGAGCCGCTTACGATCAGTACGGCCATGCCGGCGTCGACCCGAGCATGGGTGGCGGCGGTGCCGGTTTTGGTGGCCAGAACTTCTCCGATATTTTCGGTGACGTGTTCAGCGACTTCTTTGGCGGCGGCCGCGGTGGTCAGCGTGGCGGTGCCCAGCGTGGCAGCGACCTGCGCTATACCCTGGAGCTGAACCTGGAAGAAGCGGTGCGCGGCACCAGCGTTAATATCCGGGTTCCGACGCTGGTCAACTGCAAGCCGTGCGACGGTTCGGGCGCCAAGAAAGGCTCCTCGCCGATCACTTGCCCGACGTGCGGCGGTATCGGCCAGGTGCGCATGCAGCAAGGCTTCTTCTCGGTGCAGCAAACCTGCCCGCGTTGCCATGGCCAGGGCAAGATCATTTCCGACCCGTGCGACTCGTGCCATGGCGAAGGGCGTGTCGAAGAGTACAAGACCCTCTCGGTGAAAGTGCCGGCGGGTGTTGATACCGGTGACCGTATTCGTCTGTCGGGCGAAGGCGAGGCGGGCACTCAGGGTGGCCCGACGGGCGACCTGTACGTGGTGATCAATGTGCGTGAGCACTCGATCTTCCAGCGCGACGGAAAGCATCTGTTCTGTGAAGTGCCGATCAGCTTTGTTGATGCGGCCTTGGGTGGCGAGCTTGAAATCCCGACGCTCGACGGCCGGGTCAAGCTGAAGATTCCTGAGGGCACGCAGACCGGCAAGCAGTTCCGTATCCGTGGCAAAGGCGTTGCGCCGGTGCGCGGTGGCGGTGCTGGCGACTTGATGTGCCGTGTGGCGGTAGAGACGCCGGTGAACCTGGGGCGTCGTCAGCGCGAACTGTTGGAAGAGTTCCGCAGTTCCCTGGCGGGCGACGACACTCATTCGCCCAAAACCACTGGCTGGTTCGAAGGCGTGAAGCGCTTCTTCGGCGACCTGTAAGGAATTGAGTATGCGACGTATCGCGGTGATGGGCGCTGCCGGGCGCATGGGCAAGACCCTGGTCGAGGCCGTACAGGCGCGCTCGCCGGCGTCCGGGCTGACAGCGGCGATTGTTCGTCCCGGCAGCACCTTGATTGGTGCAGATGCGGGTGAGTTGGCGTCCCTGGGGCGGATCGGTGTTTCGTTGTGCGGCAACCTGGAGCAGGTCGCCGACGAGTTCGACGTGCTGATCGACTTTACCCTGCCGGAAGTGATGCTGAAGAATCTGGCGTTCTGCCGCAAGGCGGGCAAGGCCATGGTGATCGGTACGACCGGCCTGAATGCCGAGCAGAAGCAACTGCTGGTGGAGGCGGGCAAGGACATTCCTATCGTGTTCGCGGCCAACTTCAGTGTCGGCGTCAACCTGTCGCTGAAGCTGCTCGACATGGCGGCGCGGGTGATGGGTGATGAGGCTGACATCGAGATCATCGAGACTCATCACCGGCACAAGATCGATGCGCCGTCGGGTACGGCGTTGCGCATGGGCGAGGCGATTGCCGATGCCCTTGGGCGGGATCTGTCGAAGGTCGCGGTGTATGGTCGTGAAGGCCACACTGGCGCTCGTGCTCACGACACCATCGGCTTTGCCACTGTTCGCGGCGGTGACGTGGTGGGCGACCACACGGTGCTGTTCGCAACCGAGGGCGAGCGTCTTGAGATTACTCACAAGGCGTCGAGCCGCATGACATTCGCCAAGGGTGCCGTACGTGCGGCCCTTTGGCTGGAGGGTCGTACGCCGGCCCTTTACGACATGCGTGACGTGCTGGATCTGCATTAAGAAGTAGCTAAAACGGGGCCTCAGGACTATTCTAGGGCCCCGTTTTTACCCGCTAGGCGACGTCCTGTCGCATTCCCCTGCCTTTAAGGCTCATTAGCGGTGGACCAAAAAAGCCTTTTTCTGTAAGCTACAGCTTTAGTGTGTCCACTAAAAGCGCGCAGAATAATTCGGTGAAGAAGCGGGGTGACGTGTCCATACGTCACTCCGCTTTTTTACAACCTGCGATCGCCCTTTCAGGCTTTATTTACGGGAGGTCTTCTTGACTAAGCCAGCCATACTCGCCCTTGCTGATGGCAGCATTTTTCGCGGCGAAGCCATTGGAGCCGACGGTCAGACCGTTGGAGAGGTGGTGTTCAACACCGCCATGACCGGCTATCAGGAAATCCTTACCGATCCTTCCTACGCCCAACAGATCGTTACCCTGACCTATCCGCACATCGGTAACACCGGTACTACACCGGAAGACGCCGAGTCTGATCGTGTCTGGTCGGCGGGTCTGGTAATTCGTGACCTGCCACTGGTTGCGAGCAACTGGCGTAACACGATGTCCCTGTCCGATTACCTGAAAGCCAACAACGTTGTGGCGATCGCCGGTATCGATACGCGTCGCCTGACACGCATCCTGCGTGAAAAAGGTTCGCAGAACGGCTGCATCATGGCCGGTGACAACATCTCCGAAGAAGCGGCGATTGCAGCGGCCCAAGGTTTCCCTGGCCTGAAAGGCATGGACCTGGCGAAAGTCGTCAGCACCAAGGAACAGTACGAGTGGCGCTCCACTGTCTGGGACTTGAAGACCGACAGCCACGCGACTATCGAAGCTTCCGAGTTGCCTTACCACGTCGTGGCCTACGACTACGGTATCAAGCACAACATCCTGCGCATGCTGGTCGAGCGCGGTTGCCGCGTGACCGTGGTGCCTGCGCAAGCCCCGGCCAGCGATGTGCTGGCCCTGCAGCCGGATGGCGTGTTCCTGTCCAACGGCCCGGGTGACCCTGAGCCTTGCGACTACGCCATCAAGGCGATCAAGGAAGTGCTGGAAACCGAGATCCCGGTATTCGGCATCTGCCTCGGCCACCAACTGTTGGCCCTGGCCTCCGGCGCCAAGACCCTGAAAATGGGTCACGGCCACCACGGTGCCAACCACCCTGTGCAGGATCTGGACACTGGCGTCGTAATGATCACCAGCCAGAACCACGGTTTTGCGGTGGATGAAGCGACTCTGCCGGGCAACGTCCGGGCGATTCACAAGTCGCTGTTCGACGGTTCCCTGCAAGGCATCGAGCGCACCGACAAGAGCGCGTTCAGCTTCCAGGGCCACCCTGAAGCAAGCCCGGGCCCGAACGACGTAGCGCCGCTGTTCGACCGTTTCATCAATGAGATGGCCAAGCGACGCTAACTGAGCGGCCTGAGGGTGGCCCGGGAAACCGGCGGCCCCCTCAGGCTCTTCAAAGATTGTTCAAGACGGCTTGCCGACTGACCTGCGGATTTGAGTGACAAACCCATGCCAAAACGTACAGACATAAAAAGCATCCTGATTCTCGGCGCTGGCCCGATCGTGATCGGCCAGGCCTGCGAATTCGACTACTCCGGCGCCCAGGCCTGCAAAGCCCTGCGCGAAGAGGGCTACCGCGTCATCCTGGTGAACTCCAACCCGGCCACCATCATGACCGACCCGGACATGGCCGACGCCACCTACATCGAGCCGATCAAGTGGCAGACCGTTGCCAAGATCATCGAGAAAGAGCGTCCGGACGCGCTGCTGCCAACCATGGGTGGCCAGACCGCCCTGAACTGCGCACTGGACCTGGAGCGCGAAGGCGTCCTGGAGAAGTTCGGCGTAGAGATGATCGGCGCCAATGCCGACACCATCGACAAGGCTGAAGACCGCTCGCGTTTCGACAAGGCGATGAAATCCATCGGCCTTGACTGCCCGCGCTCGGGTATCGCCCACAGCATGGAAGAGGCCAATGCGGTCCTGGAACGTCTGGGCTTCCCGTGCATCATCCGTCCGTCCTTCACCATGGGCGGCACCGGCGGCGGTATCGCTTACAACCGTGAAGAGTTCGAAGAAATCTGCGCCCGCGGCCTGGACCTGTCTCCGACCAAAGAGCTGCTGATCGACGAATCCCTGATCGGCTGGAAAGAATATGAGATGGAGGTTGTCCGCGATAAGAAGGACAACTGCATCATCGTTTGCTCCATCGAAAACTTTGACCCGATGGGCGTGCACACCGGTGACTCGATCACCGTTGCGCCTGCACAGACCCTGACGGACAAGGAATACCAGATCATGCGTAACGCCTCTTTGGCGGTGCTGCGTGAGATCGGCGTGGAAACCGGTGGCTCCAACGTCCAGTTCGGCATCTGCCCGGACACTGGCCGCATGGTTGTGATCGAGATGAACCCGCGTGTATCGCGTTCTTCGGCGCTGGCATCGAAAGCTACCGGCTTCCCGATTGCGCGCATCGCTGCCAAGCTGGCGATCGGTTACACACTGGACGAGCTGCAGAACGAAATCACTGGCGGCGCAACACCTGCATCCTTCGAGCCGTCGATCGACTACGTCGTCACCAAGCTGCCACGCTTTGCTTTCGAGAAATTCCCGAAAGCCGACGCCCGCCTGACCACGCAGATGAAGTCGGTCGGTGAAGTCATGGCCATCGGCCGGACCTTCCAGGAGTCCTTGCAGAAAGCCCTGCGTGGCCTGGAAGTAGGTGTTTGCGGCCTGGACGAGAAGCTCGACCTGAGCAACCCGGAAAGCATGAGCGTGCTCAAGCGCGAGCTGACCGTGCCGGGTGCCGAGCGTATCTGGTACGTGGCCGATGCTTTCCGCGCCGGCATGACCGTCGAAGACATCTTCGGCATGAACATGATCGACCCGTGGTTCCTGGTGCAGATCGAAGATCTGATCAAGGAAGAAGAGAAGGTCAAGACCCTGGGTCTGTCCTCTATCGATCGCGACCTGATGTTCCGCCTCAAGCGCAAAGGCTTCTCCGACATGCGCCTGGCCAAGCTGCTGGGTGTGACCGAGAAGAACCTGCGCACGCATCGCCACAAGCTGGATATCTTCCCGGTCTACAAGCGCGTTGATACCTGCGCGGCCGAGTTCGCCACCGACACCGCGTATATGTACTCCACCTACGAGGAAGAGTGCGAAGCCGCGCCGTCGGGCCGCGACAAAATCATGATCCTGGGTGGCGGTCCAAACCGTATCGGCCAAGGCATCGAGTTCGATTATTGCTGCGTACACGCCGCTCTCGCCCTGCGCGAAGACGGGTACGAGACCATCATGGTCAACTGCAACCCGGAAACTGTTTCCACCGACTACGACACGTCCGACCGTCTGTACTTCGAGCCGGTAACGCTGGAAGACGTACTGGAAATCTGTCGCGTCGAGAAGCCAAAAGGCGTGATCGTCCAGTACGGCGGCCAAACCCCGTTGAAACTGGCTCGCGCACTCGAAGCTGCTGGCGTGCCGATCATCGGTACCAGCCCTGACGCTATCGACCGTGCCGAAGACCGTGAGCGCTTCCAGCAGATGGTTGAGCGCCTGAACCTGCGTCAGCCGCCAAACGCCACCGTGCGCAGCGAAGACGAAGCGATCCGCGCAGCCAGCAAGATTGGTTACCCGCTGGTGGTGCGTCCGTCCTACGTATTGGGCGGCCGGGCGATGGAAATCGTCTACGAAGAAGAAGAGCTCAAGCGTTACCTGCGTGACGCGGTGAAAGTGTCCAACGACAGCCCGGTGCTGCTGGACCACTTCCTCAACTGCGCCATCGAGATGGACGTGGATGCGGTCTGCGACGGCACCGACGTCGTGATCGGCGCGATCATGCAGCACATCGAACAGGCTGGCGTTCACTCCGGTGACTCCGCTTGCTCGCTGCCGCCTTACTCGCTGCCGGCGCACATCCAGGACGAGATGCGCGAACAGGTCAAGAAAATGGCCCTGGAACTGGGTGTGGTAGGCCTGATGAACGTACAGTTGGCGCTGCAAGGCGAAGACATCTACGTCATCGAGGTCAACCCGCGCGCTTCGCGTACCGTGCCATTTGTTTCCAAGTGCATCGGTGTTTCCCTGGCGATGATTGCCGCTCGTGTGATGGCCGGTAAGACCCTGAAGGAAATCGGCTTCACCAAGGAAATCATTCCGAACTTCTACAGTGTGAAAGAGGCGGTGTTCCCATTCGCCAAATTCCCTGGCGTGGACCCGATCCTGGGCCCAGAGATGAAGTCCACTGGTGAAGTGATGGGCGTGGGCGATACCTTCGGTGAAGCGTTCGCCAAGGCCCAGATGGGCGCCAGCGAAGTGCTGCCGACCGGCGGTACTGCGTTCATCAGCGTGCGTGATGATGACAAGCCACTGGTTGCAGGCGTGGCCCGTGATCTGATCAACTTGGGCTTCGAAGTCGTGGCTACTGCCGGGACCGCCAAGCTGATCGAGGCTGCCGGCCTGAAAGTACGTCGCGTGAACAAGGTGACGGAAGGCCGTCCGCACGTGGTCGACATGATCAAGAATGACGAAGTCACCCTGATCATCAACACCACCGAAGGTCGCCAGTCGATCGCGGACTCCTACTCCATTCGTCGTAACGCCTTGCAGCACAAGATCTACTGCACCACCACCATTGCTGCTGGCGAAGCTATCTGCGAAGCGCTCAAGTTCGGTCCTGAAAAAACCGTACGCCGCTTGCAGGATCTACACGCAGGATTGAAGGCATGATCAAATACCCAATGACCGTCCAGGGCGCAAAAGCCCTGGAAGAAGAGCACGCCCACCTGACCAAGGTCGTCCGTCCGAAGCTGAGCCAGGACATCGGTACGGCCCGGGAATTGGGTGACCTGAAGGAAAACGCCGAATACCATGCTGCCCGCGAGCAGCAAGGTATGGTCGAGGCGCGGATCCGTGATATCGAAGGCCGCCTGCAGAACTCGGTGGTTATCGACGTCACCACCATCCCGAAGACTGGCAAGGTGATTTTCGGCACCACCGTGGAAATCGCCAACGTCGAGACTGACGAAAGCGTGGTTTACCACATCGTGGGTGAGGACGAGGCCGACTTCAAACTCGGCAAGATCTCTGTCGGTTCGCCGCTGGCCCGCGCCTTGATTGCCAAGGAAGAGGGCGATGTGGTGGCCGTCAAGACGCCTGGTGGCGTGATCGAGTACGAGATTGTCGAAGTTCGTCACATCTGAAAGACGGCGCCCGCTTCATGCGGGCGCCATGCTTTGGCAGTTTGCCCAGATGCTTTGGGTTGGCGGCCTATGGCTGTTACATATTGGTGTACTGCCGGCGCTGGGCCTGATTGGCCTGGCACCGTTGCTGATCGATGAGGTCGGCGGATTATTAAGTGCGTTGCTGGTGGGTTTTGCAGCGGCGTGCGTGACGCTTCAAGCGCTGGTGCTGATCAAGGCCGAAGGCTTGGGGAGTTTGTGGCGGGATATTCGCGGGCAACTGCTGTTGATGGCGCTGTATGCGTGCGCGATGTTTTGCGTGGTGCGCATCTTTCTGCCGGAAGCGTTGCGCTGGCAGTTGTTCAGCTATCTTGTGCTAGGGTTTTCCGGGTTGGTGCTGGTTGTACAGCCGGCGCCAGGATGGAGTGGCAGGGCGCGCGAAGCACGCCCGTGACCCTTGTTTCACTTGAAGCGGTGTACGTTCGACAATTGCTTGTTGACGCTGAAGTTCTTGCGATACAGCAGCGCCATCTTGCCGATGACCTGAACCAGGTCCGCTTTGCCAACCTTGCACAGTTCTGCAATGGCTGCCAGGCGCGCCTCGCGATCAAGGATGCTGACCTTGATCTTAATCAGCTCATGATCGCCCAATGCGCGTTCAAGTTCGGCTAACACACCTTCAGTCAAACCGTTGTCTGCCACAATCAAAACTGGTTTCAGATGGTGGCCAATGGATTTGTACTGTTTCTTCTGCTCTTGAGTGAGCGGCATAATCTGACCCCTGCGTCTGATCTTGTAAAAAGCGGCGGCCAGTTTACCCGAGCGAGTCCGGGACCGCCCAGTTAATCACGACCCGTTTTATTTTCGAGGTGGCCCGTGGCCCGTTCCAAAACTAGCCTTAAGTGGCTGCAAGAGCATTTCAACGACCCTTACGTCAAAATGGCGCAAAAGGATGGCTACCGTTCCCGGGCCAGCTACAAGCTGCTGGAGATTCAGGAAAAGGACAAGTTGATCCGTCCTGGCATGAGCGTTATCGACCTTGGTGCCGCCCCGGGTGGCTGGTCCCAGGTGACCAGTCGTCTGATTGGTGGGCAAGGTCGTTTGATCGCTTCCGACATCCTGGAAATGGACAGCATCCCGGATGTGACCTTTGTTCACGGCGATTTTACCCAGGATGAAGTGTTGGCACAGATCCTGGAGGCGGTCGGAAATTCGCAGGTAGACCTTGTGATTTCCGATATGGCCCCCAATATGAGTGGATTACCCGCTGTTGATATGCCGCGGGCCATGTTCCTCTGTGAATTGGCATTGGATCTGGCGGGACGGGTACTACGTCCGGGTGGTGACTTTCTGGTCAAGGTCTTCCAGGGTGAAGGCTTCGACGAGTATCACAAGAACATCCGCAAGCTGTTCGACAAGGTACAGACACGCAAGCCTGACTCTTCCCGGGACAGGTCTCGCGAGCAGTATTTGCTGGGTCGCGGTTTCCGTGGCATTGAAGGCGCTGCCAGTGAAGAGCGTTTTTGAGAAATTTGACGGAGTCGATAGGTTTTTTTATATCGCTTTCGTCACGAAGCTTTACGAATATTGTGTAGTCAAAGTTTCACAAAGGGTTACAGACGGCGCCTGCCAGAGTTGTAGGTAATGTAGTAAGTTAGGCCGGTGAATATCATGCGAAGCACGCGCCAGTAGCGGAGCTTGCTTCAGAGGGTAGTTAATTGAACGATATGGCAAAGAATCTGATCCTGTGGTTGATCATCGCGGCTGTCCTCGTGACGGTGATGAACAACTTCTCCAGCCCTAACGAGCCGCAGACCCTCAACTATTCCGACTTCATCCAGCAAGTTAAGGATGGCAAGGTCGAGCGCGTAGCAGTTGATGGCTACGTGATTACCGGCAAGCGCAACGATGGTGACAGCTTCAAGACCATCCGTCCGGCAATCCAGGACAATGGCCTGATCGGCGACCTGGTGGATAACCACGTGGTTGTTGAAGGCAAGCAGCCTGAGCAGCAGAGCATCTGGACCCAGTTGCTGGTGGCCAGCTTCCCGATATTGGTGATTATCGCCGTGTTCATGTTCTTCATGCGCCAGATGCAAGGTGGTGCGGGAGGCAAGGGCGGGCCGATGAGCTTCGGCAAGAGCAAGGCACGCCTGCTTTCCGAAGATCAGGTGAAAACCACCCTGGCTGACGTCGCCGGTTGCGACGAAGCCAAGGAAGAAGTAGGCGAGCTGGTTGAATTCCTGCGCGATCCAGGCAAGTTCCAGCGCCTGGGTGGTCGTATTCCTCGCGGCGTGCTGATGGTTGGCCCGCCAGGTACCGGTAAAACCCTGTTGGCGAAGGCCATTGCGGGGGAAGCCAAGGTGCCGTTTTTCACCATTTCCGGTTCCGACTTTGTCGAAATGTTCGTCGGTGTGGGTGCCAGCCGTGTTCGCGATATGTTCGAGCAGGCCAAGAAGCACGCGCCATGCATCATCTTCATCGATGAAATCGACGCCGTTGGTCGCCATCGTGGCGCTGGCATGGGCGGCGGTCATGATGAGCGTGAGCAGACTCTCAACCAGTTGCTGGTTGAGATGGACGGCTTTGAAATGAATGACGGCATCATCGTGATCGCTGCGACCAACCGTCCTGACGTGCTTGACCCTGCGCTGCTGCGTCCGGGCCGTTTTGACCGTCAGGTTGTGGTGGGTCTGCCGGACATTCGTGGTCGCGAACAGATTCTGAAAGTGCACATGCGCAAAGTGCCAATGGGTGACGACGTGGCTCCGGCCGTGATTGCCCGCGGTACTCCAGGCTTCTCCGGTGCCGACCTTGCCAACCTGGTGAACGAAGCTTCGCTGTTCGCTGCCCGTACCGGCAAGCGCATCGTTGAAATGAAAGAGTTTGAGCTGGCGAAAGACAAGATCATGATGGGCGCCGAGCGCAAATCCATGGTCATGTCCGAGAAAGAGAAGCAGAACACCGCTTATCACGAAGCGGGTCACGCCATTGTTGGTCGCGTTGTGCCTGAGCATGACCCGGTCTACAAAGTGTCGATCATTCCACGTGGTCGGGCGCTGGGCGTCACCATGTTCCTGCCGGAAGAGGATCGCTACAGCCTCTCCAAGCGTGCGCTGATCAGCCAGATCTGTTCGCTGTATGGCGGCCGGATCGCTGAAGAGATGACCCTGGGCTTCGACGGTGTGACTACCGGTGCGTCCAACGACATCATGCGTGCCAGCCAGATTGCACGGAACATGGTCACCAAATGGGGTCTGTCGGAAAAGCTTGGTCCTTTGATGTACGCCGAGGAAGAAGGCGAAGTGTTCCTGGGTCGCGGTGGTGGCGGTCAAGCTGCGAGCTTCTCCGGCGAGACGGCCAAGCTGATCGACTCGGAAGTGCGCAGCATCATTGATCAGTGCTACGGCACGGCCAAGCAGATCCTTACCGACAACCGTGACAAGCTCGACGCCATGGCTGATGCCCTGATGAAGTACGAGACCATTGATGCCGAGCAGATCGACGACATCATGGCCGGTCGTACGCCTCGTGAGCCTCGCGATTGGGAAGGGGGGTCGGGTACTTCGGGCACGCCGCCGGTGGTACAGAACGAACGCCCTGAAACCCCGATCGGCGGCCCGGCTGCTGACCATTAAGGTTTGAAATGACTTCTGCGTTGTCCTCGACCCGGTTGCCTTGCGGCAGCCGGGTTCTTGATTTGGCCCATACACACGTTATGGGCATTCTTAATGTAACCCCTGATTCCTTTTCCGACGGTGGCCGCTTCAGTCAGCTGGATGCTGCGTTGCGTCATGCGGAAGCGATGGTGGCTGCCGGGGCGACCCTGATAGACGTCGGTGGTGAATCGACTCGTCCTGGTGCGCGCGCGGTTTCTCCTCTGGAGGAGTTGGAACGGGTTGCGCCGATTGTCGAGCGCATCCATCGAGAGTTGGACGTCATCATCTCTGTCGACACCTCGACTCCTGCCGTCATGCGCGAAACTGCGCGACTTGGCGCGGGGTTGATCAACGATGTGCGTTCTCTGCAGCGCGACGGCGCCCTTGATGCGGCCGCCGCCACGGGTCTGCCCGTTTGCCTGATGCACATGCTTGGTGAGCCGGGCACGATGCAGGACGATCCGCATTACGACAATCTGGTCGGTGAAGTGAAAGGCTTTCTAGCCGAACGCATGGCTCAATGCGCTGCTGTGGGGATTGCCCCCGAGCGGATCATCCTTGATCCGGGATTTGGTTTTGCCAAGACCCTGCAGCACAATTTGAGCCTGTTCAAGCATATGGAATCCCTGCATGCCCTTGGTCGGCCCCTTTTGGTTGGGGTTTCGCGCAAGAGCATGATAGGTCTGGCGTTGAATCGTCCGGTGGGTGAGCGGCTGCATGGCGGCCTGGCACTCGCGGCACTTGCCGTAGTCAAAGGCGCGCGTATCTTGCGCGTGCATGACGTGGCCGAGACGGTCGATGTCGTGCGAATGATCGCAGCGGTTGAATCAGCCGAATAAGAATGATGGAGCACTTATGACTAAAAAATATTTTGGCACCGATGGCATCCGCGGTCGGGTCGGCGAATTCCCGATTACCCCAGATTTCATGCTCAAGTTGGGTTGGGCCGCCGGTATGGCGTTCCGCAGCATGGGTGCGTGTCGCATCCTGGTGGGCAAGGACACCCGTATCTCGGGTTACATGTTTGAGTCCGCGCTGGAGGCTGGGTTGTCCGCCGCCGGTGCTGATGTGATGCTGCTGGGGCCGATGCCTACGCCGGCGATCGCTTACCTGACGCGTACCTTTCACGCTGAAGCCGGTATCGTGATCAGCGCTTCGCACAATCCTCACGATGACAACGGCATCAAGTTCTTCTCGGGCCAGGGCACCAAGCTGCCGGACGAGATCGAGCACATGATCGAAGAGTTGCTGGATGCGCCGATGACCGTCGTCGAATCGAGCAAGCTGGGCAAGGTGTCGCGGATTAACGACGCTTCCGGCCGTTACATCGAGTTCTGCAAAAGCAGCGTGCCGAGCAGTACCAATTTTGCGGGGCTGAAAGTCGTCATCGACTGTGCGCACGGCGCGACCTACAAGGTTGCGCCAAGCGTGTTCAAAGAGTTGGGCGCGCAGGTGACCGTGCTGTCGGCCCAGCCCAATGGCTTGAATATCAACGACAACTGCGGCTCCACCCATATGGGCCAGTTGCAGGCAGCGGTCCTGGCCGAACATGCTGACCTGGGCATCGCGTTTGATGGCGATGGCGATCGGGTATTGATGGTCGATCACACCGGTGCAATTGTTGATGGCGACGACCTGTTGTTCATCATCGCCCGTGATTTGCACGAACGTAACAAGCTGCAAGGCGGTGTCGTCGGCACCCTGATGAGTAATCTCGGCCTGGAACTGGCCCTGGCAGATCTGGGCATTCCGTTTGTGCGCGCCAATGTCGGTGACCGCTACGTGATCGCTGAGCTGCTGGAGCGCAATTGGCAGGTGGGTGGCGAAAACTCCGGGCATGTCGTCTGCTTCCAGCACACGACTACCGGCGATGCGATCATTGCGGCGCTGCAGGTGCTGTTGGCGCTGCGTCGTCGCGAAGAAAGCCTCGCCCAGGCACGCCAGGCGCTTCGCAAGTGCCCGCAGGTACTGCTGAACGTGCGCTTTGCGGGCGGTGATAACCCTATCGAGCATCCGGCCGTCAAAGAGGCCAGCGAGCGCGTCACTGTGGCCATGGCGGGCCGTGGCCGGGTCTTGCTGCGCAAGTCGGGCACCGAGCCTTTGGTGCGCGTAATGGTCGAAGGCGAGGACGAAACACAGGTTCGCGGCTATGCCGAAGAGCTGGCAAAACTGGTAACTGAAGTTTGCGCCTGAATTCGGCTTGCCAGTGATGATGTGGTTGGGTAACATCTGCGCCCACTTTGACCGACGAGGTACAGCATGCGTCGCACTATGGTAGCTGGTAACTGGAAGATGCACGGTACCCGCGCCAGTGTCGCTGAGCTGATCAACGGCCTTCGTCATTTGGCCTTGCCTGGCGGTGTTGATGTCGCGGTATTCCCGCCTTGCTTGTATATCAATCAAGTGATTGATGGCTTGAAAGGCAAGTCGATTCAGGTCGGCGCGCAGAACTCTGCGGTGGAATCCATGCAAGGTGCATTGACCGGTGAGATTGCACCGAGTCAGTTGGTTGATGCGGGTTGTTCCCTGGTGCTTGTTGGGCACTCCGAGCGTCGCCAGATCATGGGTGAGCGCGATGGGACACTCAATCGCAAATTCGCGGCGGCACAGGCTTGCGGCTTGATTCCGGTGTTGTGCATAGGGGAGACCCTTGAGCAGCGTGAGTCGGGTAAAACTCTTGAGGTTGTCGGGCGTCAGCTGGGCAGCATCATCGAGGAGCTGGGAGTCGGTGCCTTTGCAAATGCAGTAATTGCTTACGAGCCGGTCTGGGCCATTGGCACCGGGCTGACTGCTTCGCCGCAACAGGCGCAGGATGTGCACGCAGCCATCCGCGCGCAGTTGGCGGCAGAGAATTCTGAAGTCGCACGAGGTGTGCGGCTTCTATACGGCGGCAGCGTGAAGGCGGCCAATGCGGTCGAACTGTTCGGCATGCCGGATATCGATGGGGGGCTCATTGGTGGAGCTTCCCTGAATGCAGATGAGTTCGGTGCGATTTGTCGCGCCGCGGGAAACTGAAAAAATGCTGGAAACAGTCATCGTTGTTTTTCATCTGCTGGGTGCACTGGGCGTAGTTGCTCTGGTTTTGCTGCAGCAGGGTAAAGGTGCGGACGCTGGTGCGTCTTTCGGGGCAGGTGCTTCAAATACTGTGTTCGGAAGCCAAGGTTCCTCTACCTTTCTTAGTAAGTTTACTGCTATACTTGCCGCCGGTTTCTTCATAACCAGCTTGGGGTTAGGTTACTTTGCTAAAGAGAAAGCTCATGTGCTGACTCAAGTAGGTCTCCCAAATCCAGCAGTGTTGGAAGTTCCAAAAGCAAAACCGGCTTCTGATGATGTCCCGGTGCTTCAAGAGCAAAAGTCGGCTACTCCAGCGACTGACGTGCCTCCAGCTCAAGAGCAGAAGTAAGAAGGTTGTAAACGCTGTATTGCCGAGGTGGTGGAATTGGTAGACACGCAACCTTGAGGTGGTTGTGCCCATAGGGTGTAGGGGTTCGAGTCCCCTTCTCGGTACCAATTATCAGGAGAGCCCGCTGTTGCGGGCTTTCTTGTAGGTGGAAGGTTACATTGACCCTGTAAGGGATCGGTCGTATACTTCCGCCCCAGCTTTGTCGCGGGGTGGAGCAGTCTGGTAGCTCGTCGGGCTCATAACCCGAAGGTCGTCGGTTCAAATCCGGCCCCCGCAACCAGTTTTAGCGGAGCCCCTTTTAAGGGGCTTTTTGTTAGCTGGACACTTTCAACGCCGCTGTTCGACGGCGTTTCAAGGATGGGCGTTTCGCCCATTTTTTTATTTTGCACAGCATGCACATACATGCACGAGGGGGTTCAGGTGTCGAGCAAGCTAGAAGAGTTGCAGGCCTTGTTGGCCCCGGTGGTCGTGGCCCTAGGCTATGAATGCTGGGGTATTGAGTTTTCGGCTCAAGGTCGCCACTCAATGTTGCGCGTTTATATCGATAAAGAGGGCGGCGTGCTGGTGGACGATTGTGCCATTGTCAGCCGTCAGATCAGCGGTGTCCTGGATGTTGAAGATCCGATCTCCGTTGAATACACCCTCGAAGTTTCCTCGCCTGGCATGGAACGCCCACTGTTCACTATTGATCAGTTTGCAAAATTTGCCGGTGAACAAGTGAAGATCAAGCTGCGTTCTCCCTTTGAAGGGCGACGCAACTTTCAGGGCCTTCTGCGCGGTGTAGAAGAGCAGGACGTCGTGGTGCAGGTAGAAGACCATGAGTTCCTGTTGCCGATCGATATGATCGACAAGGCCAACATTATTCCCAGTTTTGACTGAGACGCGGATCCCGCGGATCCAATGGCTTGCGAAAGGCGAGGCGTACGATGAGCAAAGAAGTACTGCTGGTTGTTGAGTCGGTATCCAATGAAAAGGGCGTACCGGCAAACGTGATTTTTGAAGCGCTGGAGCTGGCCCTGGCCACTGCTACCAAAAAGCGTTTTGAAGACGAAGTTGATCTGCGTGTGGAAATCAACCGCCACACCGGTGCCTACGAGACTTTCCGTCGCTGGACGGTCGTCGAAGAAGCCGATCTTGATGATCCGGCCATCGAAACCTGGCCGAGCAAGGTTGCTGAAACGCACCCGGGCGCCCAGGTCGGTGATGTCGTCGAAGAAAAGATCGAATCCATCGAGTTCGGCCGCATCGCTGCACAGACTGCCAAGCAAGTCATCGTGCAGAAGGTCCGCGAAGCCGAGCGCGCTCAAGTCGTTGACGCCTATCGCGAGCGCCTGGGGGAAATCATCTCCGGCACCGTGAAAAAAGTCACCCGCGATAACGTGATCGTCGACCTGGGCAACAACGCTGAAGCGTTGCTGGCTCGCGAAGACATCATTTCCCGCGAAACTTTCCGGGTTGGCGTGCGTTTGCGTGCGCTGCTCAAGGAAATCCGCACCGAGAACCGCGGCCCTCAGTTGATCCTGTCGCGTACCGCGCCGGAAATGTTGATTGAATTGTTCCGCATCGAAGTGCCGGAAATTGCCGAAGGCCTGATCGAAGTCATGGCTGCGTCCCGCGACCCGGGTTCGCGCGCCAAGATCGCGGTCCGCTCCAAGGACAAACGCATCGACCCGCAAGGTGCTTGCATTGGTATGCGCGGTTCGCGCGTCCAGGCAGTGTCGGGCGAATTGGGCGGTGAGCGTGTGGACATCGTCCTGTGGGACGATAACCCGGCGCAGTTCGTGATCAACGCAATGTCGCCTGCTGAAGTGGCGGCAATTATCGTTGACGAGGATGCCCATGCAATGGACATCGCCGTTGGCGCAGACAATCTGGCTCAGGCCATCGGTCGCGGTGGTCAGAACGTACGTTTGGCCAGCCAGTTGACCGGCTGGACCCTGAACGTGATGACCGAATCGGACATCCAGGCTAAGCAGCAAGCAGAAACCGGTGACATCCTGCGCAACTTCATCGACGAGCTGGAAGTCGACGAAGACCTGGCGCAGGTGCTGGTAGATGAAGGCTTCACCAGCCTGGAAGAGATTGCCTACGTACCGTTGGAAGAAATGCTCAACATCGACGGCTTTGACGAAGACACCGTCAACGAGCTTCGCGCTCGGGCCAAGGATCGTTTGTTGACTAAAGCCATCGCTACTGAGGAAAAGCTGGCAGACGCCCATCCGGCCGAAGACCTGCTCTCGCTTGAGGGTATGGACAAGGATTTGGCGATGGAACTGGCGGTGCGCGGCGTAATTACCCGCGAAGACCTGGCCGAGCAGTCTATTGACGACCTGCTCGACATCGACGGCATTGACGATGATCGTGCCGGCAAGTTGATCATGGCCGCCCGAGCCCATTGGTTCGAGTAATTAGGCGCGGCCTGAGGAGAGAAGTGCATGACGCAAGTCACGGTGAAACAACTGGCCGATGAGGTCAAAACACCGGTAGAGCGCCTGTTGCAGCAGATGCGTGAGGCAGGTCTGCCGCACACCGCCGCCGATGAAGGTGTGAGCGATAGTGAGAAGCAGTCTTTGCTGACTCACTTGAAGAGCAGCCACAAGGCGAAAGTGGAAGAACCGCGCAAGATTACATTGCAGCGCAAAACCACCAGCACCCTGCGTGTTGCTGGTAGCAAGAGCATCAGCGTTGAAGTACGCAAGAAGAAAGTCTTCGTACAGCGCAGCCCGGAAGAAATCGAAGCCGAGCGCAAACGCGAACTGGAAGAACGTCGCGCAGTAGAAAATGCTGCTCGTCAGAAGGCTGAAGAAGAAGCCAAGCGTCGCGCCGAAGAAGAAGCGCGTCGCCAGCCTGCTGCTGCGCAACCTGCTAACACTGAGGCCGTTGCTGCGCCTAGCGCGCCTGTAGAAGCTGTTCGTGAGGCCACTCCGGTTGCCGCCGCGCCTGCTCCTGCAGCCGACGCTCGCAAACGCGAAGAACCTCGTCGCCCGGACAAACCACGTGCCGACGATAACAATCGTCGTGGCAGTGGCGATGGTGAGCGCAAAAACGCTCCGCATCGTGCTTCGGTCAAAGAGAAGGCGCCAGCGCCACGCGTTGCTCCACGTACTACCGACGAAGAAAGCGACAGCTTCCGTCGCGGTGGTCGCGGCAAGGCCAAGCTGAAGAAGCGCAACGCCCACGGTTTCCAGAGCCCAACCGGCCCTGTCGTGCGTGATGTGCAGATCGGCGAGACCATCACTGTTGGCGATCTCGCCAATCAGATGTCGGTCAAGGCTGCTGAAATCATCAAGTTCATGTTCAAGCTGGGTACTCCAGCCACCATCAACCAGGTACTGGATCAGGAAACTGCCCAACTGGTTGCTGAAGAGCTGGGCCACAAAGTGACCCTGGTCAGCGACACCGCCCTGGAAGATTCCCTGGCCGAGTCCCTGAAGTTTGAAGGCGAGACCTTCTCCCGTGCGCCAGTCGTGACCGTAATGGGCCACGTTGACCATGGTAAGACCTCGCTGCTCGACTACATCCGTCGTGCCAAGGTAGCTGCAGGCGAAGCCGGCGGCATCACCCAGCACATCGGTGCGTACCACGTTGAAACCGAACGCGGCATGGTCACCTTCCTCGACACCCCAGGTCACGCCGCGTTTACCGCGATGCGTGCCCGTGGTGCCAAGGCGACTGACATCGTGATCCTGGTAGTTGCAGCGGACGACGGCGTCATGCCGCAGACCATTGAAGCTGTCCAGCACGCCAAGGCCGCTGGTGTTCCACTGGTAGTTGCAGTGAACAAAATCGACAAGCCGGGCGCCGATCTCGATCGCATCCGTAGCGAGTTGTCGGTTCACGGCGTGACGTCCGAAGAGTGGGGCGGTGATACGCCGTTCGTTTCGGTTTCGGCGAAAGTCGGTACCGGTGTAGACGAACTGCTTGAAGCTGTTCTGCTGCAAGCCGAAGTACTCGAACTGAAAGCAACCCCATCGGCCCCGGGTCGTGGTGTTGTGGTTGAATCGCGTCTCGACAAAGGTCGTGGCCCGGTTGCAACCGTTCTGGTTCAAGACGGTACCCTGCGCCAAGGCGACATGGTCCTGGTCGGTTCGAACTACGGCCGTGTGCGTGCCATGCTCGACGAGAACGGCAAGCCAATCAAAGAAGCCGGTCCTTCCATCCCTGTCGAGATCCTCGGCCTGGACGGTACCCCGGACGCTGGCGACGAGATGAGCGTGCTGTCGGACGAGAAGAAAGCCCGTGAAGTGGCTCTGTTCCGTCAAGGCAAGTTCCGCGAAGTCAAGCTGGCCCGTGCTCACGCCGGCAAGCTGGAAAACATCTTCGAGAACATGGGCCAGGCAGAGAAGAAGACGCTTAACATCGTCCTCAAATCTGACGTTCGTGGTTCCCTCGAAGCGTTGAACGGCGCCTTGAACGGCCTGGGTAACGACGAAGTGCAAGTGCGTGTTGTCGGTGGCGGTGTCGGTGGTATCACCGAATCCGACGCCAACCTGGCACTGGCTTCCAACGCTGTACTGTTCGGCTTCAACGTGCGTGCCGATGCGGGCGCACGGAAGATTGTCGAGCAGGAAGGCCTGGACATGCGTTACTACAACGTCATCTACGACATCATCGAAGACGTCAAGAAGGCCCTCACCGGCATGCTTGGCAGCGACGTCCGGGAGAACATCCTGGGTGTGGCCGAGGTGCGTGACGTGTTCCGCTCGCCGAAATTCGGCGCGATCGCCGGTTGCATGGTTATCGAAGGTGTTGTGCACCGTAACCGTCCAATCCGTGTACTGCGTGAAGACATCGTTATCTTCGAAGGCGAGCTGGAATCCCTGCGCCGCTTCAAGGATGACGCTTCCGAAGTACGTGCCGGCATGGAATGCGGTATCGGCGTCAAGAGCTACAACGACGTCAAGGCTGGCGACAAGATCGAAGTCTACGAGAAGGTCCAGGTTGCTCGCAGCCTCTAACTCGCGCACTTCAAGGGCCACGCGGCGCCCAGGCATGCAAATGCCGGGCGCAGCGTCCGGACTCTAAACGCAACGCCCGGTCTGGCTTTTGTCAGGCCGGGCGTTTGCCGCTTTCAGACCCCACGGGTTTCACCGTGTGGCAGTAACAGGTAACAAGACATGGCAAAAGAATACAGCCGTACCCAACGTATCGGCGATCAGATGCAGCGCGAGCTCGCACAGCTGATCCGTCGTGAAGTAAAAGACCCACGTGTTGGCCTCGTCACCATCACCGCCGTTGAAGTCAGCCGTGACGTTGGTCACGCCAAGATCTTCATCACCGTGATGGGCCAGGACAACAGCGAAGAAATCGCGCAAAGCATCAAGGTGCTCAACTCTGCCGCAGGCTTCCTGCGCATGCAGCTGGCCCGCGAAATGAAGCTGCGCAGCGTTCCACAGTTGCATTTCCACTACGACGAAAGCGTCGTGCGTGGCGCGCACCTGTCGGCACTGATCGAGCGGGCCGTGGCTGAAGACAATCAGCACCCGGAATCCGCCACGCCTGAAGACGCCAAGGAGTAATCGGTGGCTCAGGTCAAACGTATCCGTCGTAACGTCAGCGGCATCATTCTGCTCGACAAGCCCATTGGCTTTACCTCCAATGCGGCGTTGCAGAAGGTCCGCTGGCTGCTCAATGCCGAGAAGGCAGGGCACACCGGCAGCCTCGATCCCCTGGCCACCGGCGTGTTGCCGTTGTGTTTTGGCGAGGCCACCAAGTTTTCGCAATACCTGCTCGATTCCGACAAGGGTTACGAAACCCTGATGCAACTGGGCAAGACCACCACCACGGCAGACGCCGAAGGTGATGTTTTGCAGGTTCGCGAGGTGACCGTTGGTCGTGCTGATATCGAAGCTGCCTTACCCGCTTTTCGTGGGCAAATCAGTCAGATACCGCCGATGTACTCGGCTCTCAAGCGTGATGGCCAGCCTCTTTACAAGCTGGCACGTGCAGGTGAAGTGGTGGAGCGCGAACCGCGTTCTGTTACTATTGCGCGCTTGGAATTGCTCGCCGCCGAAGGCGACACTGCCCGGTTGGCGGTGGACTGCAGCAAAGGCACCTATATCCGTACCCTGGTGGAGGATATTGGTGAGCAACTAGGCTGTGGCGCATACGTTGCAGAACTGCGACGCACCCAGGCAGGCCCTTTCACCCTGGCCCAGACGGTCACGCTGGAAGAGCTGGAAGCGGTACATGCCGAAGGCGGCAACGAAGCGGTTGATCGCTTCCTGATGCCATCGGACAGCGGTTTGCTGGATTGGCCACTGCTGCACTTCTCGGAGCACAGCGCGTTCTACTGGCTTAACGGCCAGCCGGTACGTGCACCGGATGCCCCGAAGTTCGGCATGGTGCGGGTACAAGATCACAACGGTCGCTTCATCGGTATCGGTGAAGTGAGCGAAGACGGGCGCATCGCGCCGCGTCGACTGATTCGGTCAGAATGACCGAACGAGGGTGGCTGTTAACAGGCACGGTCACTACTCATTTTTAGATACAGGGATTTGTCCCTGGCCTGTTGAAACTGTCCTTTGGATGGTTTCCTGAAAAAAGGATTGCCTCATGGCTCTCGACGTTCAAGAAAAAGCTCAAATCGTAGCTGACTACCAGCAAGCTGTTGGTGACACTGGTTCGCCAGAAGTGCAAGTTGCACTGCTGACCCACAACATCAACAAGCTGCAAGGTCACTTCAAGGCCAACGGTAAAGATCACCACTCCCGTCGTGGTCTGATCCGCATGGTAAACCAGCGTCGTAAGCTGCTGGACTACCTGAAAGGCAAGGATCTGGGTCGTTATCAGACTCTGATCGGTCGCCTGGGTCTGCGTCGCTAATAAGCGATTGCGCTAGAGGTTGGTTGGCTGTCGTGTGTCAGTGGGTTTCCCGCTGGCCCATGGCAGGCTTCCAGCCTCAAGTTTTATCTGGATACACGTTTTACCCTGGACAGGCGTTGGGCCGATTCCCGACATTGCCCAAGAATTTCGCAAGAAGACAAGTTCCCCAAGAGCCACAAAGAAGGTAGGACACCGTGAACCCGGTTATCAAAAAATTCCAGTTCGGTCAGTCGACCGTTACCCTCGAGACAGGCCGTATTGCCCGTCAAGCCTCCGGCGCAGTGCTGGTCACCGTTGACGACGACGTCACCGTATTGGTGACCGTTGTTGGCGCCAAGACCGCTGACCCGAGCAAAGGCTTTTTCCCTCTTTCCGTTCACTACCAGGAAAAGACTTACGCTGCCGGTAAGATCCCTGGCGGTTTCTTCAAGCGTGAAGGCCGTCCTTCCGAGAAAGAAACCCTGACTTCCCGACTGATCGACCGTCCGATCCGTCCGCTGTTCCCAGAAGGCTTCATGAACGAAGTGCAGGTTGTCTGCACCGTCGTTTCCACCAGCAAGAAGACCGATCCGGACATCGCTGCGATGATCGGTACCTCGGCTGCCCTGGCCATCTCCGGTATTCCGTTCGATGGCCCGATCGGCGCTGCCCGTGTTGCGTTCCACGAAAGCACCGGCTACCTGCTGAACCCGACTTACGAACAACAGAAAGCTTCGAGCCTGGACATGGTCGTTGCCGGTACTTCGGAAGCCGTGTTGATGGTTGAATCGGAAGCCAAAGAGCTGACCGAAGACCAGATGCTGGGTGCGGTGCTGTTTGCTCACGACGAGTTCCAGGTTGTGATCAACGCTGTCAAAGAACTGGCTGCTGAAGCTGCCAAGCCAACCTGGACCTGGGCTCCTGCGCCTGAAGCGACTGAACTGCTGGGCGCTATCCGCTCCGAGTTCGGCACCGCCATCTCCGACGCCTACACCATCACCATCAAGGCCGATCGTTACGCTCGCCTGGGTGAGCTGAAGGACCAGGTTGTTGCCAAGCTGTCCGGTGAAGAAGGCCAGCCTTCTTCCAGCGAAGTCAAAGCAGCATTCGGCGAAATCGAATACCGCACCGTTCGCGAAAACATCGTAAACGGCAAGCCACGTATCGATGGTCGCGACACTCGCACCGTACGCCCGCTGAACATCGAAGTCGGCGTTCTGCCAAAAACCCACGGTTCGGCGCTGTTCACCCGTGGCGAAACCCAGGCCCTGGTTGTTGCAACACTGGGTACTGCCCGTGACGCACAGCTGCTGGACACCCTGGAAGGCGAGAAAAAAGACCCGTTCATGCTGCACTACAACTTCCCTCCGTTCTCGGTAGGTGAGTGTGGTCGCATGGGTGGCGCTGGTCGTCGCGAAATCGGTCACGGCCGCCTGGCCCGTCGTTCGATTTCGGCCATGCTGCCTGCCGCCGACGTGTTCCCGTACACCATTCGTGTTGTGTCGGAAATCACCGAGTCCAACGGTTCCAGCTCCATGGCTTCGGTCTGCGGTGCTTCCCTGGCGCTGATGGACGCTGGTGTTCCGATGAAGGCACCGGTTGCCGGTATCGCCATGGGTCTGGTTAAAGAAGGCGAGAAGTTCGCCATCCTGACCGACATCCTGGGCGACGAAGACCACCTGGGCGACATGGACTTCAAAGTAGCCGGTACCGCCAAAGGTGTTACCGCGCTGCAGATGGACATCAAGATCAAGGGCATCACCGAAGAAATCATGGAAATCGCTCTGGGCCAAGCCCTGGAAGCGCGCCTGAACATTCTCGGTCAGATGAACCAGATCATTGGTCAGTCCCGTACCGAACTGTCGGAAAATGCTCCGACCATGATCGCGATGAAAATCGACACCGACAAAATCCGTGATGTTATCGGTAAAGGCGGCGCGACCATTCGTGCGATCTGTGAAGAGACCAAGGCTTCGATCGACATCGAAGACGACGGCTCGATCAAGATCTTCGGCGAAACCAAGGAAGCGGCTGAGGCTGCACGCCAGCGCGTTCTGGGTATCACCGCTGAGGCAGAGATCGGCAAGATCTACGTCGGTAAGGTTGAGCGCATCGTCGACTTCGGCGCATTCGTCAACATCCTGCCAGGCAAGGACGGTCTGGTTCACATCTCCATGCTGAGCGACGCTCGCGTTGAGAAAGTGACCGACATCCTGAAAGAAGGCCAGGAAGTGGAAGTGCTGGTACTGGACGTGGACAACCGCGGCCGTATCAAGCTGTCCATCAAGGACGTAGCAGCAGCCAAGGCTTCGGGCGTTTAATCACCCCGTCGCTGCCAGCTGAAAAAAGGGACTCTTCGGAGTCCTTTTTTTATGCCTGTGGGAAAGTGTCGCGAAATCAGGCGTTTAGCCATACCCAAAAGCCGCAACTTGCATGCAGGCACGATCGCCTTCATGCAAGTTGCACGATTTCGAAAATTGGGTATTTTTATAAGATATTGATTTATAAGGTTTTTATTAGAAATAAAAACTTGGCACAGCGCCTGCAATAGTACTGATAGCCCTGCAGCTTTAACGTTTACACGCTGCAGACTTTTGATAAAACAGGAGTTACTCGTATGAAAAAGTTCGCTATCGCTGCTGCAACTGCCACCGCTCTGACCCTGACCATGGCCAACGTGGCCTTCGCTCAAACTTCCCAGGCGCCTATGGTTGTAGCGGCCGGTGAAGTGACCAAAGCCAAGGAAGCGACCTCCGATACCTGGATCACTACCAAAGTGAAAAGTGACCTGGTTACCGAGAAAGGCATTCCTGGTACCGACATCAAAGTCGAAACCAACAAAGGCGTAGTGTCCCTGTCGTCGACCGTAGCTATCACCGAAGCTCAGAAAACGACTGCTGTTGCCATCGCCAAGAAAATCAAAGGCGTTAAAGCTGTATCGGCCGACGGCCTGAAAGCAGAGTAACGCTTAACGAATCGCCTGAACTAGGCAGAGGCGGCCACGAGCGAGTCAAGACATCCGCTCAATGCACCTCACAGGTTCATGCGACCGGCCACACGGATGTGGTCATTACAGGCCCCGGCACTTGTGCCGGGGCCTGTTCTATTGGGGAAGGGAAAAGCTGGCGGGAGTAGTTACTCGGCATCCAGATGCATTGGCGTCACCACCCGACCATCTTTCTCGGCTTCACCCAGGTTTGCATCGATAAAGTAAACCCGGTCATCTTCCAGCTGGCCCTTGTCCACCAGGTAGTCCTTGATCGCGCTGGCGCGGTCCTGGCCCAGTTGGCGTAGCAGCACGTCGCTGCCGCTCCAGAACTTGATCACACCGTCCCGCAGCTTGGCAGTGCGCTCATCGCTGCCCAGGTCCTTCCACTCGGGAGGCGGCTGCAGTTTCAAGCGGGTGCGGTAGATGCCTTCCAGCAGTGGCGCCTTCTCCTTTTCAGGGACTTCAAGCAGCGACGCCTGTGCCGGGACTTTATCGCCACGGCGCTGGAGGATCTTGTAGTAGTTGTACTGGTATTCGCGTTCCAGTCGTTGTGCGGCCAAAAGCGGGCCGTCACTGCTGGCAGCGGCGGTACCTTCGATTTCCAGGCGCAGGGCAGGGCGCTCCTTTAGTGCCTTGGCGAGGCTGTCCAGCGCCGACTCGGAGTCCTTGCTCAGCTCGCTGGAACCCGCCGCAAACGACACGTTGCCGAGGTCCTGGGCGCCGCCACCGCTGATCAGGCCGCCAATAAACTTGAACGGTGCCGTGGCTGCACGTACCACCAGGTTACGCAGGGTCTGCCAGACAATCGGCATCACGCTGAATTGCGGGTTGTTCAAGTCACCGGTTACCGGCAGCTCAATGGAGATCTTGCCGTCGGAATCCTTGAGCAGGGCAATCGCCAGGCGAATCGGCAGGTCCACGGCGTCGGCACTGTCGACCTTCTCACCCAGTTGCAACTGCTCGACCACCACTTTGTTCTCGGCCTTCAACTGGCCCTTGGTGATGACGTAATGCAGGTCCAGGTTGAGCCGGCCCTTGCGGATACGGAACCCGGCGAATTTGCCCGAGTACGGTGTGAGTGTGGTCAGTTCGACACGTTTGAAGCTGGTGGCGATATCCAGTGCGGCCATCGGATCAAACGGATTGACGCTGCCCTTGATGGTGACCGGCGCATAACGGTCAACCTTGCCCTTGACGTCAACGCTCGCCGGTTTCGCCTGGCGACTGTCGATGGTGCCGATCTGGCCGTTAAGCTGTTGAATGGCGGTGGCGAAGTTCGGGGTCAGGCTGAAGTCGGCGAAATTGGCCGAGCCGTCGTTGATCGCAATTTGACCCACGCGGATGCCCAAGGGCTTTTCCTTACCGGCCGCAGGTTTCGCGGCCGACTTGCTGCCGCTGTTGGCCGGCTGCGGAATCAGCAAGTCATCGATGTTGGTGGTGCGGTCATCATTGATCATGAAGCGCACGTAGGGCTGCAACAGGTTGACCTTGTCGATCGACAGGCTGTCGCCGTGTTGATAGTTCACGCCTTCCAGTACCAACCGCTGCCACTTCAGGAAGTCGCGGGTTTTCAGGGTGTCCAGGGTGTGTAACTGGTCGACCTGTGCCCGGCCAGTCACCTGGAACGCCAGGGGCTCGGTGCTTTTCAGGTTTACATCCAGGTTGCTGCCGAGCATGCCGCTCCGCAGTTCCAGGCGGATAAACGGGCTGATGTAGGACTGCGCGACACGCAGGTCGATGTCTTTTGTGTCCACTTTCAGCTTGGCGCTGACCGGGCTCAGGTTGATCTGGCCGGTGGCCTGGAGCTTGCCTTGCTTGCCTACGCCGGTATCGAGCTTGAGGGTAAACGGGCTCTGGTTAAGGCTGTCGAAATCCTGCAGGTCAAGGTTCAGCGGGCCGACTTCCAGGGCCACTGCCGGTTTGGCCGAGCGGTCCGCCAGATGCACTTGATAGTTGCGCAGTTGCACATCGTTGAGCAGCACTTGCCAAGGCTTGCTCGGCGCGGCCGGCGCAGGTTTTGGCGAGTCGGCGGTGGCCGGGGCGGCGGCGGTTTCGGGCGCGGCTGCCGGTTTGCTCGGCTGGCTGGCGAACAGCTTTTGCCAATCCAGCTGGCCGTCGGCTTCGAGGGCCGCCCAGGTTTCGAGTTTATTGCTACGGATCTTGCCGACGATCACTTGCTGCTTGGCCAGGTCGACGGTGGTTTCGCTGACATCCAGTTTCTCCAGGCGCGCGAGCGGCCGGCCATCCGGTGCCTTGATCGCAAACGGCGCGACACTCAGGGCGACGTTGGTCAGGTTCAGCTCGGTTTCTTTCGCCAGGCTCAGCTTGTAGTCGGTGCTGAAGTTGAGGACACCGTCTTCCAGAACCAGCGGCACCGCGTCACGCACATACGGCCACCAGACTTTCATCTTGCCGTCGGTAACCTTGAGTTTGCCTTCGGAGGCAATCGGGATAAGGCTGAAATTGCCGGTCCAGTCGATCTGGCCGCCTTCCGGTCCGGCTGCCACCAACGTCATGTCGGCATTGTCTTCGGGCAGGGTGCTGAGGTTTTTCAGCTCGAAATCCAGTTTGTCGTAGAGAAACTCGATCGGCTCGCTAGGGCGCAAATCCTGGAAGTGCACATAGCCGCCCGCCAGCTTGATGTTATCGATGCGCAGGGGGAACGGTTTGGCGTTCGGATCGGTTGGGGTCGGCTCGCTGGCCGGCAATTTGAACAGCTGTGCCAGGTTGAGCTGGCCGGACTTGTCGAACAGCAGTTCGGTCTTTGGCTTGTCGAGTTGGACGTCAGCCAGGTGCAGGGCGCGTGTCCACAAACTGTCGATCTGCAGGTTGGCATAGAGGCGTTCAAAGGCCACTTGCTCCTTGCCGGGCTCACCGATATTCAGGCCCCACACGGTCAATTCGAGACTGAACGGGTTGAGCTCGATACGCTGGATATGCGCCGGCACGGTGGCGTAATTGGCCAACTGTTGATTGGCCACACGAAGGGCAATGCCGGGGAGAATAAGGAAGCCCAGCAAGCTGTACAGGGCAAGGGCGGTCAGCAAGGCGCCGGCGGCGCGAATCAATCCTTTGGGCATATGTGACGCCATCTATGTCGATCAAGAGTGCCTTGGAGTATGGCACGGGTTTACGGTTCCGAAGAACCGGGCCTTTATTACTGCGCCCGGGCCCTTTTGGGACAAGTCTTACAGCTGCAGTATCAGGGTCTTCAGCGGTGGCTGTTGGTCCTGCGACGGGAAGTCTGAGCCGGGTGTCATGACCTGCCAGTCGCGTACCGGGCGACCGGCCTTTTCGGCGCAGCGCAGGACCTGGTCGCGCCAGTCGTCCATGCTGACTTTTGCCAGGTTGTTGCAGCAGATCAGCACACCGTCATCGGCAGTGGCCAGCAGCGCAGGCTTGAGCAGGCTCTGGTAGTCGCGCAGCAGGTCGACGGTGCCGAAAGCGCTCTTGGCCCAGGCGGGAGGGTCGAGCAGCACCAGGTCGTACTGGCGTTGATCCAGGCGTGGATAGCTCGGCAGTTTCTGACCGCGGCGCTGGCTGATGGGCAGGCCCGCCAGTTGGCGGATTGCCGGGAAATAATCCGACTGCACGAATTCCATCGCCGGCAATTGCGGGTTGAGTTGACCGTTTTCGCGACCGACCGCCAGGTTGCCCTCGGCAAAGTCCAGGTTGCACACCTCGCGGGCGCCACCGGCAGCGGCGCTCAGGCCTACGCCGCAGGTGTAGGCAAACAGGTTCAGCACGCTTTTGCCGGCACTGTGTGCCTTGACCCAGCCACGGGTGTTGCGCAGGTCCAGGAACAGCAGCGGGTCTTGCCCGGCGTGCCGCCCGCGTACGCGGTAATTGAGGCCCCATTCGTGGCCGATCAAGTCTTCCAGGGCCGCAGGTTCCGCGCGGTACACCGTGTCTTCACGGTCGATGCGCGAGTTGCCCCGGGAGCGATCGTTGTAGACCAGCAGCAGCTCCAGCCCCAGGTGCTGGTTGATCGCCTGGTGCAATTGCAGCAGGTCTTCACTTTCCAGCGACTGGTGAAAGCTCTGCACCAGCAGTTGCGGGCCATAGCGGTCGATGGTCAGGCCGCCAGCGCCTTCCTGGCTGCCGTGGAACAGGCGATAGCAATCGGTGCCTTGGGCATGCAGCTCGGCAAGCAAGTCCTGGCGATGATCGAGGGCGGCGCGCAGCGCCTGATTCAAGGGAGACATAGTGCGCGCCTTGCAGGGTAATTGGGGCGCGGGAGTTTAACAGTTATGGCTCCAGCAGGCCCATCCGCCTGTGGGCCCGTTGTACCGAACCATTGCGCATGGCCCAGCGCAACAACGGCGCGCTGTGCCTGACCCCCGCGCGGATCATCTGGCGCTGGATCGGGCTTTGCTTCTGCCCGAGCATGTCGCTGGCCCAGTCCGGCAGCAGGTCGATGCCGGCCTGCATCATCAACGAGCCAAACGGCTTGGCCAAGGTGCTGGGAGACGGCGCATTAAGCAGCAGGCGCAGGACTTCGTGGCTGCGTTCATCACACAGCAGTTGCGGGCGAATACGCTCAAGGTAATCGGAAATTTCCTGACGTGAGCGCGGCACATGGCGCGCGCCCAATTGCTCGGCCACCAGGGCGATTTCGCTGTAGTACCGGTCTTGATCTCTGGGGGATAAATCCGGGTTGCGATAACGCAGGTGGGCCGCGAGAAAGTTGCTGACCTCTGCCACATGCACCCAGGTCAGCAGTTCGGGGTCACTGGCCGCATACGGTCGTCCGTCCGGGGCATGGCCGACCACTTGCAGGTGAATGGTGCGCACTTTCTCGATCAGCCATTCGGCGTCACGCCGCGAACCGAACGTGGTCCCGGAAATAAACTGCGAGGTGCGTCGTAAACGCCCCAGCATGTCCTGCCGAAAGTTCGAGTGGTCCCACACGCCGGCCAGCGCCAGCGGGTGTAATGCCTGCAACATCAATGCGCTGATGCCGCCAATCAACATGCTGCTGAAGTCGCCATGGACCTTCCAGCTCACCGAGTTCGGTCCAAAGAGACCTGGATCGCCCTTGGGGTTTTCCAGGTCGAGTTGGCCCAGCGACAAACCGGTCAGGCTCATCAGCTGGTTTTCGATGCGGCTGCGAATGAATTCCATGGGTTCCTATCGGTTGAGGCGCTTGTCGATCAGGCCGTCCACCACGCTCGGGTCGGCGAGGGTGGAAGTATCCCCCAGGCTGTCCAGTTCGTTGCAGGCAATCTTGCGCAAAATCCGCCGCATGATCTTGCCTGAGCGGGTTTTCGGCAAGGCCGGCGCCCATTGAATCAGTTCGGGCTTGGCGAAGCTGCCGATTTCCTTGCTCACCAGGTCCAGCAGGTGCTTTTTCAACGCATCGTCGGGTTCGACGCCATTCATGGGCGTGACGAAGGCATAGATGCCCTGGCCTTTGACGTCGTGGGGATAGCCCACCACCGCAGCCTCGGCGACCTGATCATGCAGCACCAGGGCACTTTCCACCTCGGCGGTGCCGATACGGTGCCCGGACACGTTGATCACATCATCGATGCGCCCGGTGATCCAGTAATCGCCGTCCTCGTCACGCCGAGCACCGTCGCCGGTGAAGTAGTAGCCGGGGTAGGGTTTGAAATAGGTGTCGATCATCCGCTGGGGATCGCCGTACACGCTGCGGATCTGCCCTGGCCAACTGGATTTGATCGCCAGTACGCCGCTGCCGGCGCCGCTGATTTCCTTGCCTTGCTCATCGAGCAGCACCGGCACCACGCCAAACATTGGCTGGGTGGCGCAGCCGGGCTTGATGCGCTGGGCGCTGACCAGTGGGCTGAGCATGATGCCGCCGGTTTCGGTCTGCCACCAGGTGTCGACAATCGGGCAGCGTTGTTCGCCGACCGCGTTGAAGTACCAGTCCCAGGCTTCCGGGTTGATCGGCTCGCCGACGCTGCCCAGCAGGCGCAGGCTGGCGCGGGAAGTGTTTTCCAGCGGGCCATGCCCTTCACGCATCAGCGCGCGCAGGGCGGTGGGTGCGGTGTAGAAGATGTTGACCTGATGTTTGTCGATCACCTGCCAGAAGCGCGAGCTGTCGGGGTAGCTCGGCACGCCTTCGAACATCAGCGAGGTGGCGCCATTGGCCAGCGGGCCGTAGACGATATAGCTGTGGCCGGTCACCCAGCCCACATCGGCGGTGCACCAGAACACTTCGCCGTCGCGGTAGTCGAGCACGTATTTAAAGGTCATTGCAGCTTGCAGCAGGTAGCCGCCGGTGGTGTGCAGCACGCCTTTGGGTTTGCCGGTGCTGCCGGAGGTGTAGAGGATAAACAGCGGGTCTTCGGCGTCCATCGGCTCGGGCGGGCAGTCGTCGCTGGCCGCGTCCAGGGCCTGTTGATAGTTGAGGTCGCGCCCTTCAGTCCAACTGACCGCCGCACCGGTGCGCTGCACCACCAGTACCGTGCTGACGCCTGGGCAACTGGCCAGGGCCTTGTCGACATTCTGTTTCAGCGCCACTGGCTTGCCACCGCGCACGCCTTCATCGGCGGTGATCACCGTGCGGCAGTCGGCGTCGAGAACGCGGTCGCGCAGGGCGTCCGGCGAGAATCCACCAAACACCACCGAATGCACCGCACCGATCCGCGTGCAGGCCAGCATCGCGTAGGCCGCCTCGGGAATCATTGGCATGTAGATGCACACGCGGTCGCCTTTCTTCACGCCACGACTTTTCAGCACATTGGCCAGGCGGCTGACGTTTTGGTGGAGTTGGCGGTAGGTAATTTTGGAAGATTTTGCAGGATCATCGCCTTCCCAGATGAAGGCCGGTTGATCGGCGCGTTGTGCCAAGTGACGGTCGATGCAGTTGTAGCTGACGTTCAGTTGGCCGCCGGCAAACCATTGGGCGGCGCCGGTCTTGATGTCGGACTGCTGGACGGTGTGCCAAGGCGTGGTCCAGTCGAGAAAGCGCTTGGCCTGATCGGCCCAGAACGTGTCGGGTTGCTCGACGGATTGGCGGTAGAGGCGCTGGTAGTCCTCTTGACTGAGTTGCGCAGCCCGGCGGACGGCATCGGCGGTGGGGAACGTGCTGATATCGAACATGAGGGATCCTTATTCTTGTTTTTGCGACAAGCAATAAAGATGCACCCTGTGGCAGGCGGGTTCAAGGCCAACGTCCAAACAGACGTTGGCCTTGCAGGCATACCCTCAACCGCGGTGACGACCGCGGAAGTAGTTGATCAACCCTTGGGTGGACGCATCGTCCGCAGGCTGTTCTTCAGTGCCGGTAAGGCGGTTGTAGACGCCTTTGCCCAGCTCCTTGCCCAGCTCCACGCCCCATTGGTCGAAGGCATTGATGCCCCAGATGACGCTCTGCACGAACACTTTGTGCTCATACATCGCCACCAGCGCGCCGAGGCGGCGAGGGCTGATGCGTTCAACCACAATGGTGTTGCTCGGGCGGTTACCCGGGATCACCTTGTGCGGTGCAAGTTTCTGCACTTCGGCTTCGGCCATGCCTTTTTCGCGCAGTTCGGCTTCAGCTTCGGCGCGGGTCTTGCCCAGCATCAGTGCCTGGCTCTGGGACAGGCAGTTGGCGTACAGCCACTGATGGTGGTCGGAGACCGGGTTGAAGCTGACGATCGGCACGATGAAATCGGCCGGGATCAGTTGGGTGCCTTGGTGCAGCAGTTGGTGGTAAGCGTGCTGGCCGTTGCAGCCTACGCCGCCCCAGATAACCGGGCCGGTGTCGGTGGAAACCGGCGTACCGTCCTGGCGCACGCTCTTGCCGTTGGATTCCATGTCCAGCTGTTGCAAGTGCTTGGTGATGTTACGCAGGTAGTGGTCGTACGGCAGGATCGCATGGCTCTGCGCGCCCCAGAAGTTGCCGTACCACACGCCCAGCAGGCCCAGCAGCACCGGCATGTTCGCCTCGAACGGTGCAGTCTGGAAATGCTGGTCCATGGTGTAGGCACCGGACAGCAGTTCCTTGAAGTTGGACATGCCGATCGCCAGCGCAATCGGCAGGCCGATGGCCGACCACAGCGAGTAACGACCGCCGACCCAGTCCCACATCGGGAAGATGTTTTCTTCGCGGATACCGAAGGCCACGGCGGCCGCGTTGTTGCTGGACACGGCGATGAAGTGGCGATACAGCTCGGCTTCCGAACCACCCTGGGCCAGGTACCAGGCGCGGGCGGCCTGGGCGTTCTTCAGGGTTTCGAGGGTGTTGAAGGATTTGGACGAGACGATGAACAGCGTGGTCTCGGCGCGCAGCTTCATGGTCAGCTCGTGGAACTCGCTGCCGTCGATGTTCGCCAGGTAATGGCAGCGCACGCCTTTGTGGGCGTAGGACAACAGCGCTTCGGAGACCAGCTCCGGGCCGAGGAACGAGCCACCGATACCGATGTTCACCACGTCGGTGATCGGCTTCTCGGTGTAGCCACGCCACAGGCCGTCGTGGATGCGGCCGACCAGGTCAGTGATCTGGTTCAGCACCTTGTGCACGTCCGGCATGATGTTCACGCCGTTGACCGACAGCTTGTCACCTACCGGGCGACGCAGCGCAGTGTGCAGCGCCGGGCGGCCTTCTGAAGAGTTGACCGGCTCGCCGTTGAACAACGACTTGATCGCGCCTTGAAGGTCGACTTCCTTGGCCAGGCCCACCAGCAGGTCGCGGGTTTCGCTGGTGATCAGGTTTTTCGAGTAATCGAGGAAAAGTCCGCAGCTGCTCAAGGTGAACTGGGTAAAGCGCTGGGGATCGGCATTAAAGGCTTCGCGCATGCTGAAATCCTGCATGGCTTGGCGATGTTGATTGAGCGCTTGCCAGGCGGGCAGAGCGGTAACGTCATGAGGAGTGCGGTAGTACGCCATCGCTGCGGGTTTCCTTTTTATTGCTGGGACTGCTTGTAGGACACTTTAAAGCCGGGAATGTCCTGTCTTTGTGAAGATGACAGGCTCCGGTCGACGCCAACGAATAGCGTAGGGCGAATACATTAAACCTAGCGTGTCGATCTGTCTTGGCTTTGTCTGCGCTGTGGCCGGTACTTTTTTATACCGGCCGATCAGGCAGTGCAACAGGCGGGGTGTGTCGCGGGGTCAGTTCAGCTGCAAATGCAGGTTGTCGATCAGGCGGGTGGCGCCGAGGTAGGCAGCGACCAGAATCACCACGTCCCGGTCTTCAGCGGTGGCCGGACGCAGGTGCACGCCCTGGCGGACCTCCAGGTAATCCATGCGAAAGCCTGCGGCTTCGATCTGCCGGACCTGTGCGGCGCGCAGTGTGGCGAAGTCGCGGTCGCCGGCTTCAATCGCCGTCGCAATCTGGCTGAGGCTGCGGTACAGCACCGGTGCGATGGCTCGCTGCTCCTCGGTGAGGTAACCGTTACGCGATGACAGTGCCAGGCCATCATCGGCCCGTACGGTGGGTTCGCCGATAATCTGGATCGGCATGTTCAGGTCATGGACCATGGCGCGAATGACCGCCAGTTGCTGGTAGTCCTTCTGGCCAAAGATCGCCAGGTCGGGCTGGACCATGTTGAACAGCTTGCTGACCACCGTGGCCACACCTTCAAAATGCCCCGGACGGCTGGCGCCGCACAGGCCTTCGGACAGTTGCGGCACGCTGACGCGCGTCTGGCCGGCCATGCCGTCGGGGTACATCTCGTCAACGGTGGGGGCGAACAGCAGGTTGCAGCCGGCCTGCAGGAGTTTCTCCTGGTCGGCCGCCAGGGTACGCGGGTACTTGTCCAGGTCTTCGCCGGCGCCAAATTGCAGCGGGTTGACGAAAATGCTCGCGACCACGAAGTCCGCTTGTTGCGCGGCCTTGGTGACCAGCGTGGCGTGGCCGCTGTGCAGGTTGCCCATGGTGGGCACGAAGCCGATGCGTTTGCCCGCGCTGCGGGCATGGGCGACGGCGGCGCGCAGTTCGCGCACGGTCTTGACGGTGTTCATGCAGAGAATCCGTGTTCGGCGCCCGGGAAGGTGACGGCTTTGACTTCGCTGACGTAGGCGGCGATTGCCGATTGGATGCTGTCCTGGCCGGTCATGAAGTTTTTCACGAACTTGGGTACGCGGCCGGTGAGGGACAGGCCCAGCATGTCGTGCAGTACCAGAACCTGGCCATCGGTGTCAGCGCCTGCGCCGATACCGATCACCGGTACCTTGACCGCCTGGGTGATTTCCGCTGCCAGCTCGCTGGGTACGCATTCCAGCAAAATCATGCACGCACCGGCCTGTTCCAGGGCGATGGCATCGGCGCGCATCTGGCGCGCCTGGGCTTCGCCGCGGCCTTGCACCTTGTAGCCGCCGAGGATATTGACCGACTGTGGCGTCAGGCCCATGTGCGCGCAAACCGGCACGCCACGCTCGGCCAACAGGCGGATCGACTCGGCAAGCCAGGCGGCACCTTCAACCTTGATCATGTGCGCACCGGCACGCATCAGTTGAGCGCTGTTGGTCAGCGTCTGTTCGATGGTGGCATCGGCCATGAAGGGCAGGTCGGCAATGATGAAGGCGCCCTCGTTGCCGCGCTTGACGCAGGCCGTGTGGTAGGCGATTTCATCGTTTGTCACGGGCAGGGTGCTGTCATTCCCTTGTAGAACCATGCCCAGGGAATCCCCCACCAGCAACACTTCAACTCCTGCCTGGCTGCTGGCCTGGGCAAAAGTGGCGTCGTAACAGGTCAGCATGGTGATCTTTTCACCTTTGAGCTTGAGGCTCTGCAAGGTGCTCAGGGTAACGTTTGGCATGAAAAGGGTCCTCATTCAGGCGCTTGGAAACAGCGAGTAACGCGCGTGAGTCTTCGTTTATACAGGCGCACTTTCTTAAGGATCAGTGCTTATAAGGCCTGGATTGCGCCCTTTAGCGCCGGGTAGGCGGCAGCGGGACGCCTATAGTCGTGAGGAGAACTCTGGAAGTCAATTGGATGTGTTACCGCATTGTTACGGCGGTGGTGTTACCGCTGTTACTGATGCGATTCAGCAGGCGCGAGACGTTCCAGGCCGACAAACGGGCAGGCGTCCAGCAGGTCACTAAGCAAGCGGCCATCGGCCAGTTGCAGGCCGGCGGGGGCCAGTTCTGCCAGCGGGTACAGTACGAATGCCCGCAGGTGCATTTGATAGTGCGGCACCTTCAGGCGTGGCTCATCGATCAGCCGGTCGCCAAATACCAGGATGTCCAGGTCGAGGGTGCGCGGACCCCAGCGCTCAAGACGCTCGCGGCCCTGGTCATTCTCGATGGCTTGCAGCGCATCGAGCAGTTCCAGCGGCGCAAGGGCGCTGTCCAGGGCCGCGACCGCGTTGGTGTAGCGCGGTTGGCCCGGGAGCAGGGAATCACTTTGATAGAAGGCAGAGACGCCCGCCAGCGTGGTGTCCGGCAATTGCGCCAAGGCCTCGACGGCATGGCGCAATTGTTGTTCAGGGGCCGCCAGATTGCTGCCCATGCCGATGTAGATACGTTCCACGGGCTTACTCGCCAGACGCGCTCGAGGCGTCGCCAGCGCTGCGTTTGCGCTTGCTGCCACTGCTGCGGCGACGCTTTTTCGGGCCATCGCCAGTGGCTTCGCCTTTGCTGCTGAGCTCTTTGATCATCTCGCGGCGCTGGCTGTCGTTGGCGTCCTGGTAGTCAGTCCACCATTCGCCCAGGCCGTCGGTCTGCTCGCCGGCGCTTTCGCGCAGCAGCAGGAAGTCGTAGCCGGCACGGAAGCGCGGGTTGTCCAGCAGCAGGTCGGCGCGTTTGCCGCTGCGACGTGGCAGGCGCTCCTGCATGTCCCAGATCTCGCGGATCGGCATGGTGAAGCGTTTCGGGATGGCGATGCGCTGGCATTGCTCGGCGATCAGCTCGTGAGCGGCCTCCTGCATGGCAGGAATTGCCGGCATGCCACGGTCTTGCAGGCGCATCACGCGTTTTGGAAGCGCTGGCCACAACAGGGCGGCAAACAGGAACGCCGGGGTGACCGGTTTGTTCTGCTTGATGCGCAGGTCGGTGTTGATCAAGGCTTCGCTGATCAGCGTGTGGGTGTAGGTCGGGTTGTACTCCAGTGCTTCGGCGCTGGCCGGGAACAAGGGGTCGAACAACTGCAGGTCCACCAGCATTTCGAAGGTGTCGGCGGCATAACCGGAGAGGAACAGCTTGAGCACCTCTTCGAACAACCGGGCCGAGGGGATTTCCCGCAGCATCGGTGCCAGGTCGCGAATCGGCGCGGCCGTGTGCTTCTCGATCCCGAAGTTCAGCTTCGCGGCAAAACGCACCGCCCGCAGCATGCGCACCGGGTCTTCCTGGTAGCGTTGCGTCGGGTCGCCGATCAGGCGCAGCAGGTTGTTGCGGATGTCGTGTACGCCATTGGCGTAATCGAGAATGCGCTCGCTGACCGGGTCGTAATACAAGGCATTGATGGTGAAGTCGCGGCGTTGCGCGTCTTCTTCCAGCGTGCCGTAGACATTGTCCCGCAGGATGCGTCCGCTTTCATTGCGGGAAGACTGGTTAGTGTCTTCTTCTTCATCGTTTTGCGGGTGGTTGGCGCGGAAGGTCGCGACCTCGATGATCTCGCGACCAAAGTGGATATGCACCAACTTGAAGCGCCGGCCGATGATCCGCGCATTGCGGAATTCGGCACGCACCTGTTCCGGCGTGGCGCTGGTGGCGACGTCGAAATCCTTGGGAGTGATATTGAGCAGCATGTCGCGCACGCAACCGCCAACCAGGTAAGCCTGGTAGCCGGCGTTCTGCAAACGTTCGACGATGTTCACCGCATAACGGCTGAACTGGGCGCGTTGCAGCGAATGCTGGCTGCTGTTGAGCACTTCAGGCGTGCTGCGTTTGTGTTGCGTACGACGCAAGGGAGAACGGAATGACTGGAACAACTTCTTCAGCATGGGATGCACTGTTTGAAGGAATGTTCGGCCATAACGAAGAATGACCGCATGATGGGCGGGGATTCTAGCATTTAGTCAGGGGATGGTGTAGGAACTAGCTGCAAGGCTTGAGCCAGAAGCTTAAAAGAAGGGTGGCAAGCGCCAAATCGCGGAAACTACAAGGGGAGCCGAAGCTCCCCCAGAAGTAGTTGCGTGCTCTATTTTTATTATTGGTTTCGGGCTTCTTGTTTTTGTTGATCGCCCTCGCCATGAAGTTTCACCTTCATGACACTCCCAATCGGGAGCCAAGAGCAAACGGATTGCTTTGGTCGCTGTGTTGCTGATCTACGATCCAACCAGTTCAGGCTCTGCCTTAGGGCAGTTTTTGTTGTTCTCGGCCTGGTTGCGGGGCAAGCCCCAAATGCAACGCCTCTCCAAAAGAATCAGTTAGCTGCGCCTCCGCCGTGTTGTTTTTGTTATGCGTGAGTCGATTCGTCTTATTTTTATTGTCTTGTACATTTGCTTGTTATTGTTTTTGTACTAAGCATATAGCAGGGTGCGTGCCAACTTTTGCGGGGCCCAGCAAAATAAGGGGTTCGAGGCGTTTTCGGCTTTTTTGAAGGCGAAAAAAAGCCGGGGCTTCGTTACCGTAAGCCCCGGCTTTTGTTACGTGAAAAATCAGCGGTAACAGTTTTTTCACATCTGAGGGTGTTACCTGTGGGGGCGACCCACTCAGCTTTCGCTGGCAACCCCGGTTTTACGCCGCGGGATACCCAGGCGCTGGCGCCGTTCCCACAGGCATTTACGGCTGACGCCCAGTTTGCGCGCCAGTTCGGTCTCGGTCATGTGGTCCTGGTGTTCGAGGACGAAATGCTGGAAGTAATCTTCCAGTGACAAATCTTCCGTCGGCTCGTGGCTGTTGTTACTGCCACCCTGCTGCGGCGGCAGGCCGATGAAGTCGTCGTCATCCAGGTCGCTGAGTTCGATATCGATCCCCAGCAGCTCGGCGGAAATTTCCGGGCTCTCCGACAGAATCACCGCGCGCTCTACCGCGTTCTCGAGCTCCCGCACGTTACCGGGCCAGGAGTAGTGGCGGATAGCCTGTTCGGCATCGGCGGCAAACTTCAGGTCGGTTCGGTTGATGCGCGCACTCTGGCGCGCCAGGAAGGCGGTAGCGATCTCGTTGACGTCGGCGCCGCGTTCACGCAGGGCCGGCAGTTTGAGTGCGATCACGTGCAGGCGGTAATAAAGGTCTTCACGGAACTGGCCGATCTTGGCCAGGCTTTTCAGGTCACGGTGTGTGGCCGCGATCAGTCGTACATCGACCTTCTGCGACTGAACCGAGCCGACGCGGCGGATTTCACCTTCCTGGAGTACCCGCAGCAAGCGTGCCTGGGCTTCCAGCGGCAGTTCGCCAATCTCGTCGAGGAACAACGTGCCGCCGTCGGCGGCTTCAACCAAACCCGCGCGGCCAGCGCTGGCGCCGGTAAAGGCACCTTTTTCATGGCCGAACAATTCGGATTCGATCAGGGATTCCGGGATCGCCGCACAGTTCACCGAGATCATCGGTGCCTTGGCGCGCTTGGACAGGTTGTGCAGGGCGCGGGCCACCAGTTCTTTACCGGTACCCGACTCGCCCTGGATCAATACATTGGAGTCGGTTGGCGCCACTTTGCGGATCTTGCTGTACAGGTCCTGCATCGGTGGGCAGGAGCCGATGATGCCGATTTCGCCATTACTGTTATCAACGCCGGGCTTTTCAGCACCGTTGACGGCCTTGCCCGCTGCCGGGCGCTCAGCCGGTGCGCTGCTGGCGGATTGGCGGTCACGCAGGATGCGGGCCACGGCCTGGAGCATTTCATCGTGGTCGAAAGGCTTGGCGATGTAGTCCACCGCGCCCATCTTCATCGAATCCACAGCAGAACGCAGGCTGGCGTAGCTGGTCATGATCAGCACCGGGGTGCCTTGGCCGAGTTTGATCAACTCGGTGCCAGGGGCGCCCGGCAAACGTAGGTCACTGACGATCAGGTCGAACGTGGGAATGCTGAAACGCTCTTGGGCTTCCTGCACCGAGCCGGCTTCGCTGACCTGGTACTGATTACGTTCAAGCAGGCGACGCAAGGCAGAGCGGATAATGGTTTCGTCTTCGACGATCAAAATGTGCGGCATTGATTCAACTCTCTCGACGGTCTCAGTTCACAGCGGACGTCGCTTCGACATGACGCGGCAAGGTCACCCGAATACGGGTGCCGCGTTGGCTTTCGGTGTCAGCCGGGCTGTCGATGGTGATTTGTCCATAATGCTCTTCAACGATGGAATAGACCAGTGCAAGGCCCAGACCGGTACCTTCACCCGGATCCTTGGTGGTGAAGAAGGGTTCGAACAATCGATCCATGATGTTCTGTGGAATGCCGCTGCCTTCGTCCTCCACGATCAAATCGACCGTGTGCTCGAAAGCCTCGCTCTTGACCCGTACTGCGCTGCCGGCCGGCGATGCGTCGCGGGCGTTGGACAGCAGGTTGATCAGCACCTGGGCCAGGCGTTGTGAGTCACCGTCGACCCAGTGTTCCGGATCGCACAGGTTGAAGAACTGTACTTCGAAATTGCGCCGGTTCAAGGCCAGCAGCCCAATGGCATCCTGGGCGACTTCAGCCAGGCACACGGCTTCGTCGTGATTCTGGTGGGCGCCCGCGTGGGCAAAGCTCATCAGCGACTGCACGATGCGGGAAACGCGCTTGGTCTGCTCGAGAATCTGCCCGCTGATTTCGGTGATCTCGCCGTCTTCTTCGCGCTCTTCCCGCAGGTTTTGCGCGAGGCAGGCGATACCGGTGATCGGATTGCCGATTTCATGGGCCACGCCGGCAGCCAAGCGCCCGATGCTGGCCAGGCGCTCGGAGTGCACCAGTTTGTCTTCGAGCATCTGGGTTTCGGTGAGGTCTTCCACCAGCAGTACCAGGCCGCTGTTGCCGGGCGCCAGGGGCTCGTCGATGGCGGCCTTGTGCAGGTTGAGCCAGCGGGTCTGGCCGTCGAGGGCCAGGTGCTGTTTGTGCAAGTGCTCGTCGGGCAGGTTGATGAAGCCCTGGAGCAATTCTTTCCACGGGTCGCCAATGGTGTTCAGGCGCGAGCCCACCACGCGCTGGGCGGCGATGCCGGTGAGTTCTTCCATGGCCTTGTTCCACATCAGGATCTCTTGATCCTTGGCCAGGGAGCAGACGCCCATCGGCAGTTCCTGCAACGTCTGGCGGTGATAGCGGCGCAGGGCGTCGAGTTCGGCGGCAAGGCCGGTGAGGCGGGAGTGGTAGTCCTCCAGTCGGCTCTCGATGAAGTGGATGTCTTCGGTCACGTAGTTTTCGCCGCCAGCCTTGTAGGGCAGGAAGGTCTCGACCATGTCCTGGGACACGCTTGGGCCCATCAAGCCGGAAAGGTTGGCTTCGATGCGGTCCCGCAGGCGGCGCAACGCATATGGCCGGCGCTCGTCGAACGGCAGGTAGAGATCGCGCAGGGCCTGCTCTACTTCCTTTTGCGCAGCCTTGGCGCCCAGCGGCTTGGCCAGTTGCGTGGCGAATTCCTGGGGGGAGGCGGCGTGCAGTTCGCGGCGTTGAGGGCGGCGTACGTTGTCTACCGCGCAGGCTTCGGCCGCGCTGGTTTCTTCAGGGCTGGCGTTGGTAAACAGCGAGATCAGGGTGAACATCAGCACGTTGGCCGCCAAGGAAGCAATCGCCGCCATGTGCCAACTGGTGTCATCCAACACGTAGATCATGTTCAACAGCGGGATGTAGAAGCCCTGCAAGTTGCCCACCAGCGGCAACAGCATGGTCACGGTCCACACCAGAATCCCGGCCAGCAGCCCGGCGATAAACCCACGGCGGTTGGCGGTCGGCCAGTACAGCACCGACAGAACGCCCGGCAGGAACTGCAACGTGGCCACAAAGGCGACGATGCCCAGGTTGGCCAGGTCCTGCTCGGCACCCAGCAACAGGTAAAAGCCATAGCCGGCCATGATGATCGCGACGATCAGGGCCCGGCGGGTCCATTTCAGCCAGCGGTAGATATTGCCTTCGGCCGGCGGCTGGTAGAGCGGCAGCACCAGGTGATTGAGCGCCATCCCCGACAGCGCCAGGGTGCTGACGATGATCAGCCCGCTGGAGGCTGATAACCCGCCGACATACGCCAGCAGCGCCAGGGACTTGCTGTTCGCGGCAATGCCGACACCCAGGGTGAAGTATTCCGGATTAGTGGTGGCGCCAAGCTTCAGGCCGGCCCACAGGATCAGCGGCACCGCCAGGCTCATCAGCAGCAGGAACAGCGGCAAGCCCCAACTGGCGCTGACCAGCGAGCGCGGGTTGAGGTTTTCGGTGAAGGTCATGTGGTACATGTGCGGCATCACGATGGCCGAGGCGAAAAACACCAGCAGCAGCGTGCGCCATGGGCCTTCCTGCAATGGTGTGTGCAGCGCGGCCAGGGCCGTCTGGTTTTGCAGCAGCCAGAGTTCCAGCTGTTGCGGGCCGTCGAATACGCCATAGAGCGCGTACAGCCCGACGCCGCCGATGGCGATCAGCTTGATTACCGATTCAAATGCGATGGCGAACACCAGGCCTTCATGTTTCTCACGGGTGGCGATATGCCGTGAGCCGAAGAAGATCGTGAACAGGGTAATCAGCGCACAGAAACTCAATGCAACCCGGTGCTGCACCGGCTCGCGCGTCAGGATGCTGATGGAGTCGGCCACGGCCTGAATCTGCAAGGCCAGCAACGGCAGCACGCCAATCAGCATGAAAATCGTGGTCAGCGCACCGGCCCAGGTGCTGCGAAAACGGAACGCAAACAGGTCGGCCAGGGACGACAGCTGATAGGTGCGGGTGATTTTCAGGATCGGATACAGCAGCACCGGCGCCAGCAAAAACGCCCCCGACACCCCGAGATAACTGGAAAGAAAGCCGTAACCGTACTGATAGGCCAGGCCCACCGTGCCATAAAACGCCCAGGCGCTGGCGTATACGCCCAGCGACAAGGTGTAGGTCAACGGATGGCGAATGATCGCCCGCGGAATCATTCCACGTTCACTGATCCAGGCCACCCCGAACAGCGCGGCCAGGTAGGCGGCGCTGATCAGCAGCATCTCGGTCAGGCTAAAGCTCATCGGCATCTTTTTGGCTCTGCAGGATGAAAGTCACGACGATCAGAATCAGCCAAAGCAGATAGGGCCGGTACCAGGCGCCTGTGGCGTCGATCCACCAATCCATGATGGCGGGAGAAAACAGGTAGATCCCGACGACCAGCAGCAGGACCAATCGATAGATGTACATGTTGGCCTCTGATTGAAAAACTGCGGCGATGGTAACGGATGGCTCACAAGCTGCAAGCGCCTTCAGCGCAATTGCGCTTCTGCCAGCGTGAGTGTGCGCGGGATCTGTGCGGCGTCCCAGTGTCGAATGCCCCAGTCCAGCAGTTCCCGTGGGCTGGCGTGGTTCAGTTCGTTGCCCGCTTGCTGGCCCAGGGCACGCAGCGCTCTTAACAGCAAAGGCGTGGCTTGGTCGGTGGTCAAGGGCGGTGAGCGGTAGGATTTGCCCAGTTTGTTACCGTCTGGCTGGACGATCAGCGGTACGTGCAGGTAGCGCGGTTGGCGCAGGCCGAGCAGCTCTTGCAGGTACAGCTGACGCGGTGTGGAGTCGAGCAGGTCGGCACCACGCACGATGTCGGTCACCCCTTGCCAGGCATCATCGAGGACTACCGCCAGTTGGTAGGCATACAGGCCGTCCCGGCGGCGGATGATGAAGTCGCCTGCGTCGCGGCCCAGATGCTGTCGGAATTCGCCTTGTACACGGTCGGTGAAATGATATTCCAGCTCCGGTACGCGCAGGCGGATGGCGGCATCTTGCTGGCCATGGCCGGCATTGCGGCACAGTCCCGGATAAATCCCGTTGTAGGGTTCCAGTTGCTTGCGCGAACAGGTGCAAGCGTAGGCCAGGCCATGATTGAACAGGCGATTGAGCACCTCGGCGTAGGCATCGTGACGTTCGCTTTGTCGGACCAGTTCCCCGTCCCATTCGAAGCCGTAGCTTTCCAGGGCATTGAGGATGGCTGCCTGGGCGCCAGGCTCTTCCCGAGGCGGATCGAGGTCTTCCATGCGCATCAGCCAGCGGCCTTGATTGGCGCGGGCGTCGAGATAGGAGGCGAGGGCGGCTACCAGGGAACCGAAATGCAGGTGTCCGCTGGGCGTGGGGGCGAAACGCCCGATATAGGAGGAGGCAGTCATGGGCCGGATATTACTGGAAAACCGGCAAACGCCAGAAACAAAAATGGGGCGTTCGCACGCCCCATTTGTTCAGCCCGGCAATGATTATTTGCCGACCTGTTTTTCCTTGATTTCAGCCAAGGTCTTGCAGTCCACGCACAGGTCGGCGGTAGGACGCGCTTCCAGGCGACGAATACCGATCTCGACGCCGCAAGACTCGCACCAGCCATACTCTTCGTCTTCGATGAGTTGCAGGGTCTTGTCGATTTTCTTGATCAGCTTGCGCTCGCGATCACGGGCGCGCAGTTCAAGGGCGAACTCTTCTTCCTGGCTGGCACGGTCTGCCGGGTCCGGGAAGTTGGCCGCTTCGTCCTTCATATGGTCAACGGTACGGTCAACCTCTTGCATCAAGTCCTGTTTCCACTGCTTCAGGATCTTGGAGAAGTGTTCGCGCATGGGCTTGCCCATGTATTCCTCACCCTTCGATTCGACGTAGGGTTGGAAGCCGCTGATGCTCTGTTGCTTTGCTTGGGTGGGCATGAATGGACCGCCTCTCACTCTTCTAATCCATTGCGCAGGATTGCAACATCACCGACACCTGCCGGCCCTGCGGCTGCAAGCGGGCGAACTTACCAGATAGATTCGGGGTGCGCCACTCCCGGTTGTCGAGGTCCCGTCTCCTGAGGGTTGCAAACCGCCGCAGGCCCCAGCAGGGCGGGCTTGTACGGTCTCGAATGTTGATTTTAGCTGTTTTGCAGGTAGTTGCCCGCCGCGCTTGCTACATCTCTTGCGGCAATAGAGCGGGTTTTGCGCGGCGGGTTGGGTAGAATCGGGGTTTGTCCTCACAGTTAAGGAAGGCTAATGGCTCAGCCCTACAGTGCGCGCAGCCGCGCTATCGAACCTTTCCATGTCATGGCGTTGCTGGCGCGGGCCAATGAATTGCAGGCCGCCGGGCACGACGTAATTCACCTGGAAATCGGCGAGCCGGACTTCACCACCGCCGAGCCCATCATCAAGGCCGGGCAGGCGGCGCTGGCCAACGGCAAGACCCGCTATACCGCGGCCCGCGGGCTGCCGGAGTTGCGTGAAGCCATCAGCGGTTTCTACCAGCAGCGCTATGGGTTGAGCGTCGATCCTGAGCGAATTCTGATCACCCCCGGCGGCTCCGGTGCTCTGCTGCTGGCGAGCAGTTTGCTGGTGGATCCTGGCAAGCACTGGCTGCTGGCGGACCCCGGCTACCCGTGCAACCGGCACTTCCTGCGACTGGTGGAAGGCGCGGCCCAACTGGTCCCGGTCGGCCCCGACGTGCGTTATCAATTGACCGCCGACCTGGTGGCACGCCATTGGGACCAGGACAGTGTGGGCGCGTTGGTTGCCTCGCCCGCGAACCCGACTGGCACGATCCTGACGCGGGATGAGTTGGCGGGGTTGTCGAGCGCCATCAAGGCGCGCAACGGGCACCTGGTGGTGGACGAGATCTATCACGGCCTGACCTACGGCACCGATGCCGCCAGTGTGCTGGAGGTCGACGATGAAGCCTTCGTTCTAAATAGTTTTTCGAAGTATTTCGGAATGACCGGCTGGCGCCTGGGCTGGCTGGTAGCGCCGCCTGCAGCGGTCGGTGAATTGGAGAAGCTCGCGCAGAATCTCTACATCAGTGCGCCGAGCATGGCCCAGCATGCGGCCCTGGCCTGTTTTACCCCGGAAACGTTGAACATTCTTGAGGATCGCCGGGCCGAGTTTGGTCGGCGCCGCGACTTCCTGCTGCCCACCTTGCGGGAGCTGGGGTTTGGCATCGCCGTTGAGCCGGAAGGTGCGTTCTACCTGTACGCCGATATCAGCGCATTCGGCGGAGATGCCTTCGCTTTTTGCCGGCACTTCCTCGAAACCGAGCACGTGGCGTTCACGCCGGGCCTGGATTTCGGCCGTTATCAAGCCGGTCACCATGTGCGTTTTGCCTACACCCAAAACCTTGATCGCCTACAGGAGGCCGTTGAGCGGATTGCCCGTGGCTTGCGGAGCTGGCAAGGCTGATGCGCTTTAATCCTCCCCTCGAAGAAGGCCGGCTGATCCGCCGTTACAAGCGTTTTCTCGCCGATATCGAAACCGTTACCGGCGAGTTGCTGACCATTCACTGCCCGAACACCGGCTCGATGTTCAACTGCATGGTGGAAGGTGGCCAGGTCTGGTTCAGCCGCTCCAATGACCCCAAGCGCAAGCTGCCCGGCACTTGGGAAATCAGCGAAACCCCTCAAGGGCGCCTGGCGTGTGTGAACACGGCGCGGGCCAATCAGTTGGTGGAAGAAGCGCTGCGGGCCGGGCTGATCACCGAACTCAATGGCTTTACGGCGCTCAAGCGTGAAGTGCCTTACGGTCAGGAAAACAGCCGGATCGACTTCCGCCTGGATTACCCGACGGGCGCGGCGTATGTCGAGGTAAAAAGCGTCACCCTCGGGTTTGACGGGACTTCGACTGCGGCGTTTCCCGATGCCGTGACCCAGCGTGGAGCCAAGCATCTACGGGAGTTGGCACACCTGGCGCGTGAAGGCGTGCGGGCGGTGCAACTGTATTGCGTCAACCTCTCGGGGATCGACTCGGTGCGTCCTGCCGAAGAAATTGATGCCGGTTATGCGGCGGCGTTGCGGGAAGCCAAGGCGGCAGGTGTTGAGGTGTTGGCGTATGGCGTGCGGGTGACGTCAGAGGAAATCTGCGTCGATCGTCGCCTGGAAGTGCTGCTCGGCGACTAGATTTGCACCCACAGGCCCTGTTCGTCCTCGCGGCCGGGCAGGGCGGTCAGGCTCTGTCCGGCGCAAGGTCCGGCAACGCACTCACCGCTCTCGATCAAGAACAGCGCACCATGGGTGGCGCACTGGATCAGGCTGGCGCTGGGGTCGAGAAACTGGTGCGGCTGCCATTCCAGCGGTACCCCGCGATGTGGGCAACGGTTGATATAGAAGTAGGCAACGCCTTCACGGCGCACTGCCAACAACTTGCGGCCGTCGATATCGAAGCCGAGGCTCGCGTTGGGGGCGAGTTCGCTGGAGGCGCAGAGAAACTTCATATAGGTCCTTAAGTGCCGCCGTTTGCGGGCTGCAAGGCTGTCCTGGTTTTGCCGGAGAGCCCGGTGCTTGACGTGCAAATGCAAACAATTATCAAATGCCGGCTTCGCCCATAAGCTGACTGGGCGCTCTGTACGATGTCGGGCAGCCTGGATCTGTCACATTGCGAGTGTTTCAGCGGGCCCACCCTTGGAAGGAAACCCTTTTATGCGCCTGAGTGCCAGTGCTATTGCGCTCGTTGTCGGACTGCTGGTCAGCGCTGGGGCCCAGGCCTCTGAACTGCCACAACGCTGGGTCAGCGCTGGTGGTGCGTTGTCGGAATGGGTGACGGCCCTGGGCGGTGAGTCAAAGTTGGTGGGCGTGGATACCACCAGTCAGCATCCTGAATCCCTCAAGGCGTTGCCGAGCATCGGTTATCAGCGTCAGTTATCGGCGGAAGGCATTCTCAGCCTGCGCCCGCAAATCCTGGTGGGCACCGAGGAAATGGGCCCGCCGCCGGTTCTGGCGCAAATCCGCAATGCCGGTGTGAAAGTGGAGCTGTTTTCGGCCGAGCCGGACCTGCCGACCCTGCAAGGCAACCTTCAGCATTTGGGCAAATTGCTGGGCAGTGAGGCCAAGGCTGCGGAGCTGTTTAGCGACTATCAGCAACAGTTGGATCAACAAAAGACCTGGGTGACCAAGGCCCAGGCGACTCAAAAGGCGCCTGGCGTGCTGTTGTTGCTGGGGCATGCAGGTGGCAAGCCGCTGATTGCGGGTAAAGACACGGCGGCTGACTGGATGCTGCAACAGGCCGGCGGCCATAACCTTGCGACCCACAGTGGTTACAAACCGTTTTCCGTGGAGTCCCTGGCGGGGCTCAATCCTGAAGTGTTGGTGTTTGCCGACCGTGCGCTGACGGGCGATGCGGCCCGCGCGGCGCTGTTCAAGGAGAACCCGATCCTGGCGTCAACGCCGGCGGCCAAGAACGGTCGCGTCTATGAGCTGGACCCCACCTTGCTGGTCGGCGGGCTTGGGCCGCGCCTGCCGCAAAGCCTGGTCAAGCTGTCTGCCGGGTTCTATCCGTCCCAGGCTAAAACCGCCCCATGACCACTCTGGTTAAACCGCGCACCCTGTTTATTGGCTTGAGCCTGTTGTGTGTGCTGGCGATCTGGCTGTCACTGGCCTTGGGGCCGGTCAGCCTGCCGCTGATGGACACACTACGGGCAGCCTTACGCTTGCTGGGTGTGCCGATCGAGGCTCAGGGACTGGAGCAGGCGGAGCTGATTCTCGGGCAGATTCGCCTGCCCCGCACGCTGTTGGGCCTGGCAGTGGGAGGCGTGTTGGCGCTTTCGGGCGTGGCCATGCAGGGGCTGTTTCGCAACCCCTTGGCCGACCCCGGCCTGGTCGGGGTTTCCAGTGGTGCGGCGCTGGGCGCGGCGATTGCGATTGTCGGCGGATCATTCTTTGGAGGTTTGCCGGATGCCTTCGGGCCTTACTTGTTGTCGCTGTGCGCCTTTCTCGGCGGCCTGGGAGTGACGGCGCTGGTCTATCGCCTGGGGCGGCGCAACGGCCAAACCAATGTCGCGACCATGCTGCTGGCCGGTATTGCCCTGACGGCCCTCGCCAGTTCGGCGGTGGGCCTGTTCACCTACCTGGCAGACGACGCCACCTTGCGCACCCTGACGTTCTGGAACCTGGGCAGCCTGAATGGCGCCAGTTATTCGCGCTTATGGCCGCTGCTGCTGGTGAGCGCCGCCGTCGCCCTGTGGCTGCCGCGCCGGGCCAAGGCGCTGAATGCGCTGCTGCTGGGCGAGTCGGAAGCGAGCCACTTGGGCATTGATGTTGAGGGTCTCAAGCGCGAACTGGTGTTCTGCACCGCGCTGGGTGTGGGCGCCGCCGTGGCGGCGGCGGGGATGATCGGCTTTGTCGGGCTGGTGGTGCCGCATCTGGTCCGCCTGTTGGCGGGGCCTGATCATCGGGTATTGCTGCCGGCTTCCGTGCTGGCGGGGGCGAGTTTGCTGTTGTTTGCCGATCTGGTGGCACGCCTGGCCTTGGCGCCGGCCGAGTTGCCGATCGGCATTGTTACCGCGTTTATCGGTGCGCCGTTTTTTCTCTACCTGTTATTGCGAGGGCGCGCCTGATGCTGCGAGTAGAAGAGCTGCAGATTCGCCGAGGGCGCAAAACCGTATTGGCGGACGTCACCCTGGATCTGCTGCCGGGTGAAGTGCTCGGTGTATTGGGTCCCAACGGTGCGGGAAAAAGTACCTTGCTCGGTGCGTTATGCGGCGAGCTGCAGCCTGATCAGGGTCGTGTGTGGCTGGATCAGCGCGAGTTGAAGGACTGGGGCGGCGCACAACGTGCCCAGCGCCTGGCGGTCCTGCCGCAGACCTCGACCCTGGATTTTGCCTTTCGTGTCGAAGAGGTTGTCGGCATGGGCCGCTTGCCCCATCAAACCGGCCGTGTGCGTGACGACGAAATCACCGACGCCGCCCTGCAGGCCGCCGATGTCGGACACCTGAGCGGGCGCAGCTACCTGGCGTTGTCGGGCGGCGAGCGCCAGCGCGTGCACCTGGCGCGGGTGCTGGCGCAGCTGTGGCCGGGGGAAGCAGGGCAGACCCTGTTGCTGGATGAGCCGACGTCGATGCTTGATCCGCTGCACCAGCACACCACGTTGCAAGCGATACGCACCTTTGCCGACCGTGGCGCGGCAGTGCTGGTGATCCTTCACGACCTGAACCTGGCGGCGCGCTACTGTGATCGCATTCTGTTGCTGGAGGATGGGCGACCCCATGCGCTGGATACACCTGCGCAGGTCTTGCGTCCGGAGCCGCTCAAGGCAGTGTTCGGGCTGGATGTGTTGGTGCAGCCGCATCCGGAGCGCGGGCATCCGTTGATCATTGCACGCTGAAAATCACCGCTTTTTTACGGGCAAAAAAAGACCCGGCAAGAGCCGGGTCAAATAACCGTGATTAGCCTGATGAGGAGATAATCTGAGAGTCCGAACCAATGGTCTTTCAGTTATCGGCTGATCTCGCGATCAGTTGTGATAATCATAACGATTCTCATTTGAGAGTCAACATTTGTTTTTGCGGGCTTTTTGAATTTCCTCAAACATGTGTTCGGAATCCCCGGAAACGCGGGGGGAAATTGCCGTCTCAATTCTTTTGGCGAGCGGAAAGAGCGTCCAGCTGACGGTTCAATGCCTCCTTGCGCTCAACGGGAATGTCATTCCAGTGCACATCCATCAGTGCGCCTTCAATCGCATACAGCAGCACTTTGGATGCCCTGAAGCCACGGGTGCGTACAGCACGGTAAGCGTCGACTGCCCCCAGGCGGCGTAGATCAGAGGCGCTGTGGATGCCCACCGCATGCAGCCATTGCGCCGATGTCTTGCCAAGGTTTTTCAGGTGTTGCAACTCATCATTCATCAAGCCTCCTTGCGACGGCCGAATGGTTCGGTGGGTATCGTGACCAGGCAAGCCTGAAAGGAGTGTAGCGCTCAGTAGGAAAAGCGTAGTTCTTTGGTCGGCAACGACCTAAAAGCTTCTAAGGCGGGCGTGGATTTTGGCGTAGGAAAGGGTAATGCCCCCGGTACACCTTGCGCGTAGCCGGGGGCAGATGCAGCGACTTACCGTGTGCGATAGCGCAAACGTGTGCCGAAGTTGACGGACATCAGAATCTCGTCGGCGCTCAACTCGGGCGGGAAGTAAGCGCCGGAGATCTGTGCGTGCGCCAGGCTCGCACCTTCCAGCGGGCACCCACGCAAATCCAGGCCGCGCAAGTCGGCGGAGCGGAAATAAGCGTCGGTAAAGTCCACACCTTCGGCATTCAGGTCGCGCAGGTCCAGGCCGCGGAAGTCGCCGCCACGCATATCGATAACGCCGCCTTTAGGGCGCTCCTGGTTGAAGCCGCGGATGTCATCTTTATGCAGAAGCGCGTAAAGCGGGGTATCAAGTAGCTTCGGCTGGCTCACAATGGCGACTCCCGTGTTGGAATTATGACGCCATTATAGTGCCACTATTGCTTGATCGTGAGCCCCGGAAGGCTACACGACCAAGAAATATTTCTTACAGGCCCGGCAAGCGCTGGCGAATATGTGCCACCAGTGCGTCCAGGGTCCCGCTTTCGTTGGTCTCCACGCGCTTGCTAAGCAGCAGCTCTTCGGCGCTGAGTGGGTCACGGGTGGCCTGTTGCTCTTCGATGATGGTCAGGGTGGCGTCGGATGGATCGTTCTTGTCCGCCTGACGTTGTGCCAACCACGCGGCGATAACGGCCTGTGGCGCATTGCAATCGAGGATCAGGAACGGCGCGCCGGTGGCCTCGGCGATTTTGGCCGCAGCATCGCGTTGCTCGCGCTTGAGGAAGGTGGCATCCAGTACCACCGGGAAACCGGCGCGCAGTACAGTGTCGGCGATTTCGTTCAAGCGCGCGTAGGTCGCGGCGCTGGCATCTGCTGCGTAGATTCCGGCCTGCGGGGTGTTCTCGACCTTCTGCTCACCGAACAAGCGCTTGCGCTCTACGTCCGACCGCAGGCGAATTGCCCCCAGTGCTTCTACCACGCGCATGGACACATGGCTTTTGCCGACGGCCGATACGCCGTGGGTGATGGCCAGGAAGCGCGACGGGATGGTGCTGTAGCTTTCCGCCAGGTTGGCGTAGTTGCGGTATTGGCGCAGGGTGGTCGCGCGCTGCACTGCGTCCGCTTCGGAAGGCATGCTGAACAGGGCGACCTTGGCGCGTACCAGCGCGCGATAGGCTTTGTAGAAGTTCAGCACCTCCAGGCCCTGATAGTCGCCGGTCAGCTCCAGGTACTGGCTGATGAAACGTCGCGCCAGGCTCTTGAGGCCACGGTCTTCCAGGTCCATCGCCAGAAAGCCGGTGTCGGCATACACGTCGGTAAAACGGAACGGTTCGTTGAACTCGATGCAGTCGAAGATCACCACGTGGCCATCAATCATCGTGGCGTTGCCCAAGTGGATATCACCGTGGCATTCGCGAGTGAAGCCATTGAGCTTGCGTTGTTCGAACAATGGTTTCAGGCGCTCGAAGCTGCTTTCGGCCCAGGCCTGCAGGGCTTCCAGTTGTGCCAGGTCGGCCTTGTCGCTGAGGAACGGGCGAATCTGCTCGAAGTTCTGCAGCACCGGTGCCATGACATCGTGCGGTGTGCCGGCGGAGTGGGTGGCAGGCACTTTGGGGGCATTCAGGTGAAAGTGCGCAATCTGCCTGGCCATTTCGTCGATGTGCGCGCTGGTCAGCTCGCCGTTGGCTTGCAGGGTGCTAAGCAGCTGGCTTTGCGGGAACTGGCGCATCTTCAGCACATAGTCGAGCACCGGGCCGTCGCCGCCCACTTGCGGTGCTTCGGCACTGCCGGTGATTGGCAACACTTCCAGATACAAATCGTCGGTCAGACGCTGGTTGAGGCGAAGCTCTTCATTGCAGAAGTGGCCGCGGGCTTCCAGGGAGGTGAAATCGAGGAAGCCGAAATTGACCGGTTTCTTCATTTTATAGGCGTAGTCACCCGTGAGCAGAACCCAGGAAATATGGGTTTCGATGACTTGGAACTTATCCACAGGATGGGGAAACAGGGCCGGGTTTTGTAGGGCTGCAATCAGGGACTGGCTCACGGGCGATCCTTCAGAGTCTGGGAAAATTCATGGCGGGCATTATGGCTCCTACAAGCGGTCGTGCAAACCGCTGTCCGGCTCATGTTGGTCATCAATAAAGTGCGTATAATCCGCCGCCATGACTCGTACCCGATCTCCCCGTTCCCGTAAAAAACCTCCTTCCCGCGGCCTGCGCCCATGGCTGGGCTGGGCGCTTAAGCTCAGTCTGGTAGGGCTTGTAGTGATCGCCGGCTTCGCGGTTTACCTCGATGCTGTGGTCCAGGAGAAGTTCTCTGGCAAGCGCTGGACCATTCCGGCCAAGGTCTATGCACGCCCGCTGGAGCTGTTCACCGGCCAGAAGCTGAGCAAGGATGACTTCCTCACCGAGCTCGATGCCCTGGGCTATCGCCGCGAGGCCGTGAGCAATGGCCCCGGCGCCGCAGCCGTTACCGGCAACACCGTCGACTTGAACACCCGCGGCTTCCAGTTCTATGAAGGCCTGGAAAAACCCCAGCCGGTCCGCGTGCGTTTCTCTGGCGACTATGTGGCCGAACTGTCCTCGCTCAACGGCTCGAAACTGCCGGTGGTGCGCCTGGAGCCCTTATTGATCGGTGGGATTTATCCTAAAAACCTGGAAGACCGCATTCTGATCAAGCTCGATCAAGTGCCGCCTTACCTGCTGGATACCCTGATCGCAGTGGAAGACCGGGACTACTACAGCCACTGGGGTGTATCGCCCAAATCCATCGCGCGTGCCATTTGGGTGAACACCTCTGGCGGCAAGATGACCCAGGGCGGCAGTACGCTGACGCAACAATTGGTCAAGAACTTCTACCTGACCAACGAACGCAGCCTGACCCGTAAACTCACCGAAGCCATGATGGCGATGCTGCTGGAGTTGCATTACAGCAAGCAGGAAATTCTTGAGGCCTACCTCAACGAAGTGTTCGTCGGCCAGGACGGTCAGCGTGCCGTGCACGGTTTCGGTCTGGCCAGCCAGTTCTTCTTCGGCCAGCCGTTGTCCGAGCTGAAGTTGCATCAGGTAGCGTTGCTGGTGGGCATGGTCAAGGGGCCTTCCTACTACAATCCGCGCCGTAACCCGGAGCGTGCGCTGGAGCGGCGCAACCTGGTGCTCGACGTGCTTGAACAGCAAGGTGTCGCCACCCCTGAGCAAGTGGCTGCCGCGAAGAAAATGCCACTGGGTGTAACCACCCGTGGCAAGCTTGCCGACAGTTCCTTCCCCGGCTTTATCGACCTGGTCAAACGCCAGTTGCGTGACGACTACCGCGACGAAGATTTGACCGAAGAGGGCCTGCGAATCTTCACCAGTTTCGACCCGATCCTGCAGATGAAAGCCGAAGCCTCGGTCAATGACACCTTCAAACGCCTGGCGGGCCGTAAAGGCGCTGATGACGTCGAGGCGGCGATGGTGGTGACCAATCCGGAAACCGGTGAAGTCCAGGCCATGATCGGCAGCCGGCAGGCCAGCTTTGCCGGGTTCAACCGGGCGCTGGACGCGGTGCGGCCGATTGGCTCGCTGGTCAAGCCGGCGGTGTACCTGACCGCGCTGGAAAAACCGAGCAAGTACACCCTGACCAGTTGGCTGTCCGATGACCCATTGTCGGTCAAAGGTGCCGATGGCCAGATGTGGACGCCGCATAACTTTGATCGTCGTTCCCACGGTACGATTTTCCTGTACCAGGGGTTGGCGCATTCCTACAACATTTCGACTTCCCGCCTCGGCCTTGAGCTGGGTGTGCCGAATGTCCTCAAGACGCTCGCCCGGTTGGGCATCACTCGCGAGTTCCCGGCGTTCCCGTCGATGCTGCTGGGCGCTGGCGCGATGAGCCCGATGGAAGTGGCCACCATGTACCAGACCCTGGCCAACGGTGGTTTCAATACACCGATGCGCGGGATCCGTAGCGTATTGACGGCTGAGGGCGAACCCCTCAAGCGTTATCCGTTCCAGATTCAGCAACGCTTTGACCCGGCCTCGATCTATCTGATCCAGAACGCCATGCAGCGCGTGATGCGTGAGGGTACCGGGCGCTCGGCCTACAACGTGCTGCCGGCCAACCTGACGCTGGCAGGCAAGAGCGGCACCAGTAACGATTCCCGCGACAGCTGGTTCGCCGGTTTCAGTCAGGACCTGCTGGCGGTGGTTTGGCTGGGGCGTGATGACAACGGCAAGACACCATTCACCGGTGCCACCGGCGCGTTGCAGGTATGGACCAGTTTCATGAAGAAGGCCGATCCACTGCCGCTGAACATGCCGCAGCCGGACAATATCGTTCAGGCCTGGATTGATCCGCATACGGGGCAGGGCTCCGATGCCAACTGTCCGGGCGCGGTGCAGATGCCGTATATTCGCGGCAGCGAACCACCTCCCGGTGCAGCGTGCGGCGCCAGTGCGCCTGCCAGCGCTGAATCGGTGATGGATTGGGTCAAGGGCTGGATGAATTAAGCAAAGAGGGTTTCACGTGAACAAGTTGTTGATTCCAGCTATTACAGTTTTGGCTTTGCTCGGTGGTTGCGCCAGTGTGGAGCGGGGTTCTATCCCGGTGGTGGATTCCAGTACAACGGTGTCCAACAACGACCGGATCTCGGCCAACGGCGGCTTCCGTCAAACCGTCACCAACCGTCCAACTCAGGCCCGCGCTCAGGCGCAGGCCGTGCCTCAGGATTCGGGTGTAGTGGTAATGATCCCGGGCGGTGGTGCGGCCACCTCCGCACCGATCAGTACTCAGCCATGGACTCCAGGCCCAAGCACCTCGGGTCCGATCGACACCACGCCGGTTCAAGCGGCACCGATCAACCAGGGCACCTACAACATGCCGTCGACACCAAGCGGGATTCCGTCTGCCAGCAGCGCTGGTGGCTTGTCGGCCGATGAGCAGCTGGATGGCCCGGTGCTGGCCTTGCTGACTACCGCTCAGCAGCAGCAGTCTGGCGGCGACTTGAACGGTGCATCGTCGAGCCTTGAGCGCGCCCAGCGTGTGGCGCCTCGTGAGCCGCAAGTGCTTTACCGCCTGGCTCAGGTTCGCATGGCCCAGGGCGATGCCCCGCAAGCTGAGCAATTTGCACGTCGCGGCCTGACCCTGGCCAATGGCCGTCCTGATCTGCAGGCCAGCCTGTGGAGCCTGATCGGTGATGCCCGTGAGAAACAGGGCGATGCCGCCGGTGCTGCCCAGGCTCGGCAAAAAGCCAAGGTAAGCCTCTGATGGATGCACGCTTTCCGGCGATTGCCGAACAGTTATTGTTGATCGAGCGCGAACTGCGCATGCAGGGCTGGTGGGACGAAGTGTCCCCCAGCGCTGAAGCCTTGAGCAGCGTTGAACCCTTTTCCGTCGACACCCTGGACTTTCACCAGTGGCTGCAATGGATATTCCTGACAAGGATGAAGCAAATCCTTGAGCAGGACCTGCCGCTGCCCAATGCGTCGGGGATTCTGGAGATGGCCGAGATGGTATACGCCGATCGGCCGCTTGAGAGTCTCGGCCTGCGGACTGCGCTGAAAAAGTTCGATCAACTGATCGTCGACGCTCGTTAATTGCCTGGCTGCCGGTTTTTTCGGCAGTCTTGCGCATATTTCTACCGCTTTGCGCCATTCAGGCGAGTTTTATCCCTCCTCAAGCCCCTTTCTTCTACGTTCTCATGCGCTTAGTTGGAAAAAAGCGCAATTATTGCTTGACTTGGAGAGGCTGAAACAGAAGAATCCAAAGTCCGCTGTAGAGGGACTGCCAGAAGCAGACCCACTCAGCAGATCATGAGGCGCACACCCGCGCCGACCTGTTACACCCGCAACGCGTTACCTCGCGCTGGGTGGGAAAATCCCGCAACACTTGGGACGCTCCCAATACTTGCTCAGTCAGTGCTGACGTAGTCGGCGACCACCGTCGCTCATGCTCTGCTGAGAAGTAAACCTATTAAGACCCGTCGGTTTTTAACGGACGGTATTCTGGCGTTTTAGAGGTGAACAACGTGGAGCTTTTATCTGGCGGTGAGATGCTCGTCCGCTTTTTGCGTGACGAAGGCGTCGACTATATCTACGGGTACCCAGGTGGTGCTCTGCTGCATGTCTACGACGCACTGTTCAAGGAACCGGCTGTTACCCACATCCTGGTTCGCCACGAACAGGCTGCTACCCATATGGCTGACGGTTACGCCCGTGCCACCGGTAAAGCCGGTGTGGTACTGGTGACTTCCGGCCCTGGCGCGACCAATGCCATCACCGGCATCGCGACGGCTTATATGGACTCCATTCCGATGGTGATCATTTCTGGCCAGGTGGCAAGCACCATGGTCGGTACCGATGCATTCCAGGAAACCGACATGATCGGTATCTCCCGGCCGATCGTGAAACACAGCTTCATGATCAAGCATGCCTCGGAAATCCCGGAAGTCATGAAGAAGGCGTTCTACCTCGCACAGTCCGGTCGCCCGGGCCCTGTCGTGGTCGATATCCCGAAAGACATGACCAACCCGGCTGAGAAATTCGAATACGTCTTCCCGAAGAAAGCCAAGCTGCGTTCCTACAGCCCGGCCGTTCGCGGGCACTCGGGGCAAATCCGCAAGGCGGCAGAAATGCTGTTGGCGGCCAAGCGCCCGGTGCTCTACTCGGGTGGTGGGGTGATTCTGGGCGGCGGTTCCGCACCGTTGACCGAACTGGCCAAGATGCTCAACCTGCCGGTAACCAACACCTTGATGGGCCTCGGCGCGTTCCCGGGTTCGGATCGTCAGTTCGTCGGCATGCTCGGCATGCACGGCAGCTACACCGCCAACCTGGCCATGCACCACGCTGACGTGATCCTCGCCGTCGGTGCGCGGTTCGATGACCGGGTGATCAACGGCGCGAGCAAATTCTGCCCGAATGCCAAGATCATCCACATCGATATCGACCCGGCATCCATCTCCAAGACCATCAAGGCCGACGTGCCTATCGTAGGTCCGGTGGAAAGCGTGTTGACCGAAATGGTCGCTGCGCTCAAGGAAATCGGCGAAGCCCCGAACAAGGACTCCGTTGCCAGTTGGTGGAAGCAGATCGACGAGTGGCGCGGTGACCGCGGCCTGTTCCCTTACGACAAGGGCGACGGCAGCGTCATCAAGCCGCAAACCGTGATCGAAACCCTGTGCGAAGTGACCAAGGGCGACGCCTTTGTGACCTCCGACGTGGGCCAGCACCAGATGTTCGCGGCGCAGTACTACAAGTTCGACAAGCCTAACCGCTGGATCAACTCCGGTGGCCTGGGCACGATGGGCTTTGGTTTCCCTGCGGCGATGGGTGTGAAGCTGAGCTTCCCGGATACCGACGTTGCGTGCGTCACCGGCGAAGGCAGTATCCAGATGAACATCCAGGAGCTGTCGACGTGCCTGCAATATGGTTTGCCGGTGAAGATCGTCTGCCTGAACAACGGTGTACTGGGCATGGTTCGCCAGTGGCAGGACATGAGCTACGGTAGCCGTCACTCGCACTCCTACATGGAATCTCTGCCCGATTTCGTCAAGTTGGTTGAAGCCTATGGCCATGTCGGCATGCGCATCACCGATTTGAAGGATTTGAAGCCGATGATGGAAGAGGCGTTCGCCATGAAGGACCGCCTGGTGTTCCTCGATATTCAGGTCGACACCAGCGAGCACGTCTACCCGATGCAGATCAAAGACGGTTCCATGCGCGATATGTGGCTGAACAAGACGGAGCGGACCTAATCATGCGGCACATTATCTCCCTGCTTCTGGAGAACGAACCGGGTGCTCTGTCACGTGTGGTCGGTCTGTTTTCGCAACGCAACTACAACATCGAAAGCCTGACCGTGGCGCCAACCGAAGACCCGACCCTGTCGCGCCTGACGTTGACCACCGTTGGCCATGATGAGGTGATCGAGCAGATCACCAAAAACCTCAACAAGCTGATCGAAGTGGTCAAGCTGGTCGACTTGTCGGAAAGTGCCCACATCGAGCGTGAGCTGATGCTGGTAAAAGTGAAGGCTACGGGTGCACAACGGGCCGAGATCAAGCGCACTACCGACATTTATCGCGGGCAGATCGTCGATGTGAGCGCCAGCGTTTATACCGTTCAATTGACCGGTACAAGCGACAAGCTGGACAGCTTCATCCAGTCGATCGGGACGGCCTCGATTCTGGAAACTGTACGCAGTGGCGTCACCGGGATTGCTCGTGGCGACAAAGTACTCAGCATCTAACTCAAATTTAGCGAATGGCCTTAAACGGCCTGGATATATAGAGGAACCTCATGAAAGTTTATTACGATAAAGATTGTGACCTGTCGATCATCCAGGGCAAAAAAGTCGCCATCATCGGCTACGGTTCCCAGGGCCACGCTCAAGCGTGCAACCTGAAAGATTCCGGCGTTGACGTGACTGTTGGCCTGCGCAAAGGCTCGGCCACTGTTGCCAAGGCTGAAGCTCACGGTCTGAAAGTAACTGACGTGGCTTCCGCTGTTGCTGCTGCCGACCTGGTCATGATCCTGACCCCGGACGAGTTCCAGTCCGCGCTGTACAAGAACGAAATCGAGCCGAACATCAAGAAGGGCGCCACCCTGGCCTTCTCCCACGGCTTCGCGATCCACTACAACCAGGTTGTGCCACGCGCTGACCTCGACGTGATCATGATCGCGCCGAAAGCACCGGGCCACACCGTGCGTTCCGAGTTCGTCAAAGGCGGCGGTATTCCTGACCTGATCGCGATCTACCAGGACGCCTCGGGCAACGCCAAAAACGTTGCGCTGTCCTACGCTGCCGGCGTTGGCGGCGGTCGTACCGGCATCATCGAAACCACCTTCAAGGACGAGACTGAAACCGACCTGTTCGGCGAACAAGCCGTACTGTGCGGCGGTACCGTTGAGCTGGTTAAGGCTGGTTTCGAAACTCTGGTTGAAGCTGGCTACGCGCCAGAAATGGCCTACTTCGAATGCTTGCACGAACTGAAGCTGATCGTTGACCTCATGTACGAAGGCGGTATCGCCAACATGAACTACTCGATCTCCAACAACGCCGAATACGGCGAGTACGTGACTGGCCCGGAAGTGATCAACGCCGAGTCCCGTCAGGCCATGCGCAACGCCCTGAAACGTATTCAGGACGGCGAGTACGCCAAAATGTTCATCAGCGAAGGCGCAACCGGCTACCCTTCGATGACCGCCAAGCGTCGTAACAACGCCGCTCACGGTATCGAGATCATCGGCGAGCAACTGCGCTCCATGATGCCGTGGATCGGTGCCAACAAGATCGTCGACAAAGCCAAAAACTAAGTCGTACGTATCAAGGGAAAACGCGGCCTAGGCCGCGTTTTTTCGTTTGCGGGGCAGGTTCTGGTATAAAGCTGCATCGTTTGCGGGCGAACACTCGCCGCAAGTTTCTGTCGAAATTTTTCACACCGTTGCAAGGTAAAGTCCATGAGCGAACGTCCCGAAGAGCCAAACCAGGCCTCTGACGCCGAAAGCCTGCTGCCGATCGATGAACATGTCGAAGAAGGGCATGATGCTGAAGGCCGTAAAGTCCGGCATCGTGGTATCTACCTCCTGCCCAATTTGTTCACCACAGCGAACCTGTTCGCAGGGTTCTATTCCATCATCAACTCGATGAGTGCCCAGAGCGCGCTGGCGGCCGGCGATGCTGCCGGGGCGAGCAAGTATTTTGGTTTTGCCGCGATTGCGATTTTTGTCGCCATGGTCCTTGATGGCCTGGACGGACGGGTTGCGCGCATGACCAACACCCAGAGTGCCTTCGGCGCCGAATATGACTCGCTGTCGGACATGGTGGCCTTTGGTGTGGCGCCGGCGTTGCTCGCATTTGCGTGGGCGCTGGGAGATATGGGCAAGGTCGGCTGGATGGTTGCCTTCATCTATGTGGCGGGTGCGGCATTGCGCCTGGCACGTTTCAATACCCAGGTGGGGACTGCTGACAAGCGTTACTTCATTGGCCTGGCCAGCCCGGCTGCGGCTGGGGTAGTGGCCGGTATTGTCTGGGCGTTCAGTGACTACGGCATCCAGGGCTCCAAGATGTCGTTCCTGGTGGCCTTGATGGTCGCGGCGGCCGGCATGCTGATGGTCAGCAACATCAAGTACAACAGCTTCAAGGAGCTGGACCTCAAGGGGCGTGTACCGTTTGTGGCTATCCTGGCAGTGGTGCTGGTGTTCGCCGTGGTCTTCAGCGACCCGCCGCGAATCCTGCTGCTGGCGTTCCTCGTCTATGCCGCGTCAGGCCCTGTGCAGTATTTGCTGCATCTTCGGCAGCGCAAAACGTTGCCTTAATGTAATTTCCCCCATACTCCGCAGTCTATTGGTGCATCTGTTCTCCAAAAGCTGCGGAGTTGCCATGTTAATCAAGTTCCCCAAAGCGTCTGATTGCAAAGAATCGGACGTTACGCCTGAATCCCTCTATTTCTCTCGCCGCAGCTTGCTTGGCGGTGCGCTTGCCGGCATGGCTGCCAGCAGTCTGCCGCGTTGGGCTAGTGCGGATGATGCTGCGCGTTATGCGGATGTCGAGCCGGGCAAGGCGCCCGGATGGTTTGCCGAAAAGTTGCCGGGTACGAAATGGCAGGCGGTAACCGTCAAGGATGAGGCGATCACTCCATTCAAGGACGCGACTCACTACAACAACTTCTACGAGTTTGGGACGGACAAGGGCGACCCGGCGGCCAATGCCGGGTCTCTGAAGACTGAGCCGTGGAGTGTGGTGATTGATGGTGAGGTTGCCAAACCAGGGCGCTATGCGCTTGAAGACTTCATGAAGCCCTATCAGCTGGAGGAGCGAATCTATCGTCTGCGCTGTGTGGAGGCGTGGTCGATGGTCATTCCCTGGATAGGTTTCCCTATTTCTGAATTGCTCAAGCACGTTGAGCCAACATCCAATGCCAAGTACATCCGTTTCGAAACGCTGCAAGATCCCAAGAGCATGCCGGGGCAGCGGTCCAACTTCGCCTTGATCGACTGGCCTTATGTCGAAGGGCTGCGACTGGATGAAGCGATGAATCCCTTGGCGATCCTGGCTGTGGGGATGTATGGCCGGGAGCTGCCAAACCAGAATGGCGCCCCGCTGCGGTTGGTGGTGCCGTGGAAATATGGGTTCAAGAGCGTCAAGTCGATCGTGCGCATCAGTCTTGTCAGCGAGCAGCCTAAAACCACCTGGCAAAGCATTGCCGCGAGTGAGTATGGGTTTTATGCGAACGTGAATCCTACCGTCGACCATCCGCGCTGGACCCAGGCACGCGAGCGGCGCCTGCCTAGTGGTTTGTTCAGTCCCAATGTACGTGAGACGCAAATGTTCAACGGCTACTCCGATGAAGTCGCCTCTCTCTATACGGGCCTTGATCTGCGGAAGAACTATTGATGCGCTACCCGATCTGGCGCGTTGGCGTCTTTATAGCAGCGGCGGTGTGGCCGCTGTTCTGGTTGTACGAGGCCTGGAGCTTTGCGCTGGGGCCTGACCCGGGCAAAGTGCTGATGGATCGGCTGGGACTTGGCACCTTGATTCTGTTGTTGATCACCCTGGGCATGACGCCGCTGCAGAAACTCAGTGGTTGGGCGGGGTGGATCGCTGTGCGACGGCAGTTGGGGTTGTGGTGTTTCGCGTATGTGGTTTTGCATCTTGCGGCTTACTGTGTGTTCATCCTTGGGTTGGACTGGTCGCAATTGGGTGTCGAGCTGCGTAAGCGGCCCTACATTATAGTGGGGGCCCTGGGGTTCCTTTCTTTATTGGTACTGGCGGTAACCTCCAATCGATACAGTCAGCGACGCCTTGGTTCGCGCTGGAAGAAGCTGCATCGCTTGGTTTACGTGATCCTCGGGCTTGGTTTGCTGCATATGTTGTGGATCGTGCGGGCTGATCTGAAGGAGTGGGCTATCTATGCATCTATAGGGGCGCTGCTTCTGGTGCTGCGTGTATCGCCTGTGATGCGCCGAATTCCTCGTCTTATTGCTAAAAAACCATCTTCTGCAACAAAAGCGTAATTAACCCTTGACGGCAGATTCTGGAAGTCTATAATTCGCCCCACTTCCGGCGCAGTCGAAACGGAAAACTCCTTGGTAAACAAAGAGTTATGTAGGTTTCGACAGCGAGTTACTTCAGATCATCGAAGCCCAGAAGGAGTTGATAGAGCGGTGTAGTTTGGCTCTGTTAACGGTTCGATCTTCTCGGTCGAAAGCGGAGAAAAAGAGGTGTTGACAGCAGCGTGTAACGCTGTAGAATTCGCCTCCCGCTAACGAGAGATCGGAAGCGCAAGTGGTTGAAGTTACAAAGGAAACTTTGAAAACTTCTGAAAATAATCACTTGACAGCAAATGAGGCTGCTGTAGAATGCGCGCCTCGGTTGAGACGAAAGATCTTAACCAACCGCTCTTTAACAACTGAATCAAGCAATTCGTGTGGGTGCTTGTGGAGTCAGACTGATAGTCAGCAAGATTATCAGCATCACAAGTTACTCCGCGAGAAATCAAAGATGTAACCAACGATTGCTGAGCCAAGTTTAGGGTTTCTTAAAAACCCAAAGATGTTTGAACTGAAGAGTTTGATCATGGCTCAGATTGAACGCTGGCGGCAGGCCTAACACATGCAAGTCGAGCGGTAGAGAGAAGCTTGCTTCTCTTGAGAGCGGCGGACGGGTGAGTAATGCCTAGGAATCTGCCTGGTAGTGGGGGATAACGTCCGGAAACGGACGCTAATACCGCATACGTCCTACGGGAGAAAGCAGGGGACCTTCGGGCCTTGCGCTATCAGATGAGCCTAGGTCGGATTAGCTAGTTGGTGGGGTAATGGCTCACCAAGGCGACGATCCGTAACTGGTCTGAGAGGATGATCAGTCACACTGGAACTGAGACACGGTCCAGACTCCTACGGGAGGCAGCAGTGGGGAATATTGGACAATGGGCGAAAGCCTGATCCAGCCATGCCGCGTGTGTGAAGAAGGTCTTCGGATTGTAAAGCACTTTAAGTTGGGAGGAAGGGCAGTAAATTAATACTTTGCTGTTTTGACGTTACCGACAGAATAAGCACCGGCTAACTCTGTGCCAGCAGCCGCGGTAATACAGAGGGTGCAAGCGTTAATCGGAATTACTGGGCGTAAAGCGCGCGTAGGTGGTTCGTTAAGTTGGATGTGAAATCCCCGGGCTCAACCTGGGAACTGCATTCAAAACTGACGAGCTAGAGTATGGTAGAGGGTGGTGGAATTTCCTGTGTAGCGGTGAAATGCGTAGATATAGGAAGGAACACCAGTGGCGAAGGCGACCACCTGGACTGACTACTGACACTGAGGTGCGAAAGCGTGGGGAGCAAACAGGATTAGATACCCTGGTAGTCCACGCCGTAAACGATGTCAACTAGCCGTTGGGAGCCTTGAGCTCTTAGTGGCGCAGCTAACGCATTAAGTTGACCGCCTGGGGAGTACGGCCGCAAGGTTAAAACTCAAATGAATTGACGGGGGCCCGCACAAGCGGTGGAGCATGTGGTTTAATTCGAAGCAACGCGAAGAACCTTACCAGGCCTTGACATCCAATGAACTTTCTAGAGATAGATTGGTGCCTTCGGGAACATTGAGACAGGTGCTGCATGGCTGTCGTCAGCTCGTGTCGTGAGATGTTGGGTTAAGTCCCGTAACGAGCGCAACCCTTGTCCTTAGTTACCAGCACGTAATGGTGGGCACTCTAAGGAGACTGCCGGTGACAAACCGGAGGAAGGTGGGGATGACGTCAAGTCATCATGGCCCTTACGGCCTGGGCTACACACGTGCTACAATGGTCGGTACAGAGGGTTGCCAAGCCGCGAGGTGGAGCTAATCCCAGAAAACCGATCGTAGTCCGGATCGCAGTCTGCAACTCGACTGCGTGAAGTCGGAATCGCTAGTAATCGCGAATCAGAAGGCACACAGGGGATAGGTTCCCGGGCCTTGTACACACCGCCCGTCACACCATGGGAGTGGGTTGCACCAGAAGTAGCTAGTCTAACCTTCGGGAGGACGGTTACCACGGTGTGATTCATGACTGGGGTGAAGTCGTAACAAGGTAGCCGTAGGGGAACCTGCGGCTGGATCACCTCCTTAATCGACGACATCAGCTGCTCCATAAGTTCCCACACGAATTGCTTGATTCATTGAAGAAGACGATAAAGAAGCAGCCCGAAATTGGGTCTGTAGCTCAGTTGGTTAGAGCGCACCCCTGATAAGGGTGAGGTCGGCAGTTCGAATCTGCCCAGACCCACCAATTTTGTGTGGGAAACGCCTGTAGAAATACGGGGCCATAGCTCAGCTGGGAGAGCGCCTGCCTTGCACGCAGGAGGTCAACGGTTCGATCCCGTTTGGCTCCACCACTAACTGCTTCTGTCTTGAAAGCTTAGAAATGAGCATTCCATCATTGTGATGGTGAATGTTGATTTCTAGTCTTTGATTAGATCGTTCTTTAAAAATTTGGGTATGTGATAGAAAGATAGACTGAACGTTACTTTCACTGGTAACGGATCAGGCTAAGGTAAAATTTGTGAGTTCTCTTAGTTGAGAAATTCGAATTTTCGGCGAATGTCGTCTTCACAGTATAACCAGATTGCTTGGGGTTATATGGTCAAGTGAAGAAGCGCATACGGTGGATGCCTTGGCAGTCAGAGGCGATGAAAGACGTGGTAGCCTGCGAAAAGCTTCGGGGACTCGGCAAACAGACTTTGATCCGGAGATGTCTGAATGGGGGAACCCAGCCATCATAAGATGGTTACCTTACACTGAATACATAGGTGTATGGAGCGAACCAGGGGAACTGAAACATCTAAGTACCCTGAGGAAAAGAAATCAACCGAGATTCCCTTAGTAGTGGCGAGCGAACGGGGACTAGCCCTTAAGTGGCTTTGAGATTAGCGGAACGCTCTGGAAAGTGCGGCCATAGTGGGTGATAGCCCTGTACGCGAAAATCTCTTAGTCATGAAATCGAGTAGGACGGAGCACGAGAAACTTTGTCTGAATATGGGGGGACCATCCTCCAAGGCTAAATACTACTGACTGACCGATAGTGAACTAGTACCGTGAGGGAAAGGCGAAGAGAACCCCGGAGAGGGGAGTGAAATAGATCCTGAAACCCGTATGCGTACAAGCAGTGGGAGCAGACTTGTTCTGTGACTGCGTACCTTTTGTATAATGGGTCAGCGACTTATTTTCAGTGGCGAGCTTAACCGAATAGGGGAGGCGTAGCGAAAGCGAGTCTTAATAGGGCGTCTAGTCGCTGGGAATAGACCCGAAACCGGGCGATCTATCCATGGGCAGGTTGAAGGTTGGGTAACACTAACTGGAGGACCGAACCGACTACCGTTGAAAAGTTAGCGGATGACCTGTGGATCGGAGTGAAAGGCTAATCAAGCTCGGAGATAGCTGGTTCTCCTCGAAAGCTATTTAGGTAGCGCCTCATGTATCACTGTAGGGGGTAGAGCACTGTTTCGGCTAGGGGGTCATCCCGCTTAACCAAACCGATGCAAACTCCGAATACCTACAACGTGCCGAGCATGGGAGACACACGGCGGGTGCTAACGTCCGTCGTGAAAAGGGAAACAACCCAGACCGTCAGCTAAGGTCCCAAAGTTATGGTTAAGTGGGAAACGATGTGGGAAGGCTTAGACAGCTAGGAGGTTGGCTTAGAAGCAGCCACCCTTTAAAGAAAGCGTAATAGCTCACTAGTCGAGTCGGCCTGCGCGGAAGATGTAACGGGGCTCAAACCATACACCGAAGCTACGGGTATCACCTTCGGGTGATGCGGTAGAGGAGCGTTCTGTAAGCCTGTGAAGGTGAGTTGAGAAGCTTGCTGGAGGTATCAGAAGTGCGAATGCTGACATGAGTAACGATAATGGGTGTGAAAAACACCCACGCCGAAAGACCAAGGTTTCCTGCGCAACGTTAATCGACGCAGGGTTAGTCGGTCCCTAAGGCGAGG